>CAMDOQ010000078.1 GCA_945903685.1 Rhizobium sp. Q54
CGAACTCGTTGACCCCGCGCGCGACATGCCGCGAGGTTACGTTCATCGGCTCGCGCAAGTCGGACGTGCACATGCTGGCGACGAATTCCTTGGTCGCCTCGACGTTGACGAGGCTGTCCTTGAAGCCGCCGTCCTGGTGGCGCCCCAGCGGGGCGTACATGACGTGCGGGGGAAAATCGCCGCAGCCATTGAAGAAGCTGAACGGCGCCAGGTTGGGGACGCCGGCTGCGCTCAGGGTCGAGATCCAGCCGATCGGTCGGGGGACGACGCAACTCTTCCACGGGTCGTGCGGCAGCCCGTGCTTTTTGCCGATCTCGTAGAACATTGTTGCCCCCGCTCCCTGCGTTTGCTGCTGTCGAAAGCTAGGGTAATCGCCGACAAGCGTCCAGTCGGCACGCCGACACCGCTTGGGCCGTACGCGGGTTTGTGTTATGTGTCCGCCATGACATCCCGGGGCCTATCCCTCGTCCCGACGCGTCTCCGACGACGACGCGCGTAGCCGCCGAAGCATCTGCTTCGGCGATCGCTGCCGCCTGACCGTCAACCGATGCCGGCGCCCGCCGGCCGATGTCGATACCGCGGTTCCGACCGCGCGAGGGATAACCAGATGACCGACGTTAGCTTGAGGCTCGAACAGCCTGCCGACGACCCAGCGATCGAATGCTTGCTCGATTTGGGCTTCAGCTCGAACCGCCGCCAACGCGGCGTCTATTCGCTGCGGGCGCCCGGCGGCCAGGCGTTCCCGGTGTGCCAAGTCGCGGTCGCTGCGGGCGCCATCGTCGCGACCCTTCGCTTCTGGCCAGTCGCGCTCGCCGGATACGCCTCGGTCTATTTACTGGGGCCGCTGTCGGTCGCGGCGGCGTGGCGCCATCGCGGGCTCGGTGCGACCATGGTCGAGGCCGGGCTCGCGCTGGTCGATCGCGCTGGCATCGAGGCGGTGGTGGTGTCGGGCGAGCCGGACTTTTACCGCCGTTTCGGTTTCGTCGCCGGGGCGCCGCTCGGCCTCGTGCTGCCGCTGCCGGTCGAACCCGAGCGCATCATGATCCGAAGCCGTGTAGCGCCGCCGGCGCAGCCGTTGGGTCCGGTTTCGCGGGCTGCGGCTGCGGTACGGCCGCCGGCCGAGCTCGGCGCCGGTTAGCGGCCTTCGCGTCGCCAGCCGAGCGCCAACGCACCCACGACCAGAATGAGGACGAGGTAGGGCGGCATCAGCGGCAATTGGCTCACCCCGGTGATGACGTAGCTGCCGCTCCGCACCAGGCCGATCCAGCCGGGTCCGGCCGAGTCCTGCCCGGGGCGGATGCGGCGAACGTCGGGGACGGCGCGCGACGCCAGCCGAACGATCGAACCGCCTGACGCCTTGACCGGCGGGGCCAGGAACTTGTCGGTCGAGCGGACGTCCGAGAGCTCGAGTGCGTTGGCCGAACCGACCGCTGCGACCGCGCTCTTATTACCGTCGTCCAGTCGATAAAGGCCGATCTCGTCGACGGCGATCGTGGTGCGGGCGGCACCGTCCTTAGCGGTGCCGAGCGCCAGCGTTTCCTTGGCGCCGCTCGGCTTCGTCAGTGTGACGGAGCGGTCCTCGGGCGAGAGGCTGCGGCGTTCGATCTCGATGCGGTTGCCGGTCGTGGACGCCCGGATCTGCTCTTCCTCGAGATCGGGCTCCTTCATCAGCCAGTGGGCGAGCCGGCGCAACAGCTCGGCTTGCGGCCCGCCGCCTTCGTAGCCGCGGGTCCACAGCCAGGCGTGATCGGAGAGGAGCTGAGCGACCCGACCCTTGCCGACCCGGTCGAGCACCAGGACCGGCTTCTCGTTGACGCCGCTCAGGAGCGCGTTGCCGCGATCGGCGTTGACCTCGACCATGCGGAACCAGCGGCCCCATTCCGGCCGGTCGGGATCGCCGCCGGGCAGCGCCGTGGTCACCGGATGGCGGCGCCCCACCGACGTCAGCATCGGCTTGAAACCGCGCTCGAACACGGCGCCGGTCGGCTCGCTCGGCAGCAATTGCGATATCGGCGTCCGGTAGAGCGAGAGCGGGCCCGCGAATTGCGGTCCGGCCGCTTCGAGCAGCGCGCCGCCGCCGCGCACGTAGTCGACGATGTTGGTGTAATAGGCGAGCGGGATGATGCCGCGGCGGTGGTAGCGGTCGAATACGATCAGGTCGAACTCCTTGAGCTTGAGCTCGAACAATTCGCGGACCGGGAACGCGATCAGCGACAGCTCGCGGACCGGCGTGCCGTCCTGCTTCTCCGGCGGACGCAGGATCGTGAAATGGACGAGGTCGACCGAAGGGTCGGCTTTGAGCAGATTGCGCCAGGTCCGCTCGCCCGGATGCGGCTCGCCCGAAACCAGCAGGACGCGCAGGCGGTCGCGCACGCCGTTGATGGTGGCGATGGCGCGGTTGTTGTCGAGCGTGAGCTCCTGGGCGCCGCGATCGACCTCGATTTCGACCACGGTCTGGCCGCCGTGATCGAGCTCGAACGGGATGACGCGCGCGGTTCCGACCGGGACCGAGTAGGGGACCGCGTCGCCGCCGTCGAGCCGGAGCATGACCCGCGCATTGGCGCGGCTTCCGGCCGGCACTGCGTCGTCCTCGACCCGAACCCGGAGTTCGAGCTTGCGGCCAACGATCCCGTAGGTCGGGACCTGCTCGACCACGAGCCGGCGGTCGCGCTCGTCGGGACTGCCGGTGAGGAGCACGTGGAGCGGGCCGCCCAGACGCCAGGCGCTGTCGCCGGGAATGTCGTGGACCTGGCCGTCGGTGACGAAGATCGAGCCGGCCACGCGCTCGCGCGGAACGTCGGCGATCGCGTCGGATAAGGCGGTGAAAAGTCGGGTGCCTTGGCCCTCGCGGCCGACCAGAGCGTTGGCATCGACCTTGCCGGCCCGAATCACGCGGACTTCGAGATCTTTCTGCTTGCCGAGCTTGGCTTCGAGGGTGGCGACCGCCTGCTCGGCCATTTTCAGCCGATCGCCGATCGACTGGCTCGGGCTTTCGTCGAGAACGACCGTGACGATGTCGGGCAACAGGTCGCGTTCTTCGCGGACGAAGGTCGGGTCGGCAAGGCCGAGCAGGAGCGCCGCGATCGCGACTCCGCGCCAGCCGGTCCCGGGCGCGCGCCGGTACCCAGCGTAAGCCAGGGCGAGCGCGGCGAGGAGTGCGAGCGCAAGCCATAGCAGCCACGGCACGAACGGCGTGAACACGATGTCGGTGACGTTGGTCATATCGCGTTTACTGCCCGAGCCGCTCGAGGATCGCCGGGATGTGGACTTGGTCGGCTTTGTAGTTGCCGGTCAGCGCGTACATCACGAGGTTGACGCCGAACCGGTAGGCCATCTCACGCTGGCGTTCGCCACCGGGCACGACCGCTGCCATCGGTCGGCCTTCGTCGTTGATCGCCCACGCCGCGGCCCAGTCGTTCGAACCGATGATGACCGACGAGACGCCGTCGTTGACGCCGCCGCCCAGGCGCTCGACCCACACCTTGCCGCTGGCCCAGCGGCCCGGAAACTCGGTCATCAAGTAAAACGAACGCGCGAGCACGTGATCTTCGGGCACCACTGCGAGCGGCGGCAGGTCGAGCAGCCGCAGAATCTGGCGGAGCTTGGCCATCGAGCCGCCGCCGCTGCCGCCGAGGGTCGGCGTTGAGGTACCCTGGTCGCGGGTATCGAACAGCACGATGCCGCCGGTTTTCAGATAGCGGTCGACCTTGGCCTGGGCGGTCTTGCTCATCGCCGGCTGACGTTCGTCGACCACCCAGTAGAGCAGGGGGAAGAACGCAAGCTCGTCGCGTTCGATGTCGACCCCGACCGGCGGACCGGGTTCGACCGAGGTACGCTTGTTGAGGACGTCAGCTAATCCGACCAAGCCGGCGCGCGTGATCGCATCGAGCTCGGCGACACCGATCTTGACGTAGGCGAGGTGAGTTTCGCGCGACGACTCGAGCGCGAACTTGTCGCTGGCCGGTTGCGCGAACGCGGCCGGGGCGCCGGCTACGGCGACCAGCAGCGCGATCACGCCGGCGGCTCGGACCGCCGTTGGGATCAGCAAGCCGCGGAGCCAGAGGCTCGCGACAATGTCGGCGAGCGCGAGCACGAGGGCGATCCCGAGCAGCCACGGCTTCAAATCGAGTTCTGGCGTGCGACCGTACGCGGCACGGCTCACGCCCGAGGGCAGCGGGCCGATTGCGCGATAGTCAGCGACCGCCGGCCCAAGGTTGATCGAGCGGCGCGAGTCGGGCTGTCCGTAGTAGCCGGGCGGATGCTGCGGTCCGACCTTGGCGGTCGCGATCTCGGCGAGTTGTACCGCTTGCGCCGCCGGCGGCGGTGCTGCGAGCTTGCCGTAGCCGTCGAGCGTCGCGAGCGGCGGCAGCGCAACGTTACCTTGGGCGCCGGTCACGCCGTGCGAGAGCGCAATCACACGCCGCAGCATCTCGACGAACAGACCCGAGAGCGGCAAGTTCGACCAATCCGGATTGGCGGTAATGTGGAAGAGGACGATACGGCCGCGGCCGCGCGCGGAGTGAGTAACGAGCGGCGTGCCGTCGGCCAGCCGCGCCCACGTCTTCTCGGCGAGATCGAGCGCTGGCTCGGCCAGAATCTGACGGTTGACGGCGATGTCGTCGGGCGCGGCAAGGCCGTAGAACGGGCTCGCTTCCGGGAACGCCGCGAGCTTGGCCGGCGTTGCCCACGCCATGGCGCCGCCGATGGTACGGCCGCCGCCCCGAAGTTTGATCGGAACCAAGTCGTCGACGTTGAGCGCGAGCTTGGGGCCGGCGAAGCGGATCAGCACGCCGCCTTTATCGAGCCAGGCCACCAGCTTGTCGCGTTCGGGCCCGATGATCTGTCCGACGTCGCTCACCACCAGGACCGCGAGTTCCTGATCGATCAGGTCCTTGAGCGTACCGGAGCGGACTTCGGCGAACGGTTCGAGCGCCCGCTCGAGGTAGAACAGGCTCGAGAGCAAAGGCTGCGACGCTTCGGTGGCATCGCCCGCGATCAGCCCGACCGGGCGGCGGCGCCACCGCTCGTCGAGCAGCACCACCGTGCTGGCCGAACGTTCGCCTTCGATATCGAGCCGGACGATCTTGTTGCGGGCTTCGCTCGGCAGGTTGAGATCGATGTCGGCCGCGATGGCGCCGCGCGCGAACTTGAGCCGCTCGCGGGCGATCAGTTGGCCGTCCTCGCCGCTTGCCCGCACCCAGATGTCGCGCTCGCCGACGTCATCCCCGCGCCGGGCGCGGATGCCGAGGTAAGCGCCGTCGGTCTTTGGGGTATTGAGCACGAGCGGAAGATCGAACGTTGAGTCAACCAGGGCACGCACCGGTCCCAGCCGCGCCAACGCAGCGCCGAACGCATCTTCGTCGCCGGCGAGACCGTTGGTGAGCCACACCACTTCGGCCCCGCCCTCGATCCCGGCAATACCAGCGGCGGCCGCACGCCGGTCGGTCGGCCACGGCTTCGGCTTCAGCGCCTGCACCTGCTTGCGCGCATCGGCAATGTTGAGGAGACCGGCGGTGCGCTGGCGGGCGCCGTCCTCGGACGGCGCGGTGGTGATCAACTTGACCGGGCGGTTGCGCCGCTCGGCATCGGCCAGCAATTCGGCGAGCGCTTCCTCGCGTGTTTTCCAGCGCGCCGCGGCGGACCAGTCGTCGTCGACGGCAATGACGAGCGGGCCGCTGCCGGCAAGCTTGGCGGCCGGGTTGAGCAGTGGGTGGGCGAGGGCAATGATCGCGATCGTCGCCAGGGCCAGGCGCAGGATCAGCAACCAGAGCGGCATGTGCGCCGGCGTTTGTTCGGGGGATCGGAGACCGAACAGCAGCCGCACCGCCGGAAACGCGATCCGCTGAGGCGAGGGCGGCGTCACTTTGAGCAGCCACCAGATCAGCGGTATCGCGGCCAGCGCCGCGAGAATCCACGGGCTCAGAAACGCGAGCGCGCCGAGCGTCAGCATGGCGCCGCCACGGGTCGGGTCGCGCGCTCAGCGCCAGTCATCGGACATACCCTGGTAGAGTGCGAGGAGCGCGGTTTGCGGCGATCGGTCGGTGCGGTGCGGCAGAAACGTCCATCCGGCGGCGCGGGCGATATCGGATAAGCCCCGGCGGTGCTCGCGCAGGCGGTCGAGATAGTCGGCACGCACGGTTTGCACGCGATCGAGCAGGACGTGGCCTTCGTCCTCGAAGCCGCGGAACTCGGTGCGGCCGGCGAACGGGAATTCTTCTTCGATCGGATCGAGGATCTGGACTAGGTGACCGTCGACGTCGTCGGCGCCATAGGCGCGTACCAGCCCGTCGACCTCGCCGAGCGGGGCGAGAAAATCGCCGAACAGGACGACGCGGGCATGGCGTGGGATCCGGACCGGCTGCGGCACGCTGAGGTCGGCTCGGCCGATCCGGATCAGGGTCTCGGCCAGCCGCAGCATCGCATTCTGGCCGGTGTAGGGGACACGGTCGCGGCCCAACAGCGCGATGTGCTCGCCGCCACGGACCAGCAGCGAGGCGAGCGCCAGCATCAGCACCATGGCGCGCTCGTGCTTGGTCGGCAGCGCATGGGTCGAACGGTAGTCCATCGAGGCCGAGGAATCGCACCACAGCCACACGCTCTGGGCCGCTTCCCACTCGGTTTCGCGGATGAAGAGGCGCTGGGTTTTTGCGGACTGCCGCCAGTCGATCCGGGTCGAAGGGTCGCCCGGCTGGTACTGGCGAAACTGCCAAAAAGCGTAGCCGCTCCCAACCCGGCGGCGGCCGTGCACGCCTTGCGCTACGGTCGAGGCTACCCGCTCGGCCGCGACCATCAGCGGCGGGAACGACGCCGCCAACAGTTCGGCGCGCTGGCGCGCGGTCGCCGCGGAGGCGGCGGGCGCGGCGGTCATGCGCGCGATCCCGGGTCGCCGGTCAGCGGAGCGGCTCGCACAACCGGTCGATGACGTCGCCGATCGCCACGCCGTCGGCGCGGGCGCCGAAGGTGAGCGCCATGCGGTGGCGGAGCGTCGGCTGCGCCAGCGCGAGCACGTCATCGACCGAGGGCGCCAGACGTCCGTCGAGCAGGGCGCGCGCCCGGATCCCCAGCATCAGCGCTTGGCTCGCGCGCGGGCCGGGACCCCAGGCCACGAGCTTGCGAATCTCCTCGCTGGCGCCGGTTTCGGGGCGGCCGGCGCGAACGATCTTAAGGATCGCTTCCACCACCGCCTCGCCGACCGGAATGCGGCGGATCAGTCGTTGCGCCATCATGAGGTCGGCCGCTGACATCACTTCGCCGAGCGGTTCTTCGTCGGCGCCAGTGGTCGCGATCAGCATGCGCCGTTCGGCATCGAGGTCAGGATAGCTGACATCGACCTGAATCAAGAAGCGGTCGAGCTGAGCCTCGGGCAGGGGATAAGTGCCCTCTTGCTCGAGCGGGTTTTGGGTCGCCAGCACATGGAACGGCGCCGGCAGCGTGTGACGCTCGCCGGCGACCGAGACCTGCTTCTCCTGCATCGACTGCAGAAGCGCGGACTGGGTGCGCGGGCTCGCACGGTTGATTTCGTCGGCCATCAGCAGCTGGCAGAACACCGGACCCGGAATGAACCGGAACGTGCGCTTGCCGCTTTCGGTCTCTTCGAGAACTTCCGAACCGGTGATGTCGGCCGGCATCAGGTCGGGGGTGAACTGAATGCGCTTAGCCGATAGACCGAGCACGACACCCAGGGTCTCGACCAGTCGCGTCTTGGCGAGGCCGGGGACGCCGATCAGGAGCGCGTGGCCGCCGGCCAAGATCGTGATCAAGGTTTGGTCGACGACGTCGCGCTGGCCGAAGATGACCCGTCCGATGCGCTCGCGCACGCTCGCCAGCCGGGTCCCGAGCCGCTCGACCTCGGACAACAGGGCGGCGGCGTCGCTGGCGGCGTGGTGCGTCGTCGGCGATACTTCGGATATAGTCACTGGCAACCTCCACGGACCCTGATGATGGCGTTTTGGTCATGGCCGCAGCAACCCGCGACCGTCCGGGCATGACCGCTTCGGCGACCGATTTTACACGATTGGGCGCCACGAAACCCGGCGGGGAAACCATGCCCGCCCTGTGCGGCGATATCGATATGCGGATTGCACGCGACGGCACGTGGTTTTACCACGGCTCCCCGATCGGTCGCAAACCGCTGGCTAAGCTGTTCGCCTCGGTTCTGCGCCGCGAAAGCGACGGGAATTACTATCTGGTGACGCCGGTCGAGCGTTGTTTGGTGCGGGTCGACGATGTCCCGTTCGTGGCGGTGGAGGTGAACGCGACGGTCGCCGGACCTCAGCAAGAACTCACCTTTCGCACCAACCTTGATGACCTCGTCAGCGCCGGGCCCGATCATCCGATCCGCGTTGCCCACAACCCGCAAACCGGCGAACCGACGCCCTATATCCATGTCCGCGACCGGCTCGAAGCGTTGATCGCTCGCCCAGTCTACTATGAACTGGTTGACCGGGGTGTAGAAGCAACCGTCGATAACAAACGCGTGTTCGGGGTCTGGAGCCGCGGTGCGTTCTTCGCGCTCGGCCCGGCTGACGTGTGATCTTGAAATTCCCGCCGCTATGAGCCTCAAACAGTCGATCGTCGAGCGCCTGGTGCCGGTCAACGGGACCGCCGGCGTCATCCGCGGCTCGACCCGCGGCGATTGGGATCTCAATCCCGACGTACGCGGCCTACTCCGCGAACGCTTCCCGAGCCTCAAACCGGCCGCGGTGCTGGTGGCGATCGTCGAGCACGCGAACGGCGCCACGGTTCTGCTGACGCAGCGGAGCGCGCATCTCGCCGACCATGCCGGCCAGATCAGTTTCCCCGGCGGCCGCGTCGAGCCGGTCGATCGCGACGCGGTCGAAACGGCGCTCCGCGAAACCGAGGAAGAGATCGGATTGACGCGCGACTTTGTCGATGTTGCCGGGCGGCTCGACACCTACGAAACCGGAACCGGGTTCTCGATCACGCCGGTCGTCGGCGTGGTACGCCCGGGCTTTGCGATCGCGCCCGACTCGTTCGAGGTCGCCGAGGTGTTCGAGGTTCCGCTCGCCTTCGTGCTCGACCCTGCCAACCACCAGCGCGGCACCCGCGAGTTCCGCGGCGTCGAGCGGCAGTTCTACGTGCTGCCCTACGAAAGCCGCTACATCTGGGGCGCAACCGCGGGCATGCTGGTCAATCTCGCGCATCGGCTACGCGGGGCGCCGCCATGACACGGGTGTTGCTGATTGCCGCGTCGCTGGCGCTGCCGTTCGTGCTCTACGGCGTTTACGCGTGGTGGGTCCATCTCAAGGCCGAGGAAGCCAAGACCGTCGGTAAAGTGTGGAGCGACGCGCCGTGGACCTGGTTGATCGTGACCTCGGTCGTGCTCTTCACCCTCGCCGTGATCGGGTACGGGCTCGTAACCGGCGAAAAGGGCACGGGCGTCTACGTGCCGCCGCGCGTGGTCGACGGCAAGGTGGCGCCGGCGGAAGTGAAATAGCGGGCCGCGCGTGAAACGGGCCGGGCGGATCGCGCCGCAGCCGTGGATGACCCGCCCGGCGACACGGGCGGTGATTGCGGCGCTCGCCGATGGCGGTCGGCGCGTCATGTTCGTCGGCGGCTGCGTCCGCGACGCCGTGCTCGGCAGGGCGATCAAGGACATCGACATCGCGACCCCCGATCCGCCCGATCGGGTGACGGCACTATTGGTCGCGGCCGGGATCAAGGCGGTGCCGACCGGGATCGACCACGGCACCGTAACGGCGGTGACGCGCGGTCGACACTTTGAAATCACGACACTCAGGCGCGATGTCGAGACTTACGGCCGGCGCGCCAAGGTCGCCTTCACGGACGACTGGGCGGCCGACGCCGCGCGGCGCGATTTCACGATGAACGCGCTTTACCTTGCGCCCGACGGCGCGCTCTACGATCCGACCGGAGGCTTGGCCGATTTGAAGGCGGGCCGCGTTCGCTTCATCGGCACCGCCGCCGGGCGGATCGCCGAGGACTATCTCCGCATCTTGCGCTTCTTCCGCTTCACCGCCTGGTACGGTAAGACGCCGCCGCTCGCCGCTGACCTGGCTGCCTGCCGGCGCTTGGCGCCGCGAATGGACCGCCTCGCCGCCGAGCGGATCGCGGGTGAACTCCTGAAGCTTTTGGCGGCGCCGGCGCCGGCGGCGATCGTCCGGCAGATGGCGGGATCGGGCGTGCTCGCGGTCGCGCTGCCACAGGCCGATGACTTCGACCGGCTCGAGCTCCTCTGCCGCATCGATCGCACAATGCCGGCTGCAGCGCGGCCGCTTCGCCGATTGGCGGCGCTGCTTGCCGATCGCGCCGACGTCGGCGTCGAGGTCGCGGGCCGGCTCCGCCTCTCGAACGCCGAACGCGACCGGCTAGTTGCGGCGCTCGCGACCCCCGACGTCGCCGTAGAGGCACCGAT
>CAMDOQ010000079.1 GCA_945903685.1 Rhizobium sp. Q54
GGCGTCGACGGCATCAAGACCGGCTACACCCGCGCCTCGGGCTTCAACATCGCCGTCTCGACCGAGCGCGACGGCCGTCGCCTGATCGCGGTTGTCTTGGGCGGCAACTCGGCGCGTGGCCGCGATGAACAGACGCGGATCCTGCTCGACGGCGTATTCGGCCTTACGGCCGCTCCGACGGTCGTCGCGGCGGCGGTGCCGGCACGCACAACCGCTGCCAAAGCTAAGCCAGTACGGACCGTCAAGACCGACGACCGGCCCGGTCTCGCCGTCGCACTTGCCGCGGCTCGAACCTATACGCCGCCGGCCGCGACCGGCGGCGGCTGGAGCGTGCAAGTCGGCGCCTTCCGCCGTCAGGCCTCGGCCGAGAAAGAGGCGAGTCGCGTGTTCGACGCGATTCCTGCCCTGCGCGGCGCCCGGGTCGCAATCGAAACGGCATCGGAAAAAGGCAAGGACCTGTTCCGCGCACGCCTGGTCGGGTTCACCGAGGATACCGCTCGCGACGCCTGCTCGACCTTGAAGCGCAAGCAGTTCGTCTGCTTGCCGATCCGCCCCGACGGCCGCACCGACTGAGACTACCGCCGGCCGCGACCGACGGTCGTGACGAGGAACGCGGAATCGCGTACGGTTCTAACCCGGTCCGGGAGGGACCGACAGTAGGCAGACGGAGGGCGCGACCCGTGAACAAATATCCGCTTCGGGCGATCACCGAGGACGAAATCCGCCGTTACGAGGAGGACGGCTTCCTCCTGGTCAAGGGCCTGTTCGACATGGACTGGGTCGAGGCCATGCGCGAAGCCGTCGAAGAAGTGCTCACCCACCCGGGACCCCAGAGCATGGAGATCGCCGGCGACGACGGCACGCCGGGGCGGTTCACCTTCGACGCCTGGATCTGGACCTACAACAAGAAGTTCGGCGACGTGGTGTTCAATTGCCCGGCGCCCGAAATCGCTGCCACTTTCATGCGAGCCAAGCGCGTCAATCTGGTGTTCGACTACATCTCCGTCAAAGAGCCGCATACGCCCAAGACCACGGCGTGGCACCAGGACGCGCCCGGCAATCCGGTCGAAGGCCTGCAAAGCTGCAGCATGTGGATCGCGCTCGACCACGTGACGCCCGAGAGCGGCGCCATGCGCTACGCGGGCGGCTCGCACAAATGGGGCAAGGCGTTCGAACCGGTCGGTTCGGGCAACGTTTACAAGCACGCGGCTTACGCGGGCCGCGGCGACGACGAGCAGCGCCCCGACGGCCTCTACCAAATGCCGGACATCGACTCCGATCCGGCCCGTTACGGCGTTGCCACCGTCGGCACCGAGCCGGGCGACTTCATCATCCATAACTTGATGACCGTGCACGCCGCCGGCGGCAATAATACCGAGCGCCGGCGTCGCGCCTTCGGGCTCCGCTTCGCCGGCGAGCAGGCGACCTACGCGGTCCGCCACACCAAGCTTAACATCCGGCCGCTCGCCGATCCGGGCTTGCGCGATGGCGACCATTTCCCGGCCGATCCCAAGCACCGCTACTTCCCGATGATGTGGCCGCGCGCCGCCTGACGCGCCGGCTGCAAGCACCCGGAGCCCTCGGCGCGGGCGAACGTGCCGGCCTGTTCTCAGGTGCCCGCCGGGACCGCTAGAATGGCGTCTACCGTACGGAGGAGAGGCGCGTTGAACCCGAACCCACTGCGTTCCATTACCGAGACCGAAATCGAGCAGTTCGCTCGCGACGGCGTCATCATCGTCAAGAACGTATTCGACCGCGCGTGGCTCGACTACATGCGGGCCGCGGTCGACGAGGTGCTCACCAACCCCGGCCAGTACACGATCGACATCGACAAGGGCAAGAAGCCGGGCCGCTACGTGTTCGATACCTGGCTATGGCCGGTCAACGACAAGTTCCGCGAGATCGTGTTCAAGTCGCCGGCCGCCGCAGTCGGCGCCCAGGTGATGCGCGCCCAGCAGGTGACGCTGGTGTTCGACTTCATTTCGGTCAAGGAACCGAATACGCCCAAGCCCACGCTCTGGCACCAGGACGGCCCCGGTAACCCGGTCGAGGGGCCGCAGTCGATCAGCGCCTGGGTCGCACTCGACAAAGTGACGCGGGAAAGCGGCGCGATGCGCATGGTCCGCGGCTCGCACCGTTGGGGCCGGCGGTTCGAGCCCAAGGGCTCGGGCGATGCTGCGGTCAATCCCAATTACGCCGGCCGCAACAAGCAGGGCACGCGTCCGGTCGGACTCGAGGACATGCCCAACATCGACGCCGATCCGTCGCGCTACGACATCGTGGAGCTCCCGTGCGAGGCTGGCGACGTGGTCTTTTTCGACATGCTCACCTGCCACGCCTCGCCCGGCAACATGACCGACAGCCGCCGCCGCGCGATCGGCCTCAGGCTCGCCGGCGAGCAGGCGACCTACGCCGTGCGCAACACCTTCCTCTCGATCCATCCCAACATCGAGGTCGGCTTGAAGGACGGCGAGCATTTTCCAGCGCGCGCCGACCACCACATCTTCCCGATGATCTGGCCGCGCGCCGCGTGAGCTCGTGAACCGCGCCCCACTGCGCCCGATCACGCCCGCCGAGATCGACGCGTTCGAGCGGGACGGGGTCGTGTGCTTGCGCGGCATGCTCGATACCGACTGGGTCGAACGGACGCAGGCCGCGCTCGACCGCATCCTCGCCCACCCAACCGACGAGGGAAAGCTGATCAACCCACCGGGCTCACCCGGCCGGTTCGGGCGCGATCTCTTCATGTGGATGCACGATGCCGATTTCCGCGCGCTGGCGACGGACTCGCCGATCGGCGCGATCACCGCTGCGTTATTGCGCTCGCGTCAGGTCACGTTTCTCTTGGACATGCTGCTGGTCAAGGAGCCGCACACCCCGGCGCTCACGCCCTGGCACCACGATCAGCCCTACAACTGGGTCGACGGCCGCCAGGTATGCGGCATGTGGGTTTCGCTCGATCGCGTGACGCGCGAATCGGGCGCGGCCGAGTGGATCAAGGGTTCGCACCACTGGGGCCGCTGGTTTGCGGCGCGCCCGTTCGAGGGCGGCGCCTACGCGGTCGGTGACGGGCTCGATGCGCTTCCGGATATCGACGGCGAGCGCGAACGCTACGACATCGTTTCGTTCGATACCGAGCCCGGCGACGTCATCGTCAACCACCTGCTGACCGTTCACGGCGCCTACGGCAACAACTCGGACCGCCGCCGCCGGGCGATCGTCTATCGGCTCGCCGGCGACGATGCCCGTTACGCCGAGCGCGGGCCGGGCCGGCCTAAACCCAAACGCGACCCCGGTCTGAGACCGGGCGATCCGTTTCCGCCCGATCACGACCAGTTCCTGCGCATCTGGCCGCCCGCGGCGGCCTGAGGAGATGACGATGGCGACGATGCTCGCACCCGCCGTGGCCGAGGCCGACGTCGCCGCCTACGAGCGCCACGGGTTCTTTCTGTTGAAGCGCGCGTTCGCGCCGGAGTGGGTCGATCTCATGACGCGCGGGGTTGACGAGATTCTCGATCGTCCGACCGCGCGCGGCGCCAACTTGAGCGGCGAAGGTGTGCCCGGCCGTTTCGCCTACGACAACTACCTCTGGGTCGACCATTCCGACTTTCGGCGCCTCGCGTTCGAATCGCCGGCCGGCGCGATCGCCGCGCGCTTCATGCGAGCCAAGCGCGTCAACCTGATCTACGACTTCGTCCTGGTGAAAGAGCCTTATGCCCGGCAGGAGACACGCTGGCACCAGGACATCCCAGGCAATCCGTGCGAGGGCCGGCAGACGCTCGGGATGTGGATATCGCTCGACCACGTGACCCGCGACTCGGGCGCGGTCGAGTGGGTGCGCGGCTCGCACAAGTGGGGCAAACGCTTCGTCGCGACGACGACGGGCGATCCCAAGCGGCACAAGTTCCTGACCGGGGCGAACGGCGAAACGGCAACGACCGACGATTCCGACGCTGTGCCGATCCCCGACATGGCGAAAGAGCGCGGCAGCTACGACATCGTGAGCTTCGAAACCGAGCCGGGCGACGCCATCGTCGCCAGTCTTTGGCTCCTGCACGGCGCCCCCGGCAACGCCACGCCCCGGCGCCGGCGCGCGTTCGGCTATCGTTTCGCTGGCGAGGATGCGACCTACGCCGTCCGTACCGCCGCCCGCACCATCAAGCCCTATACTGATCCCAGGCTCGCCGACGGCGCCGCGTTTCCGGACGATCCGCGTCACCCGGTGTTCCCGCGCATCTTTCCGCCGGGCGCCTGACGCCGCCCGCGGTTGACGCATCCCCAGCGCGCACTTAGCATACTTCGCGTTTGGCGTCGTTCGACAGGGGAGGACTTCACGATGACTAAGTTCAATGCCCGCGGCTTCGCGGGACGCTTGGTGCTGGCAGCGGCAACGTTCGCTGCAGCCGCGTTCGCGGCCGGCGCCGGCCTCGCTCAGTCGTTGCCGACGCTCGGGAGCGTGAGCTTCCCGGGCCCGTCGATGAGTGCGCAGCCGATCCCGATCATCAAGGGCATGAAGCTCGACGAGAAGAACGGCTGGAACCTCGAGTGGAACGTGCGCACCACGGCCGCCGCGTACTTGAACGACTACTACACCAACGTCTATAGCGGCCTGCACGTCTCGGGGGTCAACTACCTCGCCGCCAACTACAACAAGGGAACCCCGGTCCGTATTGTCGGCGGTACCCTGGTCTATCCCTATGCGGTAATGGCCAAAGCCGATGGTCCGGTCAAGTCGATGGCCGACCTCAAGGGCAAGTCGTTAGGTTCGCCCAAGGCGTCCTATATCCACGCCTATGTTCTGGCGCTCCTTAAGAACCTCAAGCTGGATCCAGACAAGGATCTCAAGATCGAGAACGTCGATATTTTGCAGGCGGCGGCGCTCTTGGATCGCGGCGACTACGACGCGGTTGTGGTCTCGGCCGAATTCGCGGCGCGGCTCGATAGCCAGGCCCCTGGTAAGTTCAAGCCGATCGCGTTCCCGGACAAGGATGTCGCCAAGATGCTGGGCGTCGAGGAGATGTACCTCGTGTTCACGGTTCACGCCGATTGGCTCAAGGCCAACCCGGGCAAGGTCAAGGGCCTGCTCGCGACCTTCGCCGAGGTGCAGAAGGTGGTCGAGGCCAATCCCACCGAAGCCAAAAAGCTGATGGCGCCCAAGACCGAAATCTCGGGCGGCAAGGCGACCGGCGGCGCCAATATCGACGACTTCATCTTCAAAGCCATGTACCAGGACGGTTTCCACGGCCGCAAGATGAAGTGGGTCGGGATTCCGATCAAAGACCTGAAGACGCAGCTCAAGAAGGAATTCGAGCTGTACAAAGAGATCGGCATGATCGACAAGATCCCGGACGACGGGATCTTTCACGAAGAATAGAGCCGAGCAGATCGGCGCGCGGCGACGCGCGCCGGCGGTCGGCTGCCGAGGGCGGATTTCGCACTTGCGGTCCGCCTTCGTTGTTTCTAAGTAACGCCGGACCTTGGGAGGGGTGAGGCGGAAATGGTTGCGGTCGTCGACGTTCAGTCGGTGCGCAAAGTGTTCGAGTCGGGGCTCGACGGCAACCCGTTCACCGCCGTCAAGGACGTCACCTTCACGGTCGCCGCCGGCGAAGTGGTCTGCATCTGCGGCAAGACCGGGTGCGGCAAGTCGACGCTGGTCAACATGTTGCTCGGGATCGACCCGCCCAGCGAAGGCACGATCCGGATCGACGGGCTGTCGCCTTCGGCCGACTTCATGAAGATGCGCGGCAAGCTCGCGGCGGTGTTCCAGACCGATCGGCTGCTGCCGTGGCGCAACGTCATCGACAACGCCGCGATCGGGCTCGAGGTCGCCGGTGCTGCCAAGGACGACCGCTACGCGCAGGCCAAAGCGTGGCTGGCCAAGGTCGGGTTGGGTGGCTGGGAGCAGGCCTATCCGCACCAGCTCTCGGGCGGCATGCGCCAGCGCGTCGCGATCGCGCGCGCCTTCGTCACCAACCCCAAGGTGATCCTGCTCGACGAAGCGTTCGGGCACCTGGACGAGGTCACCGCGCACAAGCTCCGCCAGGATTGCATGGCGCTGATCAACGAGTCGCAGACCGCGGCGATCGTCGTCACCCATAACATCACCGAAGCGCTCGAACTCGGCACCCGCGTGCTGGTGCTCGGCAGGCCGGCGCGGGTGATCTCGACTCACGAGCTGGTCGAGATCCGCAAGCGCCCCGACTGGGCGATTCAACGCGACCAGGTGCGGAGCGATATCTTCCGCAATATCGAGAGCGAATCGTTCGGATGATGCCCGACCCGGCGCCATGAGCAGCGACGCATCCAAACCCCTGGCCGCTCCGGTCAGCGCCGACGTCCGCCGCTACGTGCGCTGGATCGGCAGCCAGCGCGATACCTTGGGCACCGCGATCGTCATCGCGGCGGTCCTGTTGGCGTGGCAGTTCTTCGGCGGCCTGATTCCCAAGTACATCTTCCCGACCATCCCGACCGCGATCGCCAAGTTCCAGGACATCCTGACGCTCGACGGCACCTACGTGGCGGTCGGCCAGACCCTGATCCGGATCCTCGGCGGGTTTGCGGTATCGGCCTCGTTCGGCATCCTGTTCGGCGTGCTGATGGCGATGTCGAACGGCTTCAATTTCATCGCCCGCCCGCTCATCCGGCTGATCATGGGCGTACCGGCCCTGACCTGGGTGCTGTTGGGCGTGATCTGGTTCAAGAACATGGAGCTCCGGGTCTGGTTCTTCATGTTCATCGTCACCTTCCCGATCACCGCGCTCAACACCTACGACGGCGTGCGCGCGGTGCCGTTCGAGCTCTACCAGATGACCAAGTCGCTGCGCCCGACCACGGCGGGCCTGTTGCGCTATCTGATCATCCCGGCGGCGACCCCGTTCATCTTTTCGGGCCTCCGGCTCTCGCTCTCGTTCTCGGGCCGTATCGCCGTGTTCGCCGAGGCGATCGCCGCCGGCACCGGCATCGGCGCCGAGATGATGCTCACCAATCAGTTGTTCGATACCGCCGGCCTGATCGGCTGGACCCTCATCCTGATCGTCGTGCTGTCGTTGATGGACGGCCTTCTCGAGAGGATCGAGCGGCGCTGGTTCAAGTGGCGCCGCGAGATGAAGGACTGACCGGTCGCGCCGGCGAAGCGAGCGCGACCGCAAGGTCGGCGCCGAGCTCGGCGTTGGCGAGGATCAACGCGCGGTTGACGGCGCGGGTCCGGCCGCCCGAAAGCCGCCCCAACGCCGCGAGCACGTAGGGCGTCACCGCCGGGCCCACGATGCCGGCGGACGCCGCCTCGCCGAGCGCCGCTTCGACCAGGGCTTCGACCTCGGCCGGAGCCAGTGCCAAGGCCGCCGGCGGTGGGTTGCAGACCAGGATCCCCCCGGCGCCAAGCCCGAGATGGGTTCGCACGACCGCCGCCAGCGTCGCGAGATCGTCGCAGCGCTGCGCCAGCGTCAGGCCGCTCGCCGCCGTGTAGAAGGCGGGAAATTCGCTCGTGCGATAGCCGACAACCGGAACCCCTTGGGTTTCAAGGACTTCGAGCGTCGCCGGCAGGTCAAGCAGCGCCTTGGCGCCCGACGCCACCACCGCGACCGGAGCGCGTGCGAACTCGACCAGATCGGCCGAAACGTCGAGCTGGTGGTTGCCGCCGCGATGCACGCCGCCGATCCCGCCGGTCGCGAACACCGCGATCCCGGCAGCGGCCGCGAGCCGCGCTGTCGCCGCGACCGTGGTGCCGCCACTGTTGCCGGTCGCGAGCAGATAGGCGAGGTCGCGGACCGAGCACTTGGCGACGCCCGTATCCTCCGCCAGTCGCGCGAGCGAACGCGAATCGAGCCCAATCCGGGCGCGACCGTCGAGCAGCGCGACCGTCGCCGGGACCGCGCCGCGGGCGCGCACCGTGGACTCGAGGCTGCGAGCAAGGTCGAGGTTGTCGGGGCGCGGGAACCCATGCGCGATCAGCGATGATTCGAGCGCTACCACCGCGCGGCCCGCGCCGAGCGCCGCCCGCACCTCGTCGGAAACCTGAAGATCGATCGAATTCACCTCGCACCTCAGCCGCGCGCGCGAGCTAGTATAGCCGCCCGTCCTCCCCTCGCCTCGCTATCAATGTCGTCCGCCGCCCCGACCGAACGCGCTGCCGCGACCCGCTGGCCAGTCGTGGTCGCCGTGTTTTTGGCGAGCGTCGCCGGCACGCTGCAAGTCGGCAAGGCGCCGCCGGCGCTGCCGGCCCTCCGCGCCGAGCTTGGCCTCGATCTGGTCGAGGGCGGCTGGATCGCCTCGATCGTGTTCCTTGCCGGTGCGCTGACGGGCGCGGCCGGCGGCGTTGTCGCCGACCGCATCGGCTATCGGCGTACCGTGGTGGGTGGCTTCCTCTGTCTGCTCGCCGGCACCATCCTTGGCGGCACGGCACCCGGTTTCGTGGCCCTGCTGCTCGGCAGGTTCGTCGAGGGCATCGGTTACCTCGCGATCCTGGTGGGCGGCACCCCGATCGCCGCCGCCGCCGCCACCGAGCGCGACCGCCGCGCGGCACTGGGACTGTTGTCGAGCTATTTCCCGTGCGGCATGACCGCGGCGATGCTGATCGCGCCGTTCGGCCTTGGCCTCCTCGGCTGGCGCGGGCTATGGGCCGCGAATATCGCCCTGATCCTGGCGTTGCTCGCGCTGTTCCTGGTGTGGGTGCCGCGCGGTGACTTCGGCTACGCCCGGGCGAGCGCCGAGCGCCTCACGCTCGTCGATCTTGGCGCGACGCTGGCCCGGCCCGGTCCATGGCTGCTCGCCGCGATGTTCGTCATCATGAGCGTCTGCAACTTTTCGATCATGGCGTGGATGCCGACGTTCTTCGCCGAGGAACTCGGCTTCTCGACGACCGCGGCGGCGCTGGTGACGGCGGTGTTCGTTGCCAGCCTGATCCCGTTCATGGCCTCGAGCGGCTGGTTCATCCAGCGCGGACTGCCACGCTGGTCGATGCTGGGCGCGGCGGCGGTCGCGATCGGCACGCTGCCATTGGGCGTGTTCGCGCCCGATGTTTCGCCCGTCACCCGGCTCGCCTGCGCGGTGCCGCTCGCGTTGTTTTCGAGCTTCATCGCCGGCGCGGCCTATGCCGGCGTGCCGCTGCATGCGCCCGACCGGCGCCAGTTCGGCGCGGTCACCGGGGTCATCGTCCAGGGCAACACGCTCGGCCAGTTCATTGGGCCGCCGATCATCGCCGCGCTGGTGGTGTGGACCGGCGGCTGGGCCGGGATGCGCTGGCTCTACCCGTTCGTCGGGGTCGCCGGCCTCGCCATCACGCTCGCCCTGCACCGGGTCGAGCGTCGACTTGCGGCCGGGCGCGACTAAAGCGGTGGCGGCTCGAGCCCGGCGGCGCGGATCTCGGCCACCAGGCTCGCCTTGAGCCGGGCCAGGCCCGCTTCGGTTGCGGACTCGCAGCGCGCAACCAGGACGTCCTGGGTGTTCGAGGCGCGCAACAGCCACCAGCCGTCGGCGGTGGTGACGCGGACGCCGTCGATCGTATTGACGTCGGCCCGCGCCGTTTCGAGGCGTTTCCTGACGTCGGCCACCACCTGGAACTTGCGATCCTCGGCGCACGGAATGCGAAGCTCGGGCGTATTGACCACCGCCGGCAGCTCATCGCGGAGTTGAGCCAGCGTCCGGCCCGAGTGGGCGACGAAGTCGAGCAGCCGGATCGCGCCGTAGAGGGCGTCGTCGAAGCCGTAGTAGCGGTCGGCGAAGAAGATGTGCGCCGACTGCTCGCCGGCAAGCGGCGCCTGGGTCTCGTGCATCTTGCTCTTGATCAGCGAGTGCCCAGTCCGCCACATCAGCGGCTTGCCGCCGAGCCGCGCGATTTCGGCAAACAGCGTGTTCGAGCATTTCACGTCGGCGATGATGGTGGCGCCGGGATGCGTCGTCAGCACTTCGCGCGCAAACAGCGCCAGCATCTGGTCGGCCCACAAGATGCGACCCTGGCCGTCGACCGCACCCAGGCGGTCGCCATCGCCATCGAACGCGATCCCGACGTCGCATCCCTCGGCCAGCACCGCCGCGCGCAGCTGTTCGAGATTGGCCGGAACGGTCGGGTCCGGATGATGGGCGGGAAAGCGGCCGTCGATAGTGCCGTTCAACACCACGTGCCGCCCGGGCAGCTTGGTCACCAGATCGGCCAGCACGTCACCGGTCGCGCCGTTGCCGACATCCCAGGCGACGGCGAGCGCACGGTCGCTCCGGTAGTCTTGGCGCAGGCGCTGGACGTAATCGGCGGCGACCCGGCGCGGTGCGGCGTCGCCCTGGGCGGCACGGAACTGGCCGGAGCGCGCGAG
>CAMDOQ010000080.1 GCA_945903685.1 Rhizobium sp. Q54
GATCGACTTGGTGCCGACCAACCCGTGGCGCCCCGAAACGACGCTCGGCCGGGACAATCCTTTGGGCAAGGTGCCGGCACTCACGACCGACGACGGCGCGATGCTCTTCGACAGCCGCGTCATCTGCGAGTACCTCGATTGGCTCGGGACGGGGCCCAAGTTGTTTCCGCCGCCGGGGCCGGCGCGCTGGCAGGCGCTCAAAGTCGCGGCACTCGGCGAGGGCATCCTCGACGCAGCCGACGTCCGCATCATGGAGAGCCGGCGGGCGCCCGAAAAAATCGACCCCGCTTGGGATACGCGCAAGAAAGTACAAGTCGAGCGCGCGTTGGATGAGCTCGAACGGCTGGCGCCCGGCTTGGCCGGTATCGATATCGGCGCGGTCACGCTTGGCTGCGCATTGGGCGAGCTCGATTTCCGCTTTCCCGACGACGATTGGCGTGGGTCGCGGCCGGTCCTCGCGCGCTGGTACGCCGGCTTCGCGGTCCGGCCGTCGATGGCGACGACCGTGACGGTGCTGTGGGATGAATGGGAGCGGCGCGAGCGCGCCGCCGGCCGCAACCCCGAGGTCCGCTAACCGCGGGCGGTCAGGTTCGCTCCACGCACATCGCGATGCCCATGCCGCCGCCGATGCAGAGCGTGGCGAGGCCTTTGTTTGCGCTGCGCTTCTGCATTTCGTGCACGAGCGTCACCAGGATGCGGGCGCCCGACGCGCCGATCGGGTGGCCGATCGCGATCGCGCCGCCGTTGACGTTGAGTTTCTCGGCCGGGAAGCCCAAGTCCTTGCCGACCGCGCAGGCCTGCGCGGCAAAGGCCTCGTTGGCTTCGATCAGGTCGAGATCGGCAACGCTCCAGCCGGCCTTGTTAAGCGCGGCGCGGCTGGCCGGAATCGGCCCCGAGCCCATTACCGCCGGTTCGACCCCTGCCTGCGCCCACGACGCGATGCGGGCGAGCGGCTTCAGACCCCGGCGCTCGGCCTCATCGGCGCTCATCACGACGAGCGCGGCGGCGCCGTCGTTGATACCGGACGCGTTGCCGGCGGTGACGGTGCCGTCCTTGGCAAAGGCCGGCCGCAAGCCGGCCAAGCCCTCGGCGGTCACGTTGTCTCGGATGTATTCATCGTCGGCGACCATGGTATCGCCGCCCTTGCCCTTGACCGTCACCGGCACGATCTCGTCCTTGAAACGGCCGGCTTTCCTGGCCGCCGACGCCTTGACTTGCGAGGCCAGCGCGAACGCGTCCTGCTCGCTCCGCGTGATCTGCCATTGACGGGCGACGTTCTCGGCGGTGGTGCCCATGTGGTAGCCGTGGAACGCGTCCCACAGGCCGTCCCGGATCATGGTGTCGATGAACTCGATGTCGCCCATCTTCTTGCCGGTGCGCAGGTAGGCGGCGTGGGTCGACTGGCTCATGCTTTCTTGACCGCCGGCGAGCACGATCCGGGCATCGCCGGTCTTGATCGCCTGGGCAGCGAGCGCGACCGCGCGCAGGCCCGAGCCGCACACCTGGTTTACGATCCAGGCCGGAACCTCGACCGGGAGGCCGGCACCGATCGCCGCCTGGCGCGCCGGGTTCTGACCCTGCGCCGCCGTTAGTACCTGGCCCAAGACCACTTCAGTCACGTCTGCGCCGGCGATCCGCGACCGCGTGAGCGCCGCCTTGATCGCCAGCGCGCCGAGGTCCGAAGCCTTGAGGCCAGCGAGCGCGCCGGTGAACGAGCCGACCGGCGTACGGACGGCGGATGTGATGACGATCTCGGTCATGCGAACTCACCCTGGGTTGGGCGCTCTTTATCGACGGCCTCGGGCTCGATTGCAACCGGGCCTTAACCATGCCGCTTAAGGGTTTGTTCACGCTCGCGCCCGTAGGCTCGCTCCGTCTGGGGAGTGCCAACGCCCGTGACTGCGACAGCCGCTTTTGCGGTGCCGACGCGCACGTTTTCGCCCGCTGCTTGGGCTGTGCCGCCGTTGCCGCCGGAGTACGATCCGTGGAACCGCTACGAGCCGGTCCGCGCGCCGACGCGCGAGGATCCGCGGATCGAGCGCGATTCGCGCCGCGGCCAGCACCCGGGCATCGAAGGCGATCCCGCGCCGTCCGCCTTCTCCACCAACCGCCGCGCCGGCGCCAATGTCGTCCCGTTTCCGCGCGTGCCGTTGGCGCGCGAAGCCTTCGCCGCGCTCGTCCTCACTACGCCCTATTCGGCGCCATTCATGGCGCAGATGATCGCGCAAGAGGTCGCGCCCAATCAGCTCGTCCAGAGCGATGAAGCCGAGCGCGTTTCCGCTGCCTATGAGGCGACCATCGCCCGCACCGACCGCTACCTGGTAGCGGCACGGCCGATCGAGGCGCGGTTCTAACCTCGACTACTTGCCCGCCACCCGTGCGCGAGGGGCGGCCCGGCCATGACGAAATGCCTGTGCTTTCGGGCATCCGCCGAATCGTGCTATGTCGGCGCGCCTTGAACCCGAAAGTGCAGCATGGCTCCCTCCGATTCGCCCCGGACCGTTTTCGACCTGATCCAGCGCGGCCAGCCCGGCGCCCTCGCGATCGGAGCGCCTGAGCGCGCGTCCTTGACGTTCGCTGGCCTGAATAAGTTGGCCGAGGAGACCGTCAAAACGCTGAATGGGCAGGGCTTGGGCCGCGGCGACCGGGTCGCGACCGTGCTGGCGAACGGCCCGGAGATGGCGGCCGCTTTCGTCGCGATCGCCGCCGGGGCCTCGACCGCCCCCTTGAACCCGGCCTACCGGAGCGATGAGTTCGACTTCTACCTCGCCGACCTCAACGCCAAGGTACTGGTGGTTGAGAAGGGCTCGACCTCGCCCGCGCGCGAGGTCGCGAAGCAGCGCGGCATCCCGGTCCTCGAGCTCGTCGTCCCCTCCGGCGCGCCCGCCGGCGTGTTCGCGCTCGAGGGCGAGACCGGCCGCGCCCGAGTTGCGACCGGCACCGCCGGGCCCGACGACGAAGCGCTCGTTCTCCACACCTCGGGCACTACCTCGCGGCCGAAGATCGTGCCGCTGGCGCAGAAAAACGTGTGCGCCTCGGCCCGCAACATTCGCACCACGCTCGCGCTCACCGGCGACGATCGGTGTTTGAATATCATGCCGCTTTTTCACATCCATGGTCTGATCGCCGCGGTACTTTCGAGCCTGGGCGCTGGCGGCTCGGTCCATTGCACTCCCGGCTTCAACGCGCTCAAATTCTTTGCCTGGATGGATGAGCTGAAGCCCACCTGGTACACGGCGGTGCCGACCATGCACCAGGCGATCCTCTCGCGCGCGCCGCGCAACCAGGAGACGATCGCGCGCGTCAGGCTCCGTTTCATCCGCTCGTCGAGCGCCTCGTTGCCGCCGCAGGTGATGACCGAGCTTGAAAAAACCTTCGGCGCGCCGGTGATCGAGTCCTACGGCATGACCGAAGCGGCGCATCAGATGGCGAGCAATCCGCTGCCGCCCAAGGCGCGCAAGCCCGGGTCGGTCGGAATCTCGGCCGGGCCCGAGGTCGCAGTCATGGACGACAAGGGTCGGCTCCTGCCCGCGGATACGATCGGCGAAGTCGTGATCCGCGGCGACAACGTGACCGCGGGCTACGAGAACAACCCCAAAGCCAACGCCGAGAACTTCACGCACGGATGGTTCCGCACCGGCGATCAGGGCCGGATCGATCCCGAGGGCTACCTCACGATCACTGGCCGCATCAAAGAGATCATCAACCGCGGCGGCGAGAAGATCAGCCCGCGCGAGGTCGATGAGATTCTCCTCGACCACCCCGCAGTCGCGCAGGTCGTGACGTTCGGCATCCCGCACGACAAGCTGGGCGAAGAGGTCGGCGCCGCGGTCGTGCTGCACGAGAACGCGATCGTCACCGACCAGGAATTGCGCGAGTTCGTGGCCAAGCGACTGGCCGATTTCAAAGTACCGCGCAAAGTCGTGATCCTGAAGGAACTGCCGAAGGGCGCGACCGGCAAGGTGCAACGAATCGGCCTCGCGCAGAAATTGGGGCTCAGCGCGTGACACCCCGGCCCGGCGAACCGCGTTGCATCCGGCGCGACCAACCGTGATGCGCTCGGCACGGCGATGAAAATCGCGATCGTCGGTGCCGGTGCGATCGGCGGCTATTTGGGCGCCGGGCTCGCCGGCGCGGGCGAAGAGGTGACGTTGATCGCGCGCGGGCCGCATTTGGCCGCGATCCAGAAAGACGGCCTTGCCCTCAAGATCGGCGGCGAGACCAAAGTGACTCGGCCGCGCGCGGTCGAAGACCCGGCTGCCGCCGGCCCGCAGGATGTCGTCTTCGTGACGCTCAAAGCGCACCAGGTGCCGGCAATGACCGAGCGGCTCAAGCCGCTGCTCGGGCCCGCGACCGCGATCGTGTTTGCCGTCAATGGCGTGCCGTGGTGGTACTTCTATAAGCTCGCGGGCCCGTGGGAAAACCGGCGGCTTGCGAGTGTCGATCCGGGCGATCGGCAGTGGACGCATTTAGGGCCCGAGCGCGCGATCGGGTGCGTGGTCTACCCGGCCTGCGAAGTGGTCGCGCCTGGCGTTATTCAGCACATCGACGGCGACCGCTTCACCCTGGGCGAGCCCGACGGCGCCAAGTCCGAACGCGCGCAGCGTATCGCAAAGGCGATGATCGCCGGCGGTTTCAAGGCGCCGGTGCGACCCAACATCCGCACCGAAATCTGGATGAAGCTGTGGGGCAATCTCTCGTTCAATCCGTTGAGCGCGCTCACGCACGCGACGCTCGATCGCATTGCCACCGATCCGGCAACGCGAAGCGTCGCGCGCGCCATGATGCTCGAAGCGCAAGCCGTCGCCGAGAAGCTCGGTGTCGCGTTCGCGATCGACGTCGACCGCCGCATTCAAGGCGCGGCCGAGGTCGGCGCGCACAAGACGTCGATGCTTCAGGACTTGGAACGCGGCCGGCCGATGGAGATCGATGCGCTCGTCGCCGCGGTCGTCGAACTCGGCCGTCTGGTCGGGGTGCCAACGCCGACAATCGAGCTAGTCCTTGGCCTTGTCATACAACGTGCGCGTGTGGAGGGCCTCTATCAGTAATCTCCCCGATAGATTTCGCTTTGTGGATAAGCCAGATTTACCAAGTACAACAGAATGTTATTTGCCGAAGCGTAGTAGCGTGTTAGGTTGTGTATTGTTACGTTCGGTCAACTAACGATAATACCAGGCTGATCGATAGTATTTTGCCACCGGGTACTACTTCTGGTGGGATGGGGAGTTAGAACTACAATGTTTAGGGTATTCGCCCTGTCGGCAGCCCTTTTCGTTCCCGCGGCAGCGGCGACCGCCGCCGACTCCATTCTCTGCGGCTCGCGCGGCGACATCGTTCACTTCCTCCAGGAAGCTTACGCCGAGACCCCGACAGCGGCCGGCCGCATGGCCGATGGTAAGACCTTCGAGATCCTGGTCTCGAAGCAGGGCTCTTGGACGATGATCGTGACCGAGCCGAACGGCCGTAGTTGCGCCGAGGCTTCGGGCCGCGACTTCCGCTCCGCACCGATCCGTTCGGCCGGCGGTTCCGCGACTTAAGCTCTGCGCTAAGCTGCCCGCGGCGTAATCCGCGCGAGATCGCGTGCGATTCGGCGTTTGCGCTCCATCAGGTCGAAATCGCCCTGCAAGCCAAGGAAGAATCCTTCGGAAACACCGAAGTAGCGGGCGAGCCGTAGATCGGTGTCCGCGCTTACCGAACGCTTGCCGAGTACGAGCTCATTAATGCGCCGCGGTGGTACGTCGATGGCGCGGGCGAGGGCGTTCTGACTTAAAGAAAATGGCTTTAAGAACTCCTCGAGCAGAATGGCACCTGGGTGCGGGTTCGTCAGCAACGCGCGGTCAGTAGTGGTAGTCGACGATCGCGACATCGCTCGGTCCTCCTTCTCGCCAGCGGAAGCAAATCCGCCACTGGTCGTTGACACGAATGCTGAATTGTCCGTGCCGCATTCCCTTCAACGCCTCCAGTCGGTTCCCTGGCGGAACACGAAGATCATGAAGCCCTCGGGCTTGATTCAAGAGACGTAGTTTTCGCAGCGCCACGTCTTGAATCGCCAATGGCAGCCGACGACTGACACGTCCTTCCCAGATTGCCGCGGTTTCACGGTCGGCGAAGCTCCGTATCATCGTAAAAAATAGCGCAATACGGGGTATAACGCAACGCGTTATACCCCGGGCGATCGGACTTTCCCGGCGGCCGACCTAATACCCGATCGCGCAGCCGTCCTTGCGCGGCTCGGAACCGCCGGCAAGCGTACCGTTCTGCCAGTCGATCCGGATCGCTTGGCCGCCGCCGTGCGGCCACGCCGCGCGGACGATGTTGTGGCCGATGTCGGCGAGTCCGCGGGCGGTCGCGGGCGGCACGCCGTCCTCCAACGCATACTGGCCGCCGAAGTGGAAGCCGCGCGCGCAGTCGAGCGCTTCCTGCTCATCCATGCCGTAGTCGATGACGTTGGTGAGGACGTGGGTATGGCCAACCGGCTGGTAGTGGCCGCCCATGACGCCGTAGGTCATATGGACGCGATCGCCTTTTTTCACCATGCCCGGAATGATGGTGTGGAACGGGCGCGTGCGGGGCGCGATGCAATTGGGGTGCTGGGGATCGAGGACGAACCCTGCGCCGCGGTTCTGCAAGAGGACGCCCGACTTGGGCGCGGTCAGCGCGGCGCCAAAACCCTGATAAAGCGAGTTGATGAACGAGACCGCGTTCCGATCCTTGTCGATCACCGTCAAGTAGATGGTGTCGCCGCCGAGCGGCACGTTCTTGACGTCCCAATCGTTCATGGCACGGCCGCGTTCCACTCGGCTGCGCAGATTGTCGGCAAAGGCGGGCGAGAGAATCGCCTCGACCGGCACTTGGGCCATGGCGGGGTCGGCCACCATCGTATCGCGCATGCGATACGCGAGCCGCGTCGCCTCGGCTTCGAGGTGAAACCGCTCGACTCCGAGCGGATCGAGCGCTGCCAAGTCGAATCCGCCCAGGATGTTGAGCATGAGCAGCACGGTGATGCCCTGGCCGTTCGGCGGTATCTGCAGCACCTCGTGCCCGCGGTAACGGGTCGCGATCGGCGTCACGTAGGTCGGCTCGTTGTCGGCGAAATCCGCGAGCGTATGAAGGCCACCCAGACCTTCGAGGAACGTCACGATGTCGCGGGCGACCCAGCCGCGATAAAATCCGTCGCGCCCTTCGCGCGCGATGGTCTTGAGCGCATCGGCGAGCTCTGGCTGGCGGTGGATTTCGCCGACCCGGGGCGGGCGACCCTGCGGCAAGAACACGCGCTTCGAGTTGGGATCGCCGGCGAGCTTCGCTTCCGCCGCCGCCCAGTCGTGGCCGACGCGCGGCGCAACGACGTATCCGTTCTCCGCATAGTCGATTGCCGGCGCCAATGCCTGCGCGAACGTGAACGTGCCGTGGTCCGCAAGCAACGTGGCCCAGGCGTCGATCGCCCCGGGTACCGTCACGCAATGCGGTGAATGCTCGCCCGGAATCCGGCTGATGCCGTGTTCGGCGTACCACGCGGCGGTGGCCTTGGCCGGCGCGCGCCCCGATCCGTTCAGGCCGACCACCTCGCCCTGCCCGCCTTTGGCGTAGAGAGCGAAGCAGTCGCCGCCGATCCCGGTCGATTGCGGCTCGACCACGGCGAGCACCGCACTTGCGGTGACCGCGGCATCGATCGCGTTGCCGCCGGCTTTGAGCGCATCGATTCCGGCCAAGGTCGCGAGCGGGTGCGAGGTCGCGGCGATGCCGTGCTTGGCGTGAATCGTCGAGCGGCCGGGAAGTTGGAAATTACGCATCGAAAAACCCTTCGCGGCGCACCGGAACGGCGCCGTCTAGTGATGGTGCTCGGTGCCGCCTTTGTCGTTTTCCATGTCCGGCTCGAGCATGCGGTGCATGTGGACGATCACGTATTTCATATGGGCGTCGTCGATGGTCGCCTGCGCCTTGGCGCGCCACGCAGCGTAGGCGGTCCTGTAGTTCGGGAAAATGCCGACGACGTCGAGGACGTCGAGGTCCAAGAACTCGACCCCTTTGGGGTCCTGGACCCGGCCGCCAAAGACGAAATGCAACAGCTGCTTGGCCATCCGCGACTCTCCGCTCCGCCGCGGCCGCGACGGGGCCCGGAGGGTGCCACGGTCAAGGGTGTCGGCGCTAGAGCCGGGCTGCGCCGGCTTAAGCGCGGAACAACCCGTCGAGCGCGCGCGCCGCGCGGCTCTGTGGGAAGGCGCGGTCTTCGATCGCGGCGTCAGCGAGTCGCAGATGATCGCGAAGGACTGCCTTGAAGACGGCGCGAAGGTCGGCGGTCGGCTTGAGATCCCGGCCTTCAAAGAGCTGCCCGCGCGCAAGCCCTGGCCAATCCGCGATCACGCGACCGCCATTGACCGCGCCGCCAGCGAGCAGCGCGGCACCTGCGGTGCCGTGATCGGTGCCGCCGGTGCCGTTGGGCGCGACCATGCGGCCGAACTCGGTCATCGCTAGGATCGCGCTCGTTCGCCACGCCGACCCGAGCGCGTCCTTGAGCGCGACCAGGCCCTCGCCGAGGCCTTCGAGCAGCGCCGCGATTTGTCCCTCGCTCGTGCCCTGATTGGCGTGCGAGTCCCAGCCGCCCAGCTCGATCACGGCGACCCGTGGCCCGTTCGCGGCGGCGAGCAGCTCGCCGGCCGCCTTGGCGGCGATCCGAAAAGCCTGCAAGCCGCGGTAGCCACCGCGCCCGCCCTTCATGCCGCGCCCATCGCCCATCACCTCGGCCGAGAGCGCCTGACCTTTGAGCGCATCGGCGAGCGCGGGGCCGAGCACCCGATCGCCCTCGTAGAGATCGGCCAGTCGCGCCAGGAAATCGGGATCGCCCTTCGGAAAGTTTGACGGGCTCCACGCCATCACCGGCGCTGGGCCGCGCAAGAGGAGCGGCGTCGTATGGCCGAGCGCGAGGCCCAAGCGGCGGCCCTCGCTGGTAACGGCGCCGAGCGCACGGTTAAGCCAACCATCGGCCGCGCCATAGGGCGTCGGCGTCCCGTTCTCGATCAGGTCCTGGGCTTCGAAATGCGAGCGGCCGCGATGCGCGCTCGCGACCGCGTGGACGAGCGCGAGTTCGCCTGCGTGGTACCATGGCTGGATCGCGGTGAGTGCCGGGTGGAGCGCGAAGGTGCCGTCGAGTTTGAGCGCGCCGCCCGCGCTTCCTGGCGGCGGCAAGGCGAGGTGCCCGCGCGCTTCGGTATAGGCGGGATCGCCATAGGCCGGCGCCAGCGCCAAGCCATCGAGGCCACCACGCAAGAAAACGACGATCAAACGCCGGCCGGCCAAGGGATCGGCGGCGGCGGCGCCAACGGCGGGGAAGGCCACCAAGGCGGACGCCGCCAGCGCGGTACCGAGAACGTTGCGGCGCGAATACCCGCGCTTCTTTGCCTCGTCGTGCCCGGCCTCGAGCCGGGCGTCCACGGCGTGCTTCTCGGATGATCTGCCCGGCACGGACCGCCGCGCGGATGGCCGGGACCTGGCCCTGCCGCGACTTCCCTCACGTCGATCGATCGTCATCGTCGTTGAAACTCCGGGCTGGCGAAGAGGAGCGCTAGGCCCTGCTCGGCCGAGGGCGCCCGTTGCACGGCTTCGCGGGTCTTGGCCGACACCACCGGCGCAATCGTTTCTTCCAGCAGCGCCAGCGGCCGGTGGATCGGCGCCAGTCGGCGCGCGAAGGCGAGCGACCATTCGGCACGCCGCAGGACCGCCTCGGGCCCGGCCCAGCCCGACGCGGTATCGTCCCAGCCAGCCGGCGAGAGCGCCATGAACGGTGTCTGGCCGAGTTCGTCGAAGATCGCGACCACGGCGCGCGGCTCGTTGGGAACGATATCGGTCGCGCGCAACGCCGCGAGCACGAAATCCTGGGGAGTCTTGAACTTGGCGAGGGGATCGGCCCATGCCGCCGGCAAATCGACCAGCGCCGCCGCGAGCGCCTTCAAGTCGCCGCCGGTATCGCGAAATACCTGCGCCAGACGCGCGACTGCGGCCGCCGGTGGATCATCGGCGATGAAGTGGCGGGCAAATTTGGTGGCGATGAAGGTCGCGGTCGACGGGTGGCGGGCGAGTGCGCGGAGCGCCGCTTCGCCTTCGCTTTCGCCACCTTGCTCGTAGCGGACGCCGAGGAGTGTCTTCGGGCCCGGCTCGTGCGCCGGCGCGTAGAAGCGGAACGTGCCGGGGTCGGCACCAGGCTCGCGCCGCGAGAGCG
>CAMDOQ010000081.1 GCA_945903685.1 Rhizobium sp. Q54
CCTGGCCGGCTTCGCCTACAACCGCCGCGTTATGATCCAGGGCTATCACGGCACCGGCAAGTCGACCCACATCGAGCAGGTCGCGGCGCGGCTCAATTGGCCGTGCATCCGGGTCAACCTGGACAGCCACATCTCGCGCATCGACCTGATCGGCAAGGACGCGATCGTGCTGCGCGACGGCCTGCAAGTGACCGAGTTCCGCGAAGGCATCCTGCCGTGGTGCTACCGCTCGGCGACCGCGCTGGTGTTCGACGAGTACGACGCCGGCCGTGCCGACGTCATGTTCGTGATCCAGCGCGTGCTCGAGGCCGAGGGCAAGCTCACGCTCCTCGACCAGAACGAAGTGGTCCGCCCGCACCCGGCGTTCCGTCTGTTCGCGACCACCAACACCGTGGGCTTGGGCGACACCACCGGGCTTTATCACGGCACCCAGCAGATCAACCAAGGCCAGATGGATCGCTGGAACATCGTCGCGACGCTCAACTACCTGCCGCACGACGACGAAGTGAACATCGTGTTGGCCAAGTCGCCGACCTACGACAGCGCCGAGGGCAGTAAGACCATCGCCACCATGGTGCTGGTCGCCGAGCTCACCCGCACCGGCTTCATGGCTGGCGACGTCTCGACGGTGATGTCGCCGCGTACCGTCATCACATGGGCCGAAAACACGCGCATCTTCGGGAGCGTCGGCTTCGCCTTCCGCTTGACCTTCCTCAACAAGTGCGATGAAGCCGAGCGGGCGACGGTCGCCGAGTACTACCAGCGCTGCTTTAACGAGGAGCTGCCCGAGTCGAGCGTCAAGGCGGTCAAGCGTAACTAGGCCGAACCGTGGCGCCCACCCGCTCGCCGGTCGACGACTTCACACTGGCGATCGCCGCGACCATGCGCGCGATCGCCGGCGACACCGAGGTCGTGGTCGCCTACGGCCGCGATTCGCCGCGGCTCGCCGGCAAGCAAGCCTATCTGCCGCTGCCCTCGCGCGACCTCGACCCGATGGAAGTGTCGACCCTGCGCGGGACCGCCGACGCGTTCGCGCTCCGGCTCCGCCATCACGACCCGCGCATCCACGCCGCGCGCATGCCGGACGGCGCCGAAGCGCGCGGCGTTTACAACGCCGCCGAGATGGCGCGGGTCGAATCCTTGGGGGCCCGGCGCATGCCGGGAGTCGCCGCCAACCTGCAAGCCGTGCTCGACGAGCACTATCGCGCCGGCGGTTACGCCGAGATCGCACAGAAAGAAGATGCGCCGGTCGGGGAAGCGGTCGCCCTCCTGCTGCGCGAGCGCCTGACCGGTGCGCCGCCCCCGGTCGCGGCGCGCAAGCTGGTCGACATGTGGCGGAGCGACATTCTCTCCAAAGGCGCGGCCGAGCTCGACGAGCTCGTCGCCAATGCCGCGGACCAGGACGCCTTTACCCGCAGCGCCCGCCGCCTGATCGCCAATCTCGGCCTCGCCGAGGAGGACGAGAACCAGGAACTCGAGGAGCAACAGGAAGGCGGCGAGGACGATCAGGACCAGCAGCAACAAGGTTCGGGCGAGGGCAACGAGGGCGAGGGCGAAGACTCCGAGTCGCTCGCCGCCCGCGGCGAGCAGAGCGACGACACCGAGGACGGCGAATCCGAGGCCGGCAGCGCGGCCGAGCTCAAGCTCGACACCTCGGGCGACGAGCAGCCGACGCCGACTCGCCGCCAGCCCAAGCCCGACAACTTTCCGCCCGATCCCGGCACCGGCGACAGCTACAAGGTGTTCTCGACCGCCTACGACGAAACCCTGCGCGCCGAGGAACTGTGCGACGGCGACGAGCTGACGCGGCTCCGCCGCCACCTCGATCAGCAGCTCTCGGGCCTCCATAATTCGGTGTCGCGCCTCGCCAACCGCCTGCAGCGCCGGCTGATGGCGCAACAGAACCGCTCGTGGCAGTTCGACCTCGACGAGGGCATCCTCGACGCGGCGCGGCTCGCGCGCGTCGTCGTCAACGCCGCCCACCCGCTCTCGTTCAAGCGCGAACGCGAAACCGAGTTCCGCGACACCGTGGTGACGATGCTGATCGACAATTCCGGGTCGATGCGCGGCCGCCCGATCAGCGTCGCGGCGATGTGCGCCGACATCCTGGCGCGCACGCTCGAGCGCTGCGGCGTCAACGTCGAGATCCTGGGCTTCACTACCCGCGCCTGGAAGGGCGGCCAGTCGCGCGAGGACTGGCTCAACGCCGGCAAGCTCGCCAACCCCGGCCGCCTCAACGACCTGCGCCATATCGTCTACAAGTCGGCGGAGGAGCCGTGGCGGCGGTCGCGCAAGAATCTCGGCCTGATGCTGCGCGAGGGTTTGCTGAAAGAGAACATCGACGGCGAAGCGATCCTATGGGCGCATCGGCGGCTGCTGGCGCGCCGCGAGCAGCGCCGCATCCTGATGGTGATCTCGGACGGCGCCCCGGTCGACGATTCGACGCTCTCGGTCAACTCCGGCAACTATCTCGACCGCCACCTGCGCCAGGTGATCCACTGGATCGAGGCGCGCTCGCCGGTGCAACTGATCGCGATCGGCATCGGCCACGACGTCACCCGCTATTATCGCCGCGCCGTCACCATCGTCGATGCCGATCAGCTCGCCGGCGCGATGGTCGATCAGTTGGCATCGCTGTTCGATGAGAAGCTCCCTGACGACCATGCCGGCGGCGGGCGCCGACGCCGTCTCCACTAGCCGCCGAGCGCCGACCCTGACCCGATCGAGCCCGAGCCGGCCGCTCGCGGCGCTCGCGGTAGCGGTCGCGCTTGCCGTCGCGACGACCGCGGCCGCGGCCGAGCCGCTCGCACTCACGACCCGACGTGTCCCGCTCAATCCGGAAGTCCCCGAAGCCGTCCAGGTCGGCGCGCTGGTTTATCGCGGCGGCCTCGTGCTGCGCTCGACCCATCCCCGCTTCGGCGGCCTCTCCGGCCTCACGGTTGCCGCCGACGGCCGCCTGATCGCGGTCTCGGATCGCGGCGTCTGGATCGGGTTTCGGCCGGTCGTCGCGAGCGGGCGGCTGGTCGGCGTCGCCGAGGCCACTATCGATCCGATCCTCGATGGCAACGGCCTGGCCCTCGCCGGCCGCGCGACCGATGCCGAAGCGGTGATCGCGCTTCGCCACGCGACCTTCGTCGCGTTCGAGCAGGACCACCGGCTGTGGCGCTATCCGGCGGCGCCCGGCCATGTCGGGGGCATCGCCAAGGCGACGATGCCGATCCCGGAGCGCCGCGCGCTCGCGGCCAACGGCGGTTTCGAGGCGACGACCGCGCTGGGCGGCGGCCGGATTCTCATGGTCGCCGAGGAACCGGCCGCGGACGGCGGCGATCACCCCGGCTGGATCGTGGCCGGCGATCGGGCGTTCGCGCTCTCCTACGCGCCGACCGGCCTGTTCAAGCCGACCGAGTTCGCTCGGCTCAAGAACGGCGATGTGCTGGCACTCGAGCGCCGCTTCACCGCCCTCGGCGGGTTCGCGGCGCGGGTGCAGCGGATCGCCCGCGCCGCGATCAAGCCCGGCGCCCGTCTGGTGGGACGCGAACTAGCGCGGATCGAACCGCCGCTCATTGTCGACAACTACGAAGCGATGGCGGCGCAGCCGGCGCCGGAAGGCGGGCACCACATCTTCATCGCCTCGGACGACAACTTCCGCTCGCTGCAGCACACCGTATTGCTGCTGTTCCATCTGCCCGACTGAGGCGCGAACGCGGGCGCTGCCGATGACCCTCGAGACCTGGCTCGCCTTCGCCGCCGCCTCGACCGTGCTCTTGGTGATCCCGGGGCCGACCGTACTGCTGGTGGTCGCGTATGCGCTCGGCCAAGGCGCGCGGACGGCGCTGCCGCTCGCCGTGGGCGTCGCACTCGGCGACTTGACGGCGATGACCGCGTCGCTCGCCGGACTGGGGGCCGTGTTAGCGGCATCGCCGGCCGCCTTCGCCACGCTCAAATGGGCCGGCGCCGCCTACCTCGCCTGGCTCGGCTTCAAACTGTGGCGGGCCGGCGATGCCGGCGCGGCCGACCCGACCGCGCCAGCAACCGCCACGCCCGCCCGCCTACTCGGCCACGCCTGGGCCGTCACCGCGCTCAATCCGAGCGCGTTCACGTTCTTCGTCGCGTTCCTGCCGCAGTTCATGGATCCGATGCGGGCATTGGTCCCGCAGACGGCGATCGTGGTCGCGACCTTCGTCGGCCTCGCGTTCGTGAACGTGTTGGGTTACGCGCTCCTGGCCGCGCGCGCCCGCACCGTCGTCGCGAGCCCGCGGGCGCTCGGCCGCATCAACCGGTTGGGCGGGGCGCTCCTGATCGCGGTCGGGGTCGGCGCGATCGCCGTCGAGCTGGCGCGGCTCTGACGGCCTCAGCCGCGGCCGCGGTAGGGCTGGACGCCCTGGTCGGGAATCCAGACGCCATTGGGCGGCGGACCGCTTTGGAAGAAGACGTCGATCGGCATGCCGCCGCGCGGGTACCAGTAACCGCCGATCCGGAGCCACTTCGGCTTCAAGAGCGCCACCAGGCGCTTGGCGATGGCGACGGTGGTGTCCTCGTGGAAGTGACCTTCGTTCCGGAACGATCCCAGATAGAGCTTGAGCGACTTGCTCTCGACCAGATAGCGCCGCGGCACGTAGTCGATGACGAGGTGGGCGAAATCGGGCTGGCCGGTGATCGGGCAGAGCGTCGTGAACTCGGGCGCGGTGAAGCGGACGACGTACGCGGAATCGGCGTGCGCGTTCGGAACCCGCTCGAGCTTGGCCGTCGCCGGCGAGCGCGGGAGTCGCGCGCGGCGGCCGAGTTGGGTTAACGCCGTCGTGGCCATCGTCGATCTCGTCCCAATATACTTCTCTCCGGCGATCGCGCGCCGGCGACAGCATAGACGATTTCGCGCGGCCGGAAACGGGAGGGGGAGCGTGGACAAGCTGCGCGAATTCCTGCGGCTCGAAGCGAGCGGCGGCATCATCTTGCTGGCGGTGGCAGCGCTCGCCCTTGTCCTCGACAACTCGCCGCTCTCCTGGATCTATGACGGTTTGATCGAGACCCCGGTCGAAGTCCGGATCGGCGCGCTCGAACTCGCGAAACCGCTGCTGCTCTGGGTCAATGACGGGCTGATGGCAGTGTTCTTCCTGCTGGTCGGGCTCGAGATCAAGCGCGAGGTCCGACGCGGCCACCTAGCGGCATGGAATCAAGCGGCGCTGCCGGTGGTCGCAGCGGTGGGCGGGATGTTGATCCCGGCCTTGGTCTACTGGACGGTCAATCGCGGCTCACCGGCGACGCTCGCCGGATGGGCGATTCCGGCGGCGACCGATATCGCTTTCGCGCTCGGCGTTCTCTCGGTGCTGGGGTCGCGGGTCCCGGTCGCGCTCAAGATCTTCCTGCTCGCGCTCGCCATCACCGACGATTTGGGCGCGATCGTCATCATCGCCCTCTTCTATACCGCCAACTTGTCGGCGATCTCGCTCGCGCTGGCCGCCGCGGCGATCGCGGCCCTGGTCGTCATGAACCTCGCCGGCGTCGTCCGCGTCGGCGCCTACGCGATCGTCGGCACGGTGCTGTGGTTTTGCGTGCTCAAGTCCGGCGTTCACGCGACCCTGGCCGGGGTTGCGATCGGCCTCGCGATCCCGCTCGACGATCGCCGCGTCGGCTCGCCGCTCGAACATCTCGAGGAAATGCTGCACCCATAGGTAGCGTTCGGCATCATGCCGGCGTTCGCCTTTGCCAACGCCGGGGTGACGCTCGGCGACGTCACCTGGACCGCCGTCGTCGCGCCGGTACCGCTCGGAATCGCGCTCGGCCTGTTTCTCGGCAAGCAGATCGGCGTGTTCAGCTTCGCCTATGCCGCGGTCCGTCTCGGGCTTTGCCGCTTGCCCGAGGGCGTCGGCTGGATCCACATCTACGGGGTCGCGCTGCTGGCCGGGATCGGGTTCACCATGAGCCTCTTCATCGGCACGCTCGCCTTCACCGATCCGGCTCAGGCGGTCGGCGTTCGTATCGGCGTCCTCGGCGGATCGATCCTCTCGGCGATCGCCGGCTATCTCATGCTGCGCGCGTCGCTCAAACCCGCGGCGTGACTCGCAGCCGTACCCGCGGCTTGACCCCACGCCCGCGGCGGCGCTAGACCAAGGTCGTGCCGGCTTGTTGCGCCGGTGGCATTCGATTGAGGGTTCCCATGACCTCGACCCCAGGGGCGGCAACGGCCGCCCCGCCGACGATGCGCTACCTCGTCGTCGCCGTGCTGTTCGTCGCCTGCCTCATCGCCGCCAATGTCATCGCCACCAAGATCGTCACCCTCGCCGGCGTGACGCTCTCGGCGGCGATCGTGATCTTCCCGCTGAGCTATATCCTCGGCGACATCCTGACCGAGGTCTACGGCTTCGCCCGCACCCGCACGGTGATCTGGCTCGGCTTCGCCGGCAATCTGATCGCGGTCGGCGCGATTTGGCTGGGCGGGCTTCTTCCGGCGGCGTCGTTCTGGCCGAACCAGGCCGCCTACGATGCGATCCTCGGCGCGACCCCGCGCATCCTCGCCGCTTCGTTCGTCGCCTATCTCATCGGCGAGTTCGCCAACGCCTACGTGCTCGCCAAGATGAAGATCGCGACCCAAGGCCGCCATCTGTGGGCGCGCACCATCGGCTCGACCCTGATCGGCCAGGGGCTCGATACGGCGGTGTTCCTGGCGATCGCTTTCGCCGGCGTCCTTCCGACCGAGGCGTTGCTGTCACTAATCGTGGCGCAATGGCTCGCCAAGTCGGCCTACGAGGCGCTGGCAACGCCCCTGACCTACGCAGCCGTCAATTATCTGAAACGGGTCGACCGCAGCGATGTCTACGACCGCGGGACGCGGTTCGGCCCGCTCGGCTGACTAGCAGCTTCGGCGCCGCTCGGCTCGAGCGCGGCGGCCGGGTTCAGGCGCTCGCCTGCGCCTTCTTCTTGATCGCGCGCTTCAGCCGCTGGACGCGGAGCGAAAGCACGCCGTCGCGGGCCTTGAGCAGGAACGCGTCGAGCCCGCCATTGTGCTCGACGCTCTTCAAGGCGTTGGTCGAGATTCGCAGGCTGACGCTCCGGTTGAGTGCATCCGACAACAGCGTCACGTTCTGCAGGTTCGGCAGGTAACGCCGCTTGGTCTTGTTGTTGGCATGGCTCACCTTGTTGCCGACCAACACGCCTTTGCCAGTGAGTTCGCAGCGCCGGGCCATGACGGCCTCCCGCAAGTTGTTCGCATCGTTAATGGATTAGGCGGCGACTTTTACAGGGTGCCTTGCCCGAGCGTCAAGGGCGGCGGCCGGGGGCACTGCCTCTGAGACGGTGCCGGCCGGGGTCGGGGCTCAAGCTTTCGTGCGGAAGGCGGCGATCAGGCGGTCGGCCGCAACCGCGGTCGAGAGCGTCCCGGCCTCGACCTGGGCTTCGAGCGCTTGCGCGAGCGTGCGGGTACTGGCGTCGGCGCGGAGCTCGGCCACGACCCCCTCGCTCACCTGGCGCCAGAGCCAGTCTTTAGCCTGGCCGCGGCGGCGGCGGTCGAGCTCACTCGCGCCTTCGAGCGCGGCGCGCTGGCGCTCCATCGTCGCCCACACCTGGGCAATGCCTTCGCGCTGGAGCGCCGAGCACAATACGACTTCGGGCTTCCACGCCGGCGAGAGCGGACGCAGAAGTGAGAGCGCTGCGACGTACTCGGCGGCCAGATGCTGGGCAGCGCCGAGCAGGTCGCCGTCGGCCTTGTTGACGATCACGAGTTCGGCCAGCTCGACGATGCCGCGCTTGATGCCCTGGAGCTCATCGCCCCCGCCCGGCGCCAGGATCAAGGCGAACAGGTCGACCATGTCGGCGACCGCGACTTCCGATTGACCGACGCCGACGGTCTCGACGATGACGACATCGAACCCGGCCGCCTCGCAGAGGAGCATCGCTTCGCGCGTCCGCTCGGCGACGCCGCCCAAGGCACCACGCGAGGGCGAGGGGCGGATATAGGCAAGCGGCGCCTGCGCGAGTTCGGCCATCCGGGTCTTGTCGCCCAGGATCGAGCCGCCGGAGCGGGTCGAGGACGGATCGACCGCGAGCACCGCGAGCTTTAACCCCAAGCCGGTGACATGGAGCCCGAGCGCTTCGATCAGGGTCGACTTGCCGGCACCGGGCGGACCGCTCACGCCCACCCGCCGCGCGCGCCCGGTCTTGGGCAGCACAGCGTCAAGCAGCGCGTGGGCGCGGCGGATGTCCTCGGGCCGGCGCGACTCGACCAGCGTGATGGCGCGGGCAAGCGCACGGCGGTCGCCCGTTACGAGCGCGCGTACGAGGTCGTCATCGGAGGGAACTGCCGCGGTCATGGCGCCGCCACGATACCCCCTCCCTCCCCTCCCCGCGCAAGCGCGCGCCGGCGGCGGCGGGCGGATTACTCACCGCCCCCATGGTTCGACGCGCTCACCATGAGGGCTTTCTCTCCTAGTGGCGCTTGCCGGCCTTGATCTGCTTGTAAAGCGCGACGATCAGGCGCTTGCGGGTGCGCTCGGGGATCGCGTCCAAGAGCTTTTCGCGCTCGCGCATCGCCTTGGTGATGAGATCGAGCCGGGCCGGCGTCAGCGGTTTGTCGGGGCGGTCGAACGCGGCGCGGAGCTTCTCTTCGAGCGCGCCGGCCGCCGGGCCAAGGAGGCCGTCGGGGCGATCGGCGGCGCCGACCTCGCGCTTGAGTTTAGCGATCGCCTTAGCGGTATCGCCGGCGCGCTTCTTCTCGGCACGTTTACCAGAGGCGGCCTCGTCCTCGGTGAACACGCGCTTGATGAAGCGCTTGAACTTGGATGCCATAGGTCCTCGACGGAGCAAAGTGTACCGGGTCGCGGCGCGCGCCGCCACGCCGGACCTGGCGATCATGGCTAACGGACGGTTAACGTCCGGTTAGCGTCAGGCGGCGCGGGCGCCGAAATCGCGGTAGCGGAGCGCCAGCGGGCTCATCGGTTTGGCCCGGACCCGCTCGGCCGCAAGCGCGCGGACCAGGGCGCGCTGTCCGCTCCGGCTGGCGGCTTCGATCAGGGTCAGGTCGAGGAGATCGCGCTGCGCATGGCTGCCGCCGAAAATCTGCGCGTAGGCGCGGAGCGGGCGCAAGCGCTCGATCGTCCGCGCGTAATCGCCGGCCGCGAACGCGACCAGCGCTTCGCCGACCGGGAGCCCGACGCGTGCTGCCATCGGCGCGTTGCTGCCCGATCCGGCCGCGGCGCGTTTCAGGGTCGCCAGTTGTTGCGCGATCCAATCGTTGCGGCCGGCGCCCACGAACGCCATCAGCGCGTGGACGTCGTTGAAGGCGTAGTTGCCATCGCCGATCAAAGGCGTCCAGGTCGCGGCGACATCGTTCCAGTGCTGAGATTCGAGCGGAACGCCACGCAGATAAAGCCGCCACAAGAGCGCTGACGCATCGATCATCTCGAGCACGACGGTCGATGGCTTGGCGCGGATGCGCTCCTGGTAGAGCGTCTTGACCGCGGCGATGTCGTCCTGATCCAAGTGAAACAGCGCCAGGTGCCACCAATTGTGGACGGCAAAGAAGTTGTCGGGTGCCCACTCGCGCTCACGCTCGCGCATCCAGGTGACGCCGTCGGCGGCGCGGCCCTGCATTTCGAGCACGTGGGCGACGGCGTGGTGGGCCCAGGCATCGCGCGGATTCAAGGCGAGCGCGCGCCGGCCGGTATCCTCGGCGCGGGCATAGTCGCCCATCTCCTCGAGCCCGAACGCGAGCATGCCGAGGAGCGCGTGGTAGCCCGGCACCTGCTCGGACCATGCCGGCAGCACGCGCACGACCCGGTCGCGCAGGTTGCGGGCGTCGCCCCGGAAGAAATCGAAGATGTGCGCCATTTCGAGTGCCAACGCATCGCGCGGATGATCGAGCAGGATGTCCTCGAAGCGCTCAACCGCGTCCTCGAAGCGGCCGTCGGCGATCGCGGTCGCGGCCGATATGTGCAGCCGCTCGCGTTCGGTTCGCGCATGCAGGGCGCCAGCGACGATGCTCGCCCGCGCCAGCGTGAGGCTCGGGGCCTCGGTGCCCGAGAGCAGGAGATGGGCGCGGAAGAGATGCGCCATTGCAAAGCCGGGCGCCGCGGCGACCGCGCGGTCGAGCAGCGCCAACGGATCGCCGGCATAACACTGGAACCCGGCGAGCGCCGCCTCGAACGCA
>CAMDOQ010000082.1 GCA_945903685.1 Rhizobium sp. Q54
ACCTTGCGCATGTGAACTTTAAGAATCTTCTCGCGGCCGACGATGTCGGGGTTGGAGACGACGACCTGGCGGTCGAAGCGGCCCGGGCGCAGCAGCGCCGGGTCGAGCACGTCGGGACGGTTGGTGGCCGCGATCAGGATCACGCCCTCGTTGGTCTCGAACCCGTCCATCTCGACCAGGAGCTGGTTCAGGGTCTGTTCGCGCTCGTCGTTGCCGCCGCCGAGGCCGGCGCCGCGATGGCGGCCGACCGCGTCGATTTCATCGATGAAGACGATGCACGGCGCGTTCTTCTTGGCCTGCTCGAACATGTCGCGCACGCGGCTGGCGCCGACGCCGACGAACATCTCGACGAAGTCCGAGCCCGAGATCGAGAAGAACGGCACGTTGGCTTCGCCGGCGATGGCGCGGGCCAACAGCGTCTTGCCGGTGCCGGGCGGGCCAACCAGGAGCGCACCCTTCGGGATCTTGCCGCCGAGGCGCTGGAACTTCTGCGGGTCCTTCAGGAACTCGACGATCTCCTCAAGCTCTTCCTTGGCTTCATCGATGCCGGCGACATCCTCGAACGTGATGCGGCCCTGGCGTTCGGTGAGGAGTCGGGCGCGCGACTTGCCGAAGCCCATCGCCTTGCCGCCACCCGACTGCATCTGGCGCATGAAGAAGATCCAGACGCCGATCAAGAGCAGCATCGGGAACCACGACACCAGGACGCCGAACAGCGACGGCACGCCGTCATCGACCGGCGCCGCGCTGATGCGGACGCCCTTTTCGTGAAGGCGCGAGATCAAGTTGGGATCGTTCGGCGCATAAGTCGCGAACGAGCGGCCGTCGGCGTAGTGGCCGGAAATCGAATTGCCTTTGATGGTGACGTCGGCGATCTGGCCGCCTTCGGCCTCGGCCAAGAACTCGGAGAACGCCAAGTTGGCGACCGGGCCGCGGATCGAGGGGCTTTGGAACAGGTTGAAGAGCGCGATCAACAAGAGCGCGATGATCGCCCACAATGCCAAGTTCTTGCCGAAATTCGTCACGGCCGGGGTGTTCCTGTTCCGCCTTGAAGCGCTAAAGCCCCGCACCACGCGAAAGGGCGGAACCACGTCCAATTAAATAATACGCTTGGGGCTAGTTACAACTGCAAAGGTAGCCGACGCGACTGGCGCCATAGGCGTCCACCTTACCGTTAAGCTCCTGAGCAAGGTTGCGAAATCGGGATCGATGTAGCCTAGGTGAGGCACTGCCACGAGGCGGTCGCCGCGCCAGAGTGCTGGCCAGGCGGCGCGAATCAGGGCCGGCACCGCCGCGGCCGCGGTGGGGAGCCGGGCGGCCGGCACATCGCCAAGGGCCCTAATCGTCAAGCGCGAGCGCAGGCGCCGCGCCCCGGCGAGTGCCAGCGTAAACCGCCGGTCCCAGAGGGTCGGCCGGCCGTTGAAGCGCGCCACTTCGACTAAACGTCCGGCTTCGCGGCAAACCAGGACGGTCCGGCCGGCGGTGACAAAGCGGCACCCGCCGACGGTGCGCCCGGCGCCGAGCGTGCCATCGCGGATCGCCCGCCATACCGGCTCGAGCGCGCTCCGCCGGACGTGGTCGGCCGCCCCGATCGTGCGCGCGAGCCGGGCCAGCGCGGCGGCTCCGATCGAATCGTTCGCCGCACCGAACCGGCGCCGATCGATCCTGGCGTGGCCACGCGGGTCGAGCGCGACCGAGCGCGCGAGGTGGGCGGCGACCGCGGCATCACGGCCGGCGCGGACGCGCCCCAAATCGGCGGCGGCCTCCGCCAGCGCCGCTGCCGCGAGCCCGCGAGGCGCCGCGGCCAACCAGCGGCGGATGCGGACGCGCTCAAACCGTGGATTGTCGTTGGACGGATCCTCGATCCACGGCTGCCCCGCAGCATCGAGCGTCGCGCGAGTCGCAGATCGCGCCACGGTGAGCAGCGGCCGTACCAGGCGAACACCGTGGCGCTCGGCGAGCGCGCTCATGCCGGCGAGCCCGTCGGGGCCGGTGCCGTGGCTCAGGCGAAGCAGGACGGTCTCCGCTTGATCGTCGGCGGTATGGGCCACCAGCAGGTCCAGGACGGCATTCGCGCGGCACCAGTCCTCGAGGAGCGCGTAGCGCGCTTGCCGCGCTGCCGCTTGGATTCCGGCGCCCGGTTTGGGTCCGCGCCAGCGGAGAACGCGGCACGGGATTGCGCGCGCGGCGAGCCAGCCCGCGACCGTTCGGGCTTCGGCCGCGGCATCGGGCCGCAGGCCGTGATCGACGATCAGGGCATCGGCGCGCCCGCCGCGGCCGGTGGCCCACCGCGCTGCCAGGAGGGTGAGGGCCAGGCTATCGGCTCCGCCCGAGGTTGCGACCGCGACGCGCGGTCGCTCGGGCCAGGGCCCGACGCCGCCCATCATCGCCGCGAACGCCGCGTCGCCGATCGGACCGGCTCGGTTCGCGCGCGGCGCGCTCAGGTGCAGCCGGCCTTCTTCTGCTCGGTGGAAGCGAGGTCGCGGACGTCCTTGGCGGACGCGCCGAACCGCGCCTGCAACTCGCGGAACGTGGTGCAGGCCTCGGCTTTTTGGCCGAGCTGGGTGAGCGAGATTCCGAGTTTCAGGAGGTTGTCCGCCGCTTTGCGGCCGTCGCGGTTGCGCTTGTACCCGTCGAGAAACGCTTCGGCAGCGGCTGGATAATTCTTGCGCGCGAAATAGGTTTCGCCGAGCCAGTAACGGCTGTTTTCGGCGAGCTCGTGGCTGGGGTGACGCTCGAGAAACGCCTTGAGCGCGCGTTCGGCGCGGTCGAAATCGAGCTGGCGGAGGAGCCCGTAGGCGAAGTCGTACTGCTCCTTGGGCGTCCCGTCGGGCAGCGCCGGCTGCGGCCGCGCCGCGGTCTGCTGCGGCGCCGGGGTCGGCTGCGGGGCCGGCGCGCCGCTCGATTCGCGGCCGGCGGCGGTGCCTTTTTCAAGATCGGCCAAGCGCACATCGACGTCCCTGACCATCTTGTCGATGCGTTTGGTAAGCCGATCGACCTCGAAGGCGATCTTCTCGACCGCACCGGTCAATTCGCGGATCTGCCCGTCGACCTCGGCTCGCATCGACTCCTGGCGCTCGAACAGCTTTTCGTATGACTCGCTCGGTGCCGTCGCCACCGGCGCCGCCGTGACCGCGGCACCCGCCGTCGCGGGCGCACGCGCCGGCTCGGGGATGCCGGCCTGGCGGCGGACCTGGCTCAGATTGTCCTCGAGCGCCTCCATGCGCTTGAGCAGTTGGAGGAACTCGTTGCGCGACTGCGCCCATGCCGGCGCAAGATCGAGGGCGGCGATGCCGCCGATGAGAAGAACGATGGTAGCGAGGGATGACCGGGTGATCACGACGCTGCTTTCCCTATTCGATCGGGATCATCGTTTGCGAACGATACCGCCCGAATGCGGCCGGAATGTGATCGCACCGCGGACGTTCGGAATCAAGAGCCCGCCCCCACCGCCGGCCTAAGCCAGCGGTCGGGACGGGCCCGAAGTCAATCGCGGAATACGGCGTCAGTTCGCGACGATGTGGACGTTACGATTCTGTGCCCACCCCGCCTCGTTCGAGCCGGTCGCAACCGGACGTTCCTTGCCATACGAGATCGTCGTGATTCGATTGGCGGGAATGCCGAGGCCGATCAGGTAGTCGCGGACCGAGTTCGCGCGACGCTCGCCGAGCGCCAAGTTGTATTCGCGGGTGCCGCGTTCGTCGCAGTTGCCCTCGAGCAGGATCGTCGCCTGCGCGTTATCGCGCAGGAGCTTGACCCAGTCGTTGATCTTGTTGCGGGCCTCGGGCTTCAAATTGAATTTGTCGTAGTCGAAAAACACGCGATCGCCCAATTGAGCGAACTGTTCCGACAACGGACGGCGAGTGGTCGCCGCGCCCGTCGCCCCGGTCGATCCGGTTCCGGCGGTCGCTGCCGGGGTAGTCGCTCCGCCGGTCCCACGACCGGCACCGGCCTGCTCGGACGGCGTTTCGCATGCGGCGAGTAGGACCAAGGCCGCAAGTAGGCTGAAGAACTTAAGGCGCATCAAAGCCCCTCCTTAGATTGGACATTTGTGTATTGCGTCGTACCGCGGGTATTACCCGTCAGGAAATACAACCCATTTTTTCATCCGGGGGCATGTTCATTCGCCGTATCCCGCCGTTTCCGCGAGTTCGCGGGCAGAATATACGCACCAAACCCTACTGAATCAAGGACAACGGCGACCAAGCCGGGTCCGAGGCGTCGGCCGGTGTCAACACAGGGCGTTCATTATAGCCAGTCAGGTCGACCGACCACAAGCGCGTGTCCGCTGCGCTCCGGTTGCCCCCCTCTTTTTCGCGAAAGAACATGAGGACGCGACCGTTCGGAGCCCAGGTCGGACCTTCGTCGAGAAAGGCCTGGCCGTTGGTGAGAAGTCGCTCGCCGCCGCCGTCGGGCCGCAGCACGCCGATGTAGAACTTGCCTTGATGGATCTTGGTGAAGGCGATCAGGTCACCGCGCGGCGACCACACCGGGGTCGCGTAGCGCCCTTCGCCGAACGAGATGCGCTTTTGGTCGCCGCCGTTGGCGCGCATGACGTAGAGCTGCTGCGTGCCGCTGCGATCGGAGTTGAACGCGATCTGGCCGCCATCGGGAGCGAACGAGGGCGAGGTGTCGATCGAGGGGTTGTCGGTCAGCCGCTCGGTGACGCGGGTGCGCAGGTCCATCACGTAGATATCGGAGTTGCCGCGCTCGGCCATGCTCATCACCACGCGATCGCCGTCGGGCGAGAAGCGCGGCGCGAAGGTCATGCCGGGAAAATCGCCGAGCACTTCCTGGCGCCCGGAATCGATGTCGTAGATATAAACCCGCGGCCGATTGCGGAAATACGACATATAGATGACTTCTTGGCGCTTGGGCGAAAAGCGCGGCGTCAGGACGAGGTAGGAGCCATCGGTGAGGAAGCGGTGGTTGTGGCCGTCCTGGTCCATGATCGCGAGCCGTTTCTGGCGGCGGTCGCGCGGCCCGCTTTCCGATACGTAGACGACGCGGGTGTCGAAATAGCCGTCCTCGCCGGTGATGCGCTTGTAAATCGCGTCGGCGATGATATGGCCGATCCGGCGCCAATTGGCCGGGGTCGAGGTGTAGACGAAGCCGGCCATCTGGGTCTCGCCGAACACGTCCCACAACCGGAACTGAATATGGAGCTTGCCGTCCGATTTCGCTTCGGCGCTGCCGGTCACCAACGCCTGCGCCTCGATCGCGCGCCAGTCGGCGAAGCGCGGCCGCACCTGCATTTGCTCGGGCTTCTGGATGAAGGCCTGTTCCTTGATCGGCGCGAATAGCCCGGAGCGTTCGAGATTGGCGGCGATCACCTGCGCGATGTCGGCGCCGACTTTATTGATGTCTGGGCTCGCGCCCAGGAAGCGCGCGACCGCGATCGGCAGTGGCTTGACGTTGCCCTTGGTGATGTCGATTTCGACCTTGGCTGCGGCTGGTGCGGTCGCAAGCGCGACGATCAGGCCGATGAGGGTCGCAACCTTGGTCATGGATGGTCCTTCGCGGAGCGTCATGGACAGACTTACCCCAACATATCCTTGGGATCGAACGTAAACTCAAGTTCGCGCCAACGCCCGGGATCGCCCGGCGGCAGCTTGAGCGGGTTGCAGATGCGGACCGCGCGCAACGCGCTCTCTTCGAACGTACGATAGAACTGCTCGTTGCCAAAACCGCCGGCGCCGACGCGCTTGACGATCTCGGGCTGGCCGATCTGGCCGCCGTCGCTTCCGACTTGAATGCGTATCGTCACGCGCATCGACTGAATATCGCGCACGCCGCCCGGCACCGACCAGCATTCGAGGAACTGGCGGCGGATGAAATCGAGTTCGCTGATGGTGGGCTGCGCGCTCGTCGCCAGCGCCGAGGACTGCGTCGGCCGCTTGATCTGGATGTTCTCGACCGCCGGCGCCCGCTTTTCCTCGGGCTGCGCCGGCGGCGTCGGCTGTTGCTTTTTCTTGTCGAGCAGCGCCGCCAGTCGGTTGGGATCGAAATCCGGCTGTTTCGGCTTCGGCTTGGGCTTGGGCGCGTCGATGACCGGCGGCGGTGCCGGCTTCGCCTCCTCGACCGGCTTCGGCTGCGGCTTCGGCGCCGGCTTGACCTCGGGCACCGGAATCGGCTCGGGCTCGGGCTTGGCCGCAGGTTTGGGATCGGGCTTGGGCGGCTCGGGCGGAAGCGCCGCGACTTGCGGTGGCGGCGGCGGGGTCGGCGCGGCCTGCTTGGGCGGCTCGGGCTTGGGCGGCTCCGGTTTGGGCGGCTCGGGCTTGGCTTCGGGTTTGGGCGGCTCGGGCTTGGGTTCTTCTTTCCGGGGCGGCGCTTTCGAAACTTCGCCGATCGTCATCACCTCGATCGGGATCGGCGCGTTCATCATCGGTTGGCGCGAAGCGAACAGATCGGGCAGTCCGAAATAGGCATAGGCGATGACGGCCGCGTGGAAGACCGCCGAGATGATGGCGCTGCGCTGCACCGGCGGTCGCGGTTAGCGGTTGGTTCCGGAACGCGAGCGGCCGCGCTCGCGCTGCTGCTGCGACACTACGGCCTGCGAATCGGCGATCAGCGCGACCCGGGTGAAACCGGCCGCGGTGATGGTGCCCATCACTTCGAGCACCCGCCCGTAGGCAATCGACTGATCGCCGCGGATGAAGATGCGCTGGTCCGGCTTGCGGGCGGTAATGGCGCGCAGCCTGGGCACGAGCTCGTCGAGCCTGACCGCGGTTTCCTGAAGGAAAATCTCTCCTTTGGCGTTGACCGAGATCGAGAGCGGCTCGTCCTGCCCCTGGACCGCCGGCGCCGCGGTCTTGGGCAGGTCGACCGAGACCCCGACCGTCAGGAGCGGCGCCGTCACCATGAACACCACCAGCAGCACCAGCATCACGTCGACGAACGGCGTTACGTTGATCTCGCCCATCGGGCGGTAGCGCTGACGGACCGAGCCGCGCGCGTGCCGGCTTTGAACAGCGAACGCCATTAGCGCACCCGTTCGTCGAGCTGGCGCGAGAGGATCGCCTGAAACTCGCCGGCGAAGCCTTCGAGCCGGGTCGCGTAGCGGCCCAAATCGTTCGAGAACTTGTTGTAGGCGATCACCGCCGGGATCGCGGCCAGCAGGCCGAGCGCAGTCGCGAACAAGGCCTCGGCGATGCCGGGCGCCACCACCGCGAGCGACGTGTTCTTGGTGGCGGCGATCGACTGAAAGCTGTTCATGATGCCCCACACCGTGCCGAACAGGCCGATGAAAGGCGCGGTCGAGCCGACGGTCGCGAGGAAGCCCATGTAGCGTTCGAGCCCGGCGACTTCGCGCGCCAGCGCGAGCTGCATCGCCTGGCTGATCCGCTCGCGCAAGCCGGCGCGGAGCGTGTCGTCGGCGTGGAGGCCCTTCGCGGTCGAGCGGCGCCACTCGCGCATCGCGGCGGTGAACAGCGTCGCCATCGGATGGCGCGGCGCCGAGGCTTGCTTGTCGTAGAGCTCCTCGAGCGACCCGCCCGACCAGAACTCGGTCTCGAACTGATCGGCCTGGCCTGCGAGCCGCCGGAAGCGGATGATCTTGTCGAAGATAATCGCCCAGCTCCAGATCGAGGCCAGCAGCAGTAGCGCCATCACGATCTTGACGATGATGTCGGCCCGCAGCATCAGCGCCCAGATCGAAAGGTCGCCCGAGACGGACCCGGCGAGGGCGGCGGCGGCAACGGCGGCTTGGTTTTCCATTCTCTATCCTTGTGACGGTACGAAACGTTCGAGGGCGGCGCGGACCGGGCGCGGAAACCGGGCCGGACGGCCGCGGCGGTTGACGCAAGCGATGCGGATCTGGCTCCGCATCAGTTCGACGCCGGCGCGGCGCACGATCTGTTCGGCATCGAGCGTCGCGCCGCCGATGCCGGTCAGGCGGGTGTGCACTTCAACCTGATCGTCGAGCCGGGCCGGCGCCAAATATTCGAGCGCGCACGCCCGCACCGTGAAGGCGAGCCCGTCCTCGTCCCACAGGCGCGAGTGGCTGACTCCGGCGAGGCGGAGGAAATCGGTCCGCGCCCGCTCGATGAAGCGAAGGTAGTTCGCGTAGTAGACGATTCCACTGGCGTCGGTGTCTTCGTAGTAGACGCGGATCGGCAACACGTGGACCGTCCCGGTGATGGCGCCGGCGGTGGCATCAGCCATCGCTCGCAGCGTCGTCGGGGGCGACGCCCTCTAAAAGCTCGAGTTGACCGGCCGGCCGCGCTGGCGCTTGCAGGCCGAGGTGCAGATACGCGGCGGCCAGCAGCATCCGCCCGCGCGGCGTGCGCTGCACCAGCCCCTGTTGAATCAGGAACGGCTCGATGATGTCTTCGATCGCGTCGCGCGGTTCCGAGAGCGCCGCGACCAGGGTCTCGACCCCGACCGGGCCGCCGCCATAGGTCTCGGCGATGCGCGACAGGTAACGGCGATCCATGGCATCGAGCCCGAGCCGGTCGACCTCGAGCCGCGCCAGCGCGGCATCGGCGGCGGCGACGTCGATCGCGCGGACGCCGGCCACGGCGGCAAAATCGCGCACGCGCTTCAACAGCCGGACGGCGATCCGGGGCGATCCGCGCGAGCGGCGCGCGATCTCGCGACCGCCATCGGGCGTGAGCGGCACGACAAGCACCCGGGCGCCGCGCATGACGATCGAGGTCAGGTCGTCGAGGCCGTAGAAATTCAGGCGCGCCGGAATGCCGAAGCGCTCGCGCAGTGGCGTCGTCAGGAGCCCGGAGCGCGTGGTTGCGCCGACCAGCGTGAACGGCGGCAGATCGATCCGGACCGAGCGCGCCGCCGGTCCCTCGCCGATGATCAGATCGAGTTGAAAGTCCTCCATCGCCGGGTAGAGAACTTCTTCGACCGCGGGATGGAGGCGGTGGATTTCGTCGATGAACAGGACGTCGCGCTCCTGCAGGTTGGTGAGCAGCGCCGCCAGATCGCCGGCGCGCGCGATCACCGGGCCCGAGGTCGCGCGGAAGCTGACGCCGAGTTCGCGGGCAACGATGTGGGCGAGCGTGGTCTTGCCCAGTCCCGGCGGACCGGCCAGGAGCACGTGGTCGAGCGCTTCGCGCCGCGCCCGCGCCGCCTGGATGAAGACTTTGAGATTGCGGACGATATCGGGCTGGCCGACGAAATCGTCGAGCGCGAGCGGCCGCAGGCTCGAGTCGGTCTCATCGCCGCCGCCGTGGGTCGGCTCGACCAGCCGCGGCTCGCTCATCGCGAAAGCTCCTGGAGGCTCGCGCGAATCAGCGCTTCGACCGGCGGCGCGCCGCCCAGGTTCCGCCGCGCGCTCGCGACCGCGGTGAACGCATCGACCCGGCGGTAGCCCAAATTGACCAGCGCCGAGACCGCATCCGCGGCCGGATCGCGGCCCCCGCTCGGCGCGGTGGTCGGGGCGGCGGCGGCCGGCTCGGCGACGCCTGCGGCGACGCGGTCTTTGAGTTCGAGGACGACGCGCTTGGCGAGCTTGCCGCCGACCCCGCTCGCCTTGGTGAGCGGGACGTGGTCCTGGGCGGCGATCGCGTCGACGAGTTCGGTCGGCTCGATCGCGTTCAAAATGGCGATCGCGACCTTGGCGCCGATCCCCTGCACCATCTGCAGCAGCCGGAACCAGGCGCGTCCGTCCGCGGTCGCGAAGCCGAACAGGTGGATGTGGTCCTCGCGGACGTGAGTCTCGATCAAGAGGCTGACCGGATCACCGCGCTGGCCCAACGCGCGCAAGGTCGGTACCGGACAAAAAACGTGGTAGCCGACGCCGCCGACGTCGACGACCGCGCTGTCCTCGCCGATCGAGTCGAGCAGCCCGGTTAGCTTGGCGATCACACGCGCCCCCCGGCCGCGGCGGCCCGCGGTTCGGCCCACCGCCGCAAGCTCGTGCGATGGTGGGCGTGGCAGATCGCTACCGCCAGCGCGTCGGCCGCGTCCGACCCCGCCGCGCCGACGCCCGGCAGCAGAATGGCGACCATGGCCTGGACTTGGACCTTGTCGGCGTGGCCGGTCCCGACCAGCG
>CAMDOQ010000083.1 GCA_945903685.1 Rhizobium sp. Q54
ACCGCGTAGGACTGCGCCGGGTCGAGCCCTTCGATGTAGCGGCCGCCGTGGGTGTCGAGCCGGACGGAGAGACGGCCTGAAGCGGCGAGCTCCGGAAAGCGTTGACACACCGCGATCGAGTCGCTGATCTCTTGGCCGTAATAGTCGACCAGCACGACCAAAATTTCGTCGGGATAGAGTTCGTAGAGCAACTCAGCCGCACGGACCGTGGATCCAGCGTAGCCGACCAGAGCGTGCGGCATGGTGCCGAGGCCCTCTTTGTTGCCGAAATACGGTGCGGTCGAGTCGGTCGCATTGCCGGTGAAGCCGACGGCGCCGATGTCGCGTTGGGCCGCGCGCGAGCCAACGCTCGCCGCATAGGCCATCATTTCAGCCATCTCGGCACCGGCACAGTGACGGGCATCCATCGCCAGGAACGCGACCTTGGGCAGATCGCAACACATGCGGTAGGCGTTATAGGCCGCGACGCAGGCCGGCCCGATCTTCTGCAAGAAATGGGTCTCGAGATCGGCCAAGTGCATGAGGGAGCCCGAGATGTAGGCTAACGGCTCGCCGCCGCCGACATAGTCGCCTTCGGCCCTCAGCATATCGACTTTGATCGCGGCCTTACGGTCCTTGGCGACACGCGTCAGCCACTCGACCATCAGCCGCGGCGCCAGGATGATCGGAACACGCATGAAGATCGCGTAGGTCACGCGGACTTCGCCGTTCTTGGCGACGACCGCCTTCGTCTTCAGGAAATACTTATCGGTGCCCCGCGTGAAGTCCGGATCGAACATCACGGCCGGCGCCCGTTATGACGCCGCGGCGAGGCGCTGCGCCTGGCTGTTCTTGGCTTTCCGCAGGCCTTCGGCGATGAGGAACGCGAGTTCGAGGCTCTGCGATGCGTTGAGGCGCGGATCGCAGTGGGTGTGGTAGCGATCGGCGAGACTGCTTTCGGTGATCTCTTGCGCGCCGCCCAGGCACTCGGTTACGTCCTGGCCGGTCATCTCGACGTGGATACCGCCGGGGTGGCTGCCTTCGGCTTGATGAATCTCGAAGAAGCGACGGACCTCGGTGAGAATCCGGTCGAACGGCCGCGTCTTGTAGCCGGTCGAGGACTTGACGGTGTTGCCGTGCATCGGGTCGGACGACCATACCACGGCGCGGCCTTCGCGTTTGACGGCGCGGATCAACGCCGGCAGCTTGTCGCCAATTTTGTCCGACCCCATGCGCGTAATCAGCGTGAGTCGGCCAGGCTCGTTGGCCGGATTGAGCGCCTCGATCAGAGTCAGTAGTTCCGCGGGCGCGATCGACGGGCCGATCTTGACGCCGAGCGGGTTGGCGACGCCGCGCATGAACTCGATATGGCCGCCGTCCAGTTGGCGGGTGCGATCGCCGATCCACAGCATGTGGGCCGAGGTATCGTACCAATCGCCCGACGTCGAATCGACCCGCGTCATCGCCTGCTCGAACGGCAGCAGCAGCGCCTCGTGCGAGGTGTAGAACTCGGTTTGGTTGATCGTCGGCGTCGTCGCGGCGGTCAGGCCGCTCGCCTCCATGAACGCGAGCGCTTCGGCGATGCGATCGGCCATGTCGCGATAGCGCTCGCCAGCCGGGCTCCGCTCCACGAAACCAAGGTTCCAGCGATGGACGCGATGGAGGTCGGCATAGCCGCCTTGCGCGAACGCGCGCAGCAAATTGAGCGTCGCCGCCGCCTGGCTGTAAGCGGTCAGCAGCCGGTTGGGATCCGGCTTGCGCGCCTCGGGCGTGAACTCGATACCGTTGATGATGTCGCCGCGATAGCTCGGCAGTTCGACCCCGTCCTGGACCTCGACGGCATCCGAGCGCGGCTTCGCGAACTGTCCCGCCATGCGGCCGACTTTGACCACGTGGCACGAGCCGGCGAAGGTCAGCACCACCGCCATCTGCAGGAGGACGCGGAACGTGTCGCGGATGTTGTTGGCGCGAAATTCGGCGAAGCTCTCGGCGCAATCGCCACCCTGGAGCAGGAACGAACGCCCGCCCGCGACGTCGGCCAACCGCGCCTTGAGGTGGCGCGCTTCGCCCGCGAACACCAGCGGCGGGAACACCGCGAGTTGCTCTTCAACCCGTTTCAGCTGCGCGCCTTCGGGGTAGTCGGGCTGCTGCTTGGCCGGGCGTGCACGCCACGAATCGGGCGACCATTTGTTCGCCATCGTGCGGGAGTCCAATCTATTAACCTATTGTTTCAAAACGTTTTTCCGCCGGATTCCGACCGGCCCTCGCGCCGCGCGCGCCGCTTATCCACAGCATATACGCCGGGCCGGGCCGGTTTGCCAAGCCGAGCGTCGTCCGCGAAAGCGCTATTCGGCGGCGTCGGCCCGCGGCACGTAACGCTCGCGCATCGTCACGAACTCCTCGGCCGCGGTCGGATGAATGCCGACCGTGGCGTCGAACTGGGCCTTGGTCGCGCCACACTTGAGCGCGACCGCAAACCCTTGGACGATTTCGCCCGCCTCGGCGCCGACCATGTGCACGCCCAACACGACGTCGGTCTTGGGATCGACCACGAGCTTCATGAAGGTTTGCTCGTTGCGGCCCGAGAGCGTGTGCTTGAGCGGCCGGAACGAGGACTTATAGACGTCGACCTCGCCGAAGCGGGCCCGCGCCTGCGCCTCGGTCAAGCCGACGGTGCCGATTGGCGGGATGCTGAAGACGGCGGAGGGCACATGCTCGTAGCTCATGTGGCGGTTGGCGCGACCGAACAGGCGATCGGCCAGTACGTGACCCTCGTTGATCGCGACCGGCGTCAGCTTGATACGGTCGGTGACGTCGCCGATCGCATAGATGTCGGGCACCGACGTTTCCCAGCCCTCATCGATGATGACCGCCCCGTTCGGTGCCAAGGCAACGCCCACCGCCTCCAGGCCCAAGCCCGTGGTGCTGGGAACCCGTCCGGTCGCATAGAGCACGAGGTCGACCTCGGTCGTCGACTTGTCGGATAGATCGACCGTGAACGATGCGCCGGCGGCGCTCCGGCGCTTCTCGATCTCGACGACATCGACGTTGAAGCGCACATCGATGCCGCGGCGGAGATACTCCTCGGCCAGGTGCCGGCGAACGTCCTCGTCGAAGCCGCGCAAAAACAACGCGCCGCGATAGATCTGCGTCACGTGCGCGCCGAGCCCGTGAAAGATGCCGGCGAACTCGACGGCAATGTAGCCGCCGCCGACGATCAGGACGCGCTTGGGCACGTCGGGAAGGAAGAACGCTTCGTTCGAGGTGACGATGTGTTCCTTGCCGGGTACCGCGGGAACGCTCGGCCAGCCGCCGGTTGCGATCAGGACCTTGCCCGCCGTCACCGTATGGTCGCCGACCGCGAGCGTGTGGCGGTCGCGGAGCGTCGCGCGCGCCTTGAAAATCGCAACGCCGGCGTTCTTGAGCAGCCGCTCGTAGACGCCGTTCAGCCGCCCGATCTCGTTGTTCTTGTTGGCGATCAGCTGTGGCCAGGCAAAGTCGCGCGGACCAACGGCCCAGCCGAAACCGGCAGCATCCTCGAATTCGTCGCGGTAATGGGCAGCGTAAACCAGGAGTTTCTTCGGGATGCAGCCGACATTGACGCAAGTACCGCCGAAGTAGCGCTCCTCGGCGATCGCGACGCGGGCCCCGTGTTTGGCGGCAATGCGGGCGGCGCGCACCCCGCCCGAACCGGCGCCGATCACGAACAGATCGTAGTCGTAGGTCGCCATCGACGTCTCCGCTAAGCAGGCTGCGCCGCCGGCAGCAGGCGGCGCTCGCTGATCGGTAAGTGAATGATGGCAGCGGCGATGCCGAGCGCGACGCTCAACCACCACACGATGTCATAGGATCCGGTGGTGTCGTAGAGGTAGCCGCCGAGCCAGACGCCGACGAAGGCGCCCAACTGGTGGCTTAAGGTGACGATACCGATCAGGGTCGCGAGGTAGCGCACGCCGAACATGACGGCAACCAGCGCTGAGGTGAGCGGAACGGTGCTGAGCCAGAGCAGCCCGATCAACGCCGAGATCGTGTAGACCACGACCGGCGTCGCCGGCAGCACCAGGAGCGCCAGGATCACCGCCGCGCGGGCCGTGTAAATGCCCGAGAGCAGCAGCCGCTTCGGCCATCGCCCGCCGAGCGCGCCGGCGGCATAGGCGCCGACGATGTTGAAGAGACCGATAACGGCGACGGCATTGGCGGCGTCGCCCGGGTTCAGGCCGCGCCCAACCAGATAGGCCGGCATGTGGACGACGATGAAGGCGACGTGGAAGCCGCAGACGAAGAAACCGGTTGTCAGGAGCTGGAAGCTCGGCTGACGCCGGACGTGATCGAGCATCTGGACAAGTGTGAAATCCGATTCGGGCGCGTTGCCCGCAGGGCCGGCGCCGTTGTCGCGCTTCCAGAGCGGCGCCGCGAGCGGAATAGAGAGCAGCGTGATCGCCGCCATCAGCAACGCCGCGGTCGACCAGCCGTAAGCCTCGATGAACGCTTGACCGAGCGGCAGCATCACGAACTGGCCGAGCGAGTTGCCGGCCGAGATGATGCCCATGGCAAGGCTGCGCTGCCGCTCCGGTACCAGGCGTGCAACCGCGGCTAGGATTACGCTCATGCCGGTGGCGGAAGCACCGATCCCGACCAGGACGCCGGCACCGAGCACGAACTGGGTCGGGGTCGCGGTCTCGGACGTGACGTAGAAACCGGCGGCGTAGAGCAACGTCCCGCCGGTAACGATGCGGCCGGTGCCGAACTTGTCGACCAGTGCGCCCGCGATCGGCGCACCCAGGCCCCAGAGCAGGTTTTGGATCGCCAACGCGAACGCAAACGTCTCACGCGACCACTTGAGGTCGCTCACCATCGGTAGTTGAAACAGGCCGAAGGTGCCGCGAAGGCCGAAGTTGAGGAGCAGGACGAGCGCGCCGCTTACGAGAATGGCCGCGGTACCGCGCCACCACACTTCCTTCGCCGACATGAAGACCTCGATCGGCCGCGGACTCCGCGCGCCGAAATCGACCTTACTCGACGGTCACCGACTTGGCCAGATTGCGCGGCTGATCGAGATCGGTCCCCTTGTGCACGGCCACGTGGTAGGCGAGCAATTGCACCGGGATTGCGTAGAGCAACGGAGCCACCAGCGGATGCACGGCCGGCAATTCGACCGTCGCGTGCGCCTTGTCGCCCAACGCTTTGATGCCGCGCGCGTCCGAAAGCAGCACGACCTTGGCGCCCCGGGCGACGATCTCCTGCATGTTGGAGGCAGTCTTGTCGAATAGTTCGTCCGACGGCGCGATGACGATGACCGGCGTCGCCTCGTCGACCAGCGCGATCGGACCGTGCTTCAACTCGCCGGCGGCGTAGCCCTCGGCGTGGATGTACGAGATTTCCTTGAGTTTTAGCGCGCCTTCCATCGCCAACGCGTACGAGGTGCCGCGGCCGACATAGAGCACGTCGCGCGCCTCGGCGAGCCACGCCGCGATCGCACGCAGACCAGGATCGTGATTGAGCACGTCGGCGGCGCGCGAGGGCACTTCGGTCAAGGCCGCCGTCAGCTTGGCTTCGAGCGCCGGATCGATCGCGCGCCGCGCCACCGCGAAGGCGATCGCGAGACACGCGAGCGTCGCAAGCTGGCAAGTAAATGCCTTGGTCGAGGCGACGCCGATCTCGGGGCCAGCGTGGGTGCGGAGCACGATGTCGGCCTCACGCGCGATCGTACTTTCGGCGACGTTGACGATCGCTGCGACCGGCTGGCCTTGGCTGCGCGCAAAACGGAGCGCGGCCAAGGTGTCGGCAGTCTCGCCCGACTGCGAGATGAAGAGCGCCGCGCCGTCTTTGGGCAGTGGCGCCGCGCGGTAGCGAAACTCGGAGGCGATGTCGACGTCGGCCGGAAGGCGCGCCAGCTGCTCGAACCAGTAGCGCGCGACCATCGCCGCGTAGTACGCGGTGCCGCAGGCGGCGATGGTGAGGCGCGAGATCGTGGCCGGGTCGAACGGGAGCTTGGGTAGCGCAATGCCGCGATCGCGGGGGTCGTAGTAGGCCTTGAGCGTCTCGCCGATGACGGTCGGCTGCTCCCAGATTTCCTTCTCCATGTAGTGGCGATAGCCGCCTTTGCCGGTGAGCGCGCCCGAGACCGCCGTGGTCCGGATCGGCCGCTCGACCGCGCGCCCGGTCTCGTCGCGCACTTCGGCGCCGGTCCGCGTCAGCACCGCCCAGTCGCCGTCTTCGAGGTAGGTGATGCGCTGGGTGAGCGGCGCCAGCGCCAGCGCATCCGACCCCAGGAACATCTCGCCTTCGCCCCAGCCGACCGCGAGCGGGCTGCCCCGGCGGGCGCCGATCATCAGATTCGCTTCGCCGGCGAAAATAAGCGCCAGCGCGAACGCGCCGTCGAGCCGCTTCAAGGTCGCGGCGGTCGCTTCGATCGGTTTCTGGCCGGCGGCAAGGTAGTGCGAGATCAGTTGCGCGATCACCTCGGTGTCGGTGTCCGACTCGAAGTTGTGGCCATGGCCGACCAACTCGGCCTTGAGTTCTTGGAAGTTCTCGATGATGCCGTTGTGGACGACGGCGACCCGCGCGGTCGCGTGCGGATGCGCGTTGCGCTCGTTGGGGACGCCGTGCGTCGCCCAGCGCGTGTGGCCGATCCCGACTTCGCCCGTTATCGGCCGTTCGGCGAGAACGCGCTCCAGATTGGCGAGCTTGCCCTCGGCGCGCCGGCGGTCGATGTGGCCGTTGACCAGGGTCGCGATGCCGGCCGAGTCGTAGCCGCGATACTCGAGCCGCTTAAGCCCGTCGAGCAGAAGCGGCGCAGCGGCGCCGTTACCGATCACACCGACGATTCCGCACATGTCCGCCGCCCTAACGCTTGCGGCCGCGCTTGGCCGCCGCCCGCTTACGCGGCCGTACGGTGCGGGCGGCCTTCGTTTGGGGCCGCGGTCGCGCCGGCTTGGCGGCCTTGGGTCGCGCTGCCCTGGTAGGCCGCGGCAGCGACGGGCGTTTGGGCGGCGTCCGCTCTTTGCGCCGGCGGACGGCCCAACCCTTGATTTCCTTCTGCTCGGCGCGGGTCAGCGCCAGCGCGCCCGGCGCAACGTCGCGCGCGATCACCGAGCCGGCGCCGATCACGGCGCCGTCCCCGATCGTGACCGGCGCCACCAGCGCGCTGTTCGAGCCGATGAAGGCACCGGCGCCGATCTCGGTGCGCGATTTGGTGAAGCCGTCGTAGTTGCACGTGATGGTGCCGGCGCCGACGTTGGCGCCTCGGCCGACGCGCGCATCGCCGATATAGCTCAAGTGGTTGACCTTGGCGCCGGCCTCGACCTCGGATTGCTTGATCTCGACGAAGTTCCCGATGTGCGCGCCCTTGCCGATGCGCGCGCCGGGGCGGAGCCGCGCGAACGGGCCGATCACGGCGTCGTCCTCGACGCTCGCGCCCTCGATGTGGGTGAAAGCCTTGATCAGGACGTTAGCGCCGACCTGGACTTCGCGGCCGAACACGACGTTCGGCTCGACGATGCAGTCGCGGCCGAGCCGGGTATCGTAGGAGAACGTAACCGAGCGCGGATCGACCAGGGTGACGCCTTCGGCCATGGCGCGGGCGCGCAGTCGTGTCTGCATCAGCCCTTCGGCGACCGCGAGCTGGGAGCGCGAATCGATCCCCATGAACTCGTCGGGCGAGCCTTCGACCACTACGGTCGGCATGTTGATCCCGCGCGCGACCTTGACGATATCGGTGAGATAAAATTCACCTTGCGCGTTGGCAGGCTCGATCTGTTCGAGCAGCTCAAACAGGTGCTTGCCGTCGACCGCCATCACGCCGGAGTTGCAAAGTCCGATCTTGCGTTCCTCGGGGGTCGCGTCCTTGTATTCGACGATCGCTTCGACCGAACCATCGGGCGCGAGCTTGATGCGGCCGTATTCGCGCGGCTCCCGCGGCCGCATGCCGAGGATCGCGATCGAGGGAAACCGGCCGCCCGACAACGGCTGACGCCGCGCGGCCAGCAGCCCGGTAATGGTCTTGGGCTCGATGAACGGCGTGTCGCCGAACACGATCACGACGTCGCCGACGATCGTCTTCAATGCCTTTTTGGCAGCGACCACGGCATCGCCGGTGCCGCGCGGCGGGTCTTGGACCGCGGTCGCGTGTGGCGCTACCGCTTGGGCGAGATCGGCCATGTCGCGGCCGATCACGACCACGGTGCGGGTCGACCCGGCCTTGCGCACCGAGTCCAGCACGTAGTGGATCATCGGCTGGCCGGCGATGGCGTGCATGACCTTCGGTCGCGCCGATTTCATGCGCATTCCGCGGCCGGCAGCGAGGACAACGGCGGCGAATGTGGTGGGCATCTAGCTATTGAGCTTGGTCAAGGCGCGGGGGCTCGGGAAAAAGGCCGCTGCCGCGACGCGCGGAACGTGCCATAGCGCCCCCCGCCTCGCTAGTCACAAATTCTTACCAGATTTTTCGCCGCATGCGACTATATCTTGTAGGCAATTTGCCCAGAAATACCATGCCCGCCGCCCGCACTGCGATCGTTTTCGACCTGGACGGGACCTTGGTCGATACCGCGCCCGACCTGACCGACGCCCTGAACGCGGTCCTGGTCGCGTGGGACCGCCCAGCGGTCGACCCGGCCTCGGTCCGCGCGATGGTGGGGGGCGGCGCCCGCGCGCTCCTCGCTCGCGGCTTCGCGGCGACCGGCAAGGGCCTGACGCCGGCCGAGCTCGAAGCGCGCGTCCCGGAATTCCTCGACTACTACGGGCAGCATCTGGCCGACGGCAGTCGCCCCTATCCCGGTGTGGTCGAGGGGCTCGAGCGGTTCCGGCGGCTGGGTTTCAAGCTCGGCGTTTGCACCAACAAGCCGCACGGCCTGGCGAGCGAACTTCTCCAGCGGCTCGCCCTCACCCCGTTTTTCGACGCGATCCTGGGCGGCGACAGCCGGGCCTACCGTAAGCCCGACCCCCGCCACGTCATCGACACGATCGACGCCATGGGCGCCAAGCCGCGCCAAGCGGTCATGATCGGCGATTCGCCCGCAGACGTGAACGCCGCGCGCGGCGCCGGGATCGCGATCGTGATCGCCGGCTATGGCTACGGCGTCGCTGAGGCCGACGCGCTCGGGGCAGATGCCCGTATCACCCGGTTCGGCGACCTCGGCCAGGCGCTCCTGCGCTTGCCTTGACAGGCCCGGAGCCCGGGGATTTTATGCGGGCCTTGCGATCAGGGCGATTAGCTCAGCTGGTAGAGCGTTCGTTTCACATGCGAGAGGTCGCTGGTTCGAGCCCAGCATCGCCCACCATTCGCTCCTCGAGATCGCACCTGTCGCAGATCGTTGATGCAGGCGCTCATCATCATCGACATGCAGCACTGGATGTTCCGCCTCGCGGAACGCGGGCGGCAACTACCGCTTTTGATGCCGCGGATCAACGCGCTAGCTGAAAAATTCGTCGCAGCGGGCCTCCCTGTCTTCGACGTACGGACTTTTCACAAAGCCGGCCGCAGCACGTGGTCGCGCCTCATGCTCAAACATGACTACCCGTGCTTAATTGAAGGCACATTCGATGCCGAGCCGGTCGAGGGGCTCGAGGTCCCAGCAGCCGCGCAGCAAGTCTCGAAGACCCGAAATAGCGTCTTTCTGTGGACTGATCTTGGCGAACGGCTGCGAAAGGCCCGGGTCGATACGCTGGCAATATGTGGGGTTTTCATCGAGGCCTGTGTCGGTCTCTCCGCCTCCGACGCCGAGCAACAGGGATACGAGGTGACTTTGGTCGACGACGCGATCGGTCACCGCAGCGAGACGACCCGATCCGCTTTCTTTGAATGGCTGGTTTTTTCCTATGAATCGAAAATCGTCGATACGAAGACTTTGATCGGAGGTCTTTAAAGCCGATCGCCAGACCTGCGCTGATAGCGGTCGTCCTGATACCCCGTACGCGCACGTGCCCGCGCGCACGGGGGGGGGGGGGGGGGGGG
>CAMDOQ010000084.1 GCA_945903685.1 Rhizobium sp. Q54
GGCGAGCGGCCGAGCCGCTACCGCTCGACCGGCAATGGACGGAGCGGGGCCACGATCGAGGCGACGGCCGAGCCGGTCATCCGCCCTGACGCCACCGGCGTCTACGCCCGCGGCCAACGCGTCTTCCACCAGAAATTCGGATATGGCAAGGTGCTCGCCGCCGACGGCGACAAGCTCGAGATCAAGTTCGAGAAGTCGGACACCAAGAAAGTGATGGCTTCGTTCGTCCAACCGGTATGAACGATCCGGCGTCCACGCTGTTGTGGCGGGTGGCGTTCGACGTACCCGAACGCGCGATTGCGGCGTACGAAGCGGCATTCGGTCCGTTCGCGCTCACTGTCACCAGCTACTCGCTGGAGGGCGATCGCTGGACCCGGGGCGAAGCGCGATGGCGGCTCGAATTCTTGGTGCCGACCATGCCCGACCTAGCCGCGATCGAACGCACGATTGCCGCGGTCGCGGATCAGCTCGGTATAAGCGTCGGCGACGTCGCGGTCGCACCGCTCACCGAACAGGATTGGGTCGCCGCCGGACTGGCCCAACAACCGGCGACCCATATCAGCCGCTTCGTCGTGCGCGGTCCCCACGAGCGCGGCGTCGCCCATCCCGGCAAGATCGCGATCGAAATCGAGGCCGGGCTCGCGTTCGGAACCGGCCGCCACGAAACGACCTCCGGATGCCTCAGCGCGATCGCGCGGCTTTATCGCCGCCGACGGTTTCGCCATGCGCTCGACCTCGGCACTGGATCCGGCGTCCTCGCGATCGCGATCGCCAGGCTCGGGCGTACGCCGGTGACCGCGGTCGAGATCGATCCGGTCGCGGTCCGCGTCGCGCGCGCCAACGTGCGCGCCAACGGCGTGACGTCGCTGGTAGCGGTCGCAGGCGGCGGTTTCGCGCCGGCGCGCGGTCGCCGGGCCTACGACCTGATCGTCGCCAATATCCTGCTCACACCGCTTCGACGTATGGCGCATCGCCTCGCCGAACGGCTCGCGCCCGACGGACGGCTGATCCTCGCCGGCATCCTCGTCGATGAGGAAGCCGCGTTGATCGCCGCCTATCGGGCGCAGGGTCTCGCGTTGGACGGGCGGATCCAGCGCGGCGCGTGGCCGACGCTGGTGTTCCGTCGCGGCAGTCGCGGCGGGAGGCGAGCCGCTTAGGCCGCGTCCGTCCCGGCGCGGACCGGGGCGGGTCGATTGCTGTTGGCGGCAATCGGCGCGTTGTTATTCGCCGCGTAGCGGGTGTCGAGGCCGCGTGCCGCCGCGTAGATCATGCTGCGGTCGAGGCCGATGTCGGACAACGTCCGGTCGTCGAGTCGCTGCAGCTCGACCAGACTGGCGCGCTCGCGCAGGTAGACCCGCGCGGTCGTCGCCAAGTTTTTCGCCGTCTTCGTCAACCAACGGGCGGCTGCTACCACGGCGTCGGTGACGGCGCGGGAGCGCATCGCGCGCGCTTCCTCGAGCAGCTCGGCGCGGTACCGGAACGACAGGTCGCCCGGACCGATGATCTTCAGAAACTCTTGGGTGTACATGACACGTGTCGCTTTCATTTGGCTTGCGTTTCGGTTGCCACGGATATTGTTCGAAAGTTGTTGCGATTCAATGTATTTCCAATGACTAAGCAGTGACGTTTGAGCACGGCACCTTTGCGCTGGACGCATGCGTCGCCGTGGTTTGCCAAAGTTTCGCCGTGTACCTCGTTTCCGAAACAGCCTTTCGTGAGCACCCGGATGAACGAAATTTCCGTACCGACCGATGAAGCAGCGCTGCCGCCGCTGCTGAAGCGCGACGGCATCGATCTCGACCTCGATACGGTTCGAACGCTGATCGCCGGGATCGCCGCGGCACCGCCCGCCGAAGTCGCCCCGGCCGGCACCGGACGCCACCGCGTGGCGGCGTGGTCGCACTTGCTGCCGAAACCGCCCGGACCCGATCTGGCGGCGCACCTCGATCGACTGGTCGATCAAGCGGCCGAGCGCTTCCGACGCGCCGTGGCGACCCCCGACACCGTCGGTCGCATAGCGTCGCTCCGCGCCGAGCTCGCGCGGCGCCGGCTCGATGCCCTGGTCGTCCCGCTCGCCGACGAGCACTACACCGAGTTCGTGCCGCTTCGGGCGCACCGCTTGCAATGGCTGACCGGCTTCACCGGGTCGGCCGGATGGGCGATCGTCACTGCCGATCGGGCGGCGATTTTCGTCGATGGCCGTTACACGCTCCAGGTGCGCGACCAGATCCCGGCCGCGGCGATGAGCTACCACCACTTGATCGAGGATCCGCCGTATCGCTGGCTCACGGCGAACGTCGCCAAGGACGCTCGCGTCGGCTACGACCCCTGGATCCACACCGAAACCGAAGTCGAGAAGCTCGGCGATGCCTGCCGTCACGCGGGCGCCGCGCTCGTCGCGGTTGCCGACAATCCGATCGACGTGGTGTGGCGCGACCAACCGCCGCCGCCGTTGATGCCGGCACTGCCGCACGAGGCCGCCTATACCGGCGAGGACAGCGTACTCAAGCGCCGCCAGGTCGCGGCGACGTTTGCCAAGGACGCGATCGACGCGGTTGTCTTGACCACGCCCGAATCGACGGCCTGGCTCGCCAACATGCGCGGCAACGACGTCGCTTGCACGCCGCTGGCGCTCGCCTTTTCGATCCTCTATCGCGATGCCACCCTCGATCTCTTCATCGACCGGCGCAAGGTGTCGGCGAAACTGCTGACCCACCTCGGACCGGAGATCCGGCAGCGCGAACGCTCCGACCTGGGCCCGACGCTCGATCGCCTGGGCCGCGACCGGCGACGGGTCGCGATCGATCCGGCGTCGACCGCGGCGTGGATCGTCGACCGGTTGAAGCAAGCGGGTGCCGAGATCCATCGCGGGCCGGACCCATCCGCGCTGCCGCGCGCCCGCAAGAACGCGACCGAGCTTGCTGGAACGCGGGCCGCCCACCGGCGCGACGGCGCGGCCCTGACCCGCTTCCTCGCCTGGCTTGGCAAGACGGCTCCCGACGGAGCGCTCGATGAACTCGCGGCTTCGGCCAAACTGGCGGCGTTCCGGGCCGAAACCGAGCGCATCCAAAACCTCTCGTTCAACACCATCGCCGGGGCTGGCCCCAACGGCGCCATCGTCCACTACCGTTCGACGCCCGCGACCAATCGCCGGCTCCAGGTCGGCGAGTTCTTCCTGCTCGACTCGGGCGCCCAGTACCTTGACGGCACCACCGACGTCACCCGCACCATCGCGATCGGCCAAGTGTCGCCCGAGATGCGCGACCGTTTCACCCGCGTGCTCAAGGGCCACATCACCTTGGCCCGTGCCCGCTTCCCGAAAGGCACCACCGGGTCCCAGCTCGACGCTTTGGCGCGAAACGCACTTTGGCAGGCCGGGCTCGACTACGACCACGGTACCGGCCATGGCGTCGGCAGCTATTTGGGCGTCCATGAAGGTCCGCATCGCATCTCGAAAGCCGCCAACGCGATCGCGCTCGAACCCGGCATGATCGTCTCGAACGAGCCGGGCTACTACAAGACCGGCGCCTACGGCATCCGGATCGAGAACCTGGTCGCCGTGGTGCCTTGTCCGCTCGCGGGAGCCGAGAAAGAGACGTTCGCCTTCGAAACCCTGACGCGGGCGCCGATCGACCGCACGGCGATCGACTCGGCCTTGCTGACGCCGGAGGAGATCGCGTGGCTCGACGATTTCCACGCGATGGTGCGGAACGACCTAACACCCCTGGTCGATGCCGAGACGGCCGCGTGGCTGGCGCGCGCGACCGCGCCGCTCGCGGCCGGCTGACCGGCGCGGTTAGCCCGCCGCGCGGATTAAGGCTTCGGCGATCGCCGCCGGCCTCGTCACCAGCGCCTCATGGCTGCCCGGGACCTCGATCAGGTGCGGGCTGCCGAGAACCTTGCGCGCCAAAGTCCGGTACCCGTCAGGCCCAAGCGAATGGTCGTCGGTGCAGACGATAGCGGCTTTCGGAACCGCGAGCGCATCGAACGCGGCGGCGCTGTAGCGCTCGGTATAGAGCGCAAACGGCTGCGGCGTGAGCCGGCCGATCACAGCGGTACGTTCGGCGTCGGGCTCGTTGGCGAACAGCGCCGCGCGCACGAACGCGTCATCAACCGGGAGCGCGTTGACGCCCGAGGCCCGGGCGCGCGCGACATTGGCCGCGGCGGCGTCGAGCGGCAACATGTCGTTCAAGGTCTTGCCGTCTTCGACCACGATCCCGGCCAGAAACACGACCCGGAACAGCCGATCGGCGACGGTCGGGGCGACCGTCTGCAGCAGGATTCCAGCACTCGAATGGCCGACCAGGATCGCTGCTTTGGGCGCGCGCAACACCGCTTCACGGACCGCAGTCGCAAGGTGGGCGAAGGTCACGGCCTGCGACGGTCGGCCATCGCAGCCCGGGAGCGTGGGCGCCTCGGCACCATGGCCGCGGCGCTCGAGCTCGGCGACGACCCCGTCCCAGCACCAGCCGCCGTGCCACGACCCGTGGATGAGAACGAAGTGATGCGCCATCGTCAGCCGACGCCACCGATCAGCTGGATCCAGCCGTCCTCGTCGACCACGCGGACGCCGAGCGCGGTTGCTTGTTTGAGCTTAGATCCGGCACCGGGGCCGGCGACGACGATGTCGGTCTTGGCCGAGACCGAGCCGGCGACCTTGGCGCCGAGCGCCTCGGCGCGCGCCTTGGCTTCGGCCCGTGTCATCTTTTCGAGCGTCCCGGTGAAGACGACGGTCTTGCCAGCGACCGGTGAGTCGGTCGCCGGTTGGGCTGCCGCGGCGACCTTAAGCTCGCGCTGAAGGTGCTCGATCAAGGTCCGGTTTCTGTCCTCGGCGAAGAATTCGAGGATCGCGGCCGCAACCTTGGGTCCGACCCCCTCGATTGCCAGGAGCTCGGCGTTGGCCGCGCTCGTCGCATCCTGGGCTGCGGTCATCGCCTTGAGTAAATCATCGAGCGTGCCGTAGGTCCGGGCCAGGAGCCGCGCCGTCGCCTGGCCGACATGGCGGATGCCGAGCGCGTAGATCCAGCGATCGAAGGCGATCGCGCGCCGCGCGTCGATCGCGTCGAAGAGGTTGCGGGCCGAGGTCTCGCCCCAGCCGTCCCACTCGGCGATCGGCGGGTGCTTTTTCCCGTCGCGCGCCTGCAGCGTGAAGATGTCGGAGGGCTCGCGGACGAGTTCCTTCTCCCACAGCAGCTCGATCTGCTTTTCGCCTAAGCCCTCGACGTCGAAAGCATCGCGCGAGACGAAATGGCGGAGCCGCTCGATCGCCTGTGCCGGACAAATGAGGCCGCCGGTGCAGCGGCGTGCCGCCTCGCCTTCCTCGCGGACGGCATGACTGCCGCACTCCGGGCACTTGGTCGGGAACGAATAGGGCTTCGATCCCTTCGGCCGCTTTTCGGTCACGACCGACAGCACCTGGGGAATGACGTCGCCGGCGCGCTGAATGACCACGGTGTCGCCTTCGCGCACATCCTTGCGCTCGATTTCGTCCTCGTTATGTAGCGTCGCACGCGACACGACGACGCCACCGACGGTCACCGGCCTCAGGTGCGCGACCGGAGTCAGCGTGCCGGTCCGTCCGACCTGAACGTCGATCTTCTCGACCACCGTCTGCGCCTTCTCGGCCGCGAATTTATGCGCGCTAGCCCAGCGCGGCGCGCGGCTCACCATGCCGAGCCGCTCCTGCCAGTCCAGGCGGTCGACCTTGTAGACGACGCCGTCGATGTCATAGCCGAGATCGGCGCGCTCCGCTTCGAGCGCACGGTACAGCGCGAGCGCGGCCGTGAGATCCGCGCACCGCCGTGCCCGCGGATTGATGGCGAAGCCCCAAGACTTGAGTTTTTGCAGCATCTCCCACTGCGTCGCCGCGGGAAGCGCGCTCGTCTCGCCCCACCCGTAGGCGAAAAAGCGGAGTTGACGCGTTGCGGTGACCGTCGCATCCAGCTGGCGCAGCGACCCGGCGGCCGAGTTGCGCGGGTTGGCGAACAGCGGCTTGCCGGCCTTCGCCTGCGCGGCATTGAGTTCGGCGAAGTCGTCGTGGCGCATGTAGACCTCGCCCCGCACCTCGATCATGTCCGGAATTCCGCGGCCCGCGAGCCGCGCCGGAATATCGGCGACGGTCTTGAGGTTGGGCGTGACGTCCTCGCCGACGACACCATCGCCCCGGGTCGCGCCCAAGGCGAACGCGCCCTTTTCGTAGCGCAGGGAGGCCGAGAGGCCGTCGATCTTGGGCTCGGCCACCAGCACAACCGGCTCGGACTCGGGCAACGCCAGGAAGCGGCGGATGCGGGCGATGAACTCGGCGACATCCGCATCCGTGAACGCGTTGTCGAGCGAGAGCATCGGCCGCCGGTGCGCGACCTTGGCGAAGCCCTGCGCCGCCGGCGATCCGACCCGGCGCGAGGGCGTATCGCCGCGGACCAGCGCGGGGAACGCCGCTTCGATCGCAGCGTTACGGGCTTTGAGCGCGTCATAGGCGGCATCGCTCACGAGCGGCGCCGCCTTTTCGAAATAGGCGCGATCGTGGGCGACGATTTCTTTCGCCAGCCGCGCGAGCTCGGCGGCCGCTTGGGCCGGTGTGAGGTCGGCTACCGCGGTCGGCGCTTTCGTCGCCGCCTTGGCCTTGGACTTGACCTTGGCTTTGGCTTGGCGGCTCATCGCCGCCCCGCCGCCTTGACCGGCACCGATTCCGGCCCGAGTAGTCGATCGGCGGCTGCGCGCGCCTCATCGGTGACGCGGGCGCCGGCCAACATGCGCGCGACTTCTTCGCGCCGTACCGCCGGATCGAGGCGCTCAATCCGGGCCAACGCGCCGGCCTTTGCCTTCTCGGCCCGGACGATTCGAAAGTGGGTCGCACCGCGCGCCGCCACCTGCGGCGAGTGCGTGATCGCCAGCACCTGATGCCGGGCCGCGACCCGTTGCAGCCGGGTCCCGACCGCATCGGCGGTAGCGCCGCCGACGCCGGCGTCGATTTCGTCGAAAATGAGGGTCGGCGCATCGCCAACCCCGGCCAGCGCGACTTTGAGCGCGAGCAGGATCCGCGACAGCTCGCCGCCGGAGGCAATCCGGCTGAGCGGTCCGGGCGGCGCGCCCGGCAGCGTCGCGATCTCGAACGTAATCCGATCGCTACCGGTCGCACCCCAGTCCGGCTCCGGCAGCGCTTCGATCCGGGTACGAAATACGGCCTTGGCCAACATCAATGCGGCGAGTTCGCGCATGACCTGACGATCGAGCTCCGCCGCCGCCGCGCGGCGCGCCGTTGACAGGCGGTCGGCGGTCGTGCGGTAGGCGGCGCGGGCGTCGGCAACCGCGGCCTCGGCCGACGCGAGCCGCTCGGCGCCCTGGTCGATCGCTTCGAGCCGATCGCGAAGGCGAGCCCGCACCGCCGGCAGCTCGGCCGGCGCAGTCCGGTGCTTGCGTGCCGCCTCGCGGAGCGCGTGCAAGCGATCGTCGACCGCCTCCAAACGCCGCGGATCGGCATCAATTCCGTTCATACCGCGGGCGATTTCGCGCCCGGCCTCGGTCGCTTCGATTTCGGCGCGTTCGACGGCTTGGGCGGCGAGCGCGAAACGCGGTCGCGCCGCGTCGGGCAAACGGCCGAGTGCCTGGCGCACGGCCGCGAGGCCCGAACCGACCGTCGCGAGACGCTCAGTCGCCTCGCGCAGCACCTCGCCCGACTTCTCCGCCGCCATCAGCAGCGCCCGCGTCGCCGCCAGCCCTGCTTCTTCGTCAGCCTTGGGATCGAGTGCGTCGAGTTCGGCCAAGTGGTGGCGGATCAGGTCCTGTTCGGCGGTCGCCCGCGCGATCTCGTCGGCAAGGCCCGCCAGGATCTGGCGCGTGCGGTCGAGCGCGGCGAACGCGCCGCTGATCGCGGCGACATCGGCTTCGAGGCCGGCGAATCCGTCGAGCAGGCGGCGATGGCCGGCGCCGGCGAGCAGCTGCTGCTGATCGTGCTGGCCTTGCATTTCGACCAGAGCCGCGCCGATTTCCTTCAGCAGACCCGCGCTAACCGGCGCGTCGTTGACGAACGCCCGGCTCGCTCCCTCGCGCGGAACGACCCGGCGTAACACCAGCGCCTCGTCGTCGGCAAGGCCGTGATCCGCGAGCAACCGGCGCGCCGGGTGATTCGCGGCAACCGCGAACGTCGCGCTCACCGTCGCCCGCTCGGCGCCGGGCCGTACCAATCCGCTCTCGGCGCGGGCACCGAGTGCGAGCCCGAGCGCATCGAGCAGGATCGACTTACCGGCCCCAGTCTCGCCGGTCAGCACGGTGAGTCCGCCGGCGAGGTCGAGATCGATCTGATCGATCAGGACGACGTCGCGGACGTAGAGGCCGACCAGCATCGGGCGGACCGGCTAGAAAACGCGCCGGTTCCAGATCCGGCTGATCCAGGATCCCTTGTTTTCCTCGGGCTCGAGATTGCGGCCGCGGAGCAGCCCGTAGGCATCCTCGTACCACTCGCTGTTCGGGAAGTTGTAGCCAAGCACCGCTGCGGCAGTCTGCGCCTCCTCGGCGACGCCGAGCGCGAGATACGCTTCGGTCAGCCGATGCAGCGCTTCGGGCACGTGGGTCGTCGATTGGAACCGCTCGATCACGGCGCGAAACCGATTGATGGCGGCGACGAAGCTGCCGCGCTTGAGATAGTAACGGCCGACCGCCATCTCCTTGCCGGCCAGGTGATCCCGGGTGAGGTCGACCTTGAGCCGCGCATCGCGAGCGTACTCGGAGTTTGGAAACCGCCGCACCACTTCGTCGAGCGCGCCGAGCGCAAGTTGGGTCACCTTTTGATCGCGTCCGACGTCCTGGATCTGTTCGTAGTAGGCGATCGCCAACAGGTAGTAGGCATAGGCGATGTCGGCGTTGCCGGGGTGCAGCTCGATGAAACGGCGGGCGGCTAGGATCGCCTCGTCGTAGCGGCTCGCCTGTTGGTAGGTGAACGACGACATCAACTTCGCCTTGATCGCCCACGACGAGTAGGGGTGTTGACGCTCGACTTCGTCGAACGCGCGCGCGGCTTCGAAGTACTCGCCTTCGGCGAGCTTATCCATTGCGTCGTTGTAGAGAATACCGACCGGCTTCTCGACGTACTTCGGCTGCGTGTCGGCGCACGCGCCGAGCACGACCAGAGCCACGATGAATGAGAGTGCTCGCAACGGAAAAAGCGGCATCGACGCGGTCGCGTTATCGAACAATCGGTTGAGCGGCGAACACCGCCGATCGGACGATCATAGCACGGGAGCGGCGAAGCGGACTATGGGCGATCAGCCAGCGCTGACGAGTGGGCGGACCCCGGCGTGCGCGTCGATCGGCTCGGCCCGGGACCAGGCAGTAGGATCGGCGAGCATCGTCGCGATCAGCTCATGGTTGAGCTTGTGGCCGGTGCAGAAAGCGGTCACGCGTCCGAGGATCGGGGCGCCGGCGAGATAGAAGTCCCCCAGGCAGTCGAGCACCTTGTGGCGCACGAATTCGTCGGCGTAGCGAAGGCCGCCTTCGTTCAAAACGCGATCGCCGGCAACGACCACGGCGTTGTCGAGCGAACCGCCGCGCGCCAAGCCGTTGGCACGCAGGCGCTCGACCTCGTCGGCGAAGCCGAACGTACGCGCCCGCGCTATTTCGCGCGCGAACCGCTCCGGATCGAGCACCAGTTCGTAGCGCTGGCGCGCCACCGCGCGCGCCTCGAAGTCGATGGTAACGTCGATCGCGAATGCCGGTGCCGGTTCGATCCGCGCCCACTTATCGCCGCGCCGCACTTCGACCGACCGCCTAACCGCGAACGGCCGGCGTCGCGGCGCTTGGGTCTTGATTCCGGCTCGGTTGACGAGGGCGACGAACGGCTCGGCACTGCCGTCCATGATCGGCACTTCCGGTCCGTCGATCTC
>CAMDOQ010000085.1 GCA_945903685.1 Rhizobium sp. Q54
GGTCGCTGGCGCTCGGCCGCGCCGCCGACGTCACCGTGCTCGAGCGCGAGACCGGCCGCTGGACGCTCCGCGACCTCCATGGCAACGCGATCGCCGCCGACGAGCGGCTGACCCCGTGCTTCGTCTTGAAGGACGGTGTCCGTTACGCGAGCGACCTTCGCGCCGATCCGCGCTACGAGGAGCCGGCTCCGCTCCGCGCCGCTGCCGAATAGCGACCGCCCTTCACCCGACCGCACGACCGCAACGGACCACCGGTCCCGCCGCATGACCGCGCCGGCCGGCCGACGCCTCGCCCCGGTCCTGCCGTGGATCATGTGGGGCCTGGGCGCGTTGCTTTACTCCTACGGTTTCTTCCTCCGCGTCGCGCCGAGCGTCATGGTCAAGGACCTGATGCAGGCATTCGCGGCGACTGCTGTGATCCTGGGCAACCTGTCGGCGTTCTATTTCTATACCTACGGCGCGCTGCAATTGCCGCTCGGCGTCCTGCTCGACCGCTGGGGCGCGCGCCGGCTGCTCACCGGGAGCGCGGTGGTCGCCGGCCTGGGCGCCATCCTGTTCGGCGCCGCCGCGACCGTCGAGGTGGCCTATGCCGGGCGGCTCCTGATCGGCGCCGGCGTCGCGGTGGCATTGATCGGCACCATGAAGCTCATCATGGTGTGGCACCCGCCCGGCCGGTTCGCGACCGTGGCCGGCATGACCACTTTTGTCGGCACCATGGGCGCCCTGGTCGGGCAAGCGCCGCTCGCGACGCTGGTCGAGGCGGTCGGCTGGCGCGCGACCATGGTGTGGGGCGGCGGGTTCGGCGCGCTGCTCGCCGCCCTGATCTGGCTGATCGTCCGCGACCATGTCGGCACCCCGCCGGCCGAAGCCGGCGCCAACGCGCTCAGCATGCGCGCCGCGCTGAAACGCGTACTCCGGAACGACCAGACCTGGGTGCTCGCGATCTATTCGGGATTTCTGGGCGGCACCATCATCTCCTTCGCCGGGTTGTGGGGCGTGCCCTACGCGATGGTCGCCTACGGGCTCGAGCGCCCGGCGGCGGCAGCGATGATGTCGATCGTGTTCGTGGGCTTCGCGCTCGGCGCGCCGTCAGCCGGGCTCATCTCCGACCGCCTCGGCCGGCGCAAGGCGCCGATGTATGCCGGGCCGCTCTTCAATCTCGCGAGCTGGGCGGTCATCCTCGGCTGGCCGGATGCGCCTAAGGCCTTGCTCTATCCGGCGCTGTTCGCGAACGGCGTCGGCAGCGGCTTCGTCATGGTGGTGTTCGCGCTCGGACGCGAGCACAACCCGCCGCAATATAGCGGCACGGTGGTCGGATTCCTGAACGCGCTCGGGATGGGCTCGGTCGCGCTCCTGCAGCCCTTGACCGGCCTGTTCCTCGATCTCCTGTGGGACGGCACGCTCGAGGACGGCGTCCGTGTCTACACCGCCGCCGATTTCCGCCATGCCTTCCTGCTCTACCCGAGCTGCACCGCGATCGCGTTCGCGATGTGCTTCCTTGCGCGCGAAAGCCACAACCGCCAGCTCGTTCACGCCTAAGGCATACCGGCGTGATGGTTCCTGGGCTAGGATGCTGCGGTCATGGTCCGTCATCGCCGCGTTAAAATCGTCGCCACGCTTGGCCCTGCCAGTTCGACGCCGGAGGTGATCCGGCGCCTGTTCGAGGCCGGTGCCGACGTGTTCCGTTTGAACTTCAGCCACGGCCGGCGCGAGGACCACAAAGCGACCCACGCCATCATCCGCGCGCTCGAGACCGAGAGCCGCCGCGGTATTTCGATCCTGACCGACATGCAGGGCCCCAAGCTCCGGATCGGCACCTTCGCCAACAGCGGCGTCGAGCTGGTGCCGGGGCAGCGCTTCGAGCTCGACTTGAGCGACACGCCGGGGGATGGCGCGCGTGCGCCGCTGCCGCACCCCGAGATCTTCGCCGCGCTCACCGCCGGCACCGATGTTCTCTTGGATGACGGCCGCATCCGGCTCAAGGTCGAGAAGATCGCGTCCGATCGCGCCGTGACCACGGTGGTGGTCGGCGGCCGTTTGACCAACCGCAAGGGCGTCAACGTCCCCGGCGTCGTGCTGCCGATCTCCTCGCTCACCGACAAGGACCGCAAGGACTTGGACTACGCGCTCGCGCTCGGCGTCGACTGGATCGGGCTATCGTTCGTGCAGCGCGCCGAGGACATCGACGAGGCGCGGGCGCTGATCGGCAACCGCGCCGGCATCGTCGCCAAGATCGAGAAGCCGGCCGCGGTCGACCGCCTGCGCGACATCGTCGAGCGCGCCGACGGCGTCATGGTGGCGCGCGGCGACCTCGGCGTCGAGATGCCGCTCGAGGAAGTGCCCGGACTGCAGAAGCGGATCATCCGTTCGGCGCGCGCCGCCGGGAAGCCGGTGATCGTCGCGACCCAGATGCTCGAATCGATGGTGCGCTCGCCGGTGCCGACGCGGGCCGAAATCTCCGACGTCGCGACCGCGGTCTACGACGGCGCCGACGCGGTCATGCTCTCGGCCGAATCGGCGACCGGCCAGTTCCCGGTCGAGGCGGTCGCGACCATGGACCGGATTGCGCAGCGGGTCGAACGCGACCCGTTCTACGAGTCGCTGCTTCATGCCGGCGGCACCAATCCCGAGGCCACCACCGCCGATGCCATCACCGCCGCCGCGCGCCAGGTCGCCGAAACCCTGAACGCCGCCGCCGTCGTCACCTTCACCACCTCGGGCTCGACCGCGCTTCGCGCCGCGCGCGAGCGGCCCGGCGTCCCCTACATCATCGGCCTGACGCCCAAGCGCGAGACCGCGCGGCGGCTCGCCTTGGTGTGGGGCGTCCACTCGGTCGAGACCGAGGACGCGCACAATTTCGCCGACATGGTGCGGCGCGCCTGCGACGTCGCCAAGACCGAGGGCATCGCCAAGGACGGCGATCGCCTGGTCATCACTGCCGGCGTTCCGTTCGGGACGCCGGGCATGACCAACGTCCTGCGCGTCGCCTGGGTCGGCGAAGACATCGTGCCGGCCTGACCCACCCTCTCCCTACCCTCCCCCTCAACGAGGGGGAATGGGCGAGCGGAGCGAGCGGCCGGCGGTGTTACGCGCGCTGGCCCCGGAGCAGCCGCTCGAGAAACTGAATCTGCTGCTGCGCGCTCGGCATGTGCGGGTTGGCGTCGAGCGCGCGCTTGAACGCCTTGAGCGCTTCGTCGTGGTGCTTGAGCCCGAGTTGCACGAGGCCGAGGCCGGAGAGCGCGCCAAAGTGGCGCGGTTCGAGCTTCAACGTCCGGTCGATGTCCTTGATCGAATCGGTATGGCGGCCGAGCATGTAGTTGAGCGTCGCCCGCTTGTTCCAGCCTTCGGCAAAATCGGGCTTGATCTCGATAATGGCGTTAAACATGGTCAACGCGATGTCGAAGGACTGCTCCTCCATCGCCTTCAGGCCCTTTTCCATCAAGAGATCGACGGTGTGGCTGCCCGACTGGTGCCAGATCACCCAGATCTGATTCTGGATCGGAATCGCCTCGTCGAGATCGTCGGCATCGTGCAGCCGCTGAAACAGCTCGGCGAGCCGTGCATCGTTCTGATCGGCCATGGCCGCACTCGCGAAAAAGACCGCTACGAGGATCGCCAACAGGGAGCGAAGAATCGTCATCGCTTCATGTTAGGACGCCCGGGCCGTACGTTCCAGCGCCGCCGGGCGTGGTCCGCCGGTCGCCCAGTCGATCAGCTCGATCGTATGGACGATCGGGCGGTCGAGCGCGCCCGCGAGTTGGACGATACAGCCGACATTGCCGGCGGCGACCAGGTCGGCGCCGGTGCGGCCGATCGCCTGCGCCTTGCGCGTGCGGAGCGCGCCCGCAAGCGCCGGCTGCAGCAGGTTGTAGGTTCCGGCCGAACCGCAACAGAGATGACCGTCGGGTACCGCCGCGACCCGGAATCCGGCGGCCGCGAGCAGATCCCTTGGCGCGCGGTCGACGCGCTGGCCATGCTGGAGCGAGCAGGCCGAATGATAAGCGACCGCGAGCGGCGGGTGGGCCGCGAGCGGCGCGCCCTGCATGAGGCCGCGCTCGGCGATAAACTCGGCGACGTCGCGGGTGCGCGCCGACACCGCGGCCGCCGGTGCGCTCCACACCGGATCGTCGCGGAGGAGGAAGCCATAGTCCTTGATCATGGTGCCGCAGCCCGAGGCGTTGACGACGATCGCGTCGAGCCCGGCGCCAGCAATCTCGGCCGACCACGCCGCGACGTTGGCGCGAACGCGTTCGAGCGTCGCCGCCTCGTGTCCCAAATGGTGGGTGAGCGCGCCGCAACAACCCGCGCCCGCCGCCCACACTACCTCGCAGCCCAAGCGGGTGAGCGTGCGCACGGTCGCTTCGTCGATCGCCGGTGCAAGCACCGGCTGAACGCAGCCGGCGAGCAGCGCGACCCGCGCGCGCTTGGGCCCCGCCGCCGGCACGACGCGGAGCCGATCCAGCGCCGACCGGCCTGAAAGCCGCCGCGGCAAGAGCGCGGCCCACGCCCCGAGCCACCCCGGCAGCAGGCGCCGGAACGGCCGCGCCAGCAGCCCGGCGATCACTGCCCCGCGGAACCGGTTGGGGAAAGGCAAGATCGCCGCGATCGCCGCCCGCAGCGTGCGTTCGAGCCACGGCCGCCGGTAGGTCGCCTCGACATGGCGGCGGCCGTGATCGACCAGGTGCATGTAGTTGACGCCCGACGGACACGTCGTCATGCAGGCGAGGCAGGAGAGGCAGCGGTCGATGTGAAGGACGTCGGTCGGCGTCGCGGCGCGGCCCTGCTCGAGCATCTCCTTGATCAGGTAGATGCGGCCGCGCGGGCTGTCGAGCTCATCGCCCAACAGCACGTAGGTCGGACAGGTCGCGGTGCAAAAGCCGCAGTGCACGCACTTGCGCAAGATACGCTCGGACTCGGCCGTCGCACTGTCGGCGAGTTGGGCGAGACTGAAATTCGTCTGCATGCGTTACACGCCCGCGCTGCGACCGCTAAACCCCGGCATACATGCGGCCGGGGTTCAAGACTGCGCGCGGGTCGAAGCTGTCCTTGACCCGGCGCGTCAGCCGGGCGAGCGCCGGCGCCTGCGGCTCGAACACCGTGACCGCGCCGCGGAGCGGATTCGGCGCGCGGAATAGCGTGGCGTGGCCGCCGGCGTCCGCGAGCGCGGCGCGGATGGTCGCGGCACCGCCGTCGGCGGCGGCACTGGTCTGAAGCCACACCAGCCCACCGGCCCAGTCGTAGAAGTATTCGATCGGACGTTCTGCCGCGATTGCCGCGACGACGGCGGCGCCGCGGGCGGGCGGGAGCGAGAGCCGCCAGAGCGCGGTATCGGGAGCGGCGGCAACGAACGGCTCGGCATCGCGGATTCCGCGCCAGAGCGCGAGCGAACGATCGCGATCGAGCGACCGCAGCGGCGCGCGGGCACCAATCGTGGCCGCGAGCCGTTTGGCGCGCTCGGCGACCGAGGCGCGCGTCCCCTCAAGCCGGATCAGGGCCGCGCCGACACCCGGTGCAAGCCCAGGTGGCTGCCAGGTACCGCCGAGCGCGGCCGGGAGATAAGCGAAGCCCGAGCCATCGATCGCCGCGCCGGCGATCTCGGCGAGCAGCGCGATCGCGGCCGCATCGTCCAAACCTTCGAGCGCGAGTGTCGCGCTCGTCTCGGGCGCGGGCAGTACTTTCAGCGTCACCGACGTCAATACCGCGAGCGTCCCATGCGAGCCGGTCAGAAGCTTGCAGAGGTCGTAGCCGGTGACGTTCTTGACGACGCGGCCGCCGGCTTTGAACGCCTCGGCGCGGCCCGAGATCGCCGCGAGCCCGAGCAGGTGGTCGCGCGCGGCGCCGGCGGTCGGGCGGCGAGGTCCGGACAAGTTGCAGGCGAACACGCCGCCGATGGTCGCGCTACCCGCGGCGGCGCCGTAGAGCCGGCCCCAATCGGCGGGCTCGAACGCCAGCATCTGGCCCCTGGCCGCGACCGCGTCCTCGATCGTCGCGAGCGGGGTGCCGGCCTTGGCTTCGAGCACCAATTCCTCGGGCTCGTAGAGCAGGATCCCGGTGAGCGCGGCGGTCTCGAGACGGTGGGCATATTGGCCGGGGCGGCCGAGTCCGCGTTTGGTACCGCGCCCCACCACTTCGAGCGGCGTGCTTTCAGCGAGCGCCCAAGCCACCACCTCGCGAAGCGCGGCTTCGCTCGCCGGTCGGAGCGCGTTCTCCATCAGAAGCGCGGCAGGTCGGGGAAGCGGATGTCGCCGCGGTGCACGTGGACGCGCCCAAGCTCGGCGCAGCGGTGCAGGATCGGAAACACCTTGCCCGGGTTGAGCCGTCCGTCGGGGTCGAACGCGCACTTCAGGCGCTGCTGCTGGGCGAGGTCGGCCTCGGTGAACATCGTGCCCATGAGATCGCGCTTTTCGACGCCGACGCCGTGCTCGCCGGTCAGGACGCCGCCGACCTCGACGCAGAGCGTCAGGATCTCGGCGCCGAACTTCTCCGCGGTTTCGAGCTCGCCCGCCTTATTGGCGTCGTAGAGGATGAGCGGATGCAGATTGCCGTCGCCGGCGTGAAAGACGTTGGCGAGCCGGAGGCCGTGGCGCGCCGACATTTCGGTCATGCGGCGCAGCACTTCGGGCAGGCGCTTGCGCGGAATCGTGCCATCCATGCAGTAGTAATCGGGCGAGATGCGCCCGACCGCCGGGAACGCCGCCTTGCGCCCGGCCCAGAACGCGAGCCGCTCGGCTTCGCTTTCGCTGGCGCGGATCGAGACCGCGCCGGTTTCGCGGGCGATCGCGCGCACCCGCTCGATCAGCTCATCGACCTCGACCGCGTTGCCATCGAGCTCGACGATCAGAAGCGCCTCGACGTCGAGCGGATAACCCGAGCCGCAGAATTCCTCGGCGGCGTGAATCGCCGGGCGGTCCATCATCTCCATGCCGGCCGGGATAATGCCGCGGGCGATGACCTGGGCGACGCAGGCGCCACCGGCTTCGGCCGACGCGAACCCGATCAGGAGCGCACGCGCCGCCTCGGGCTTGCGCAGCAGCCGTACCGTCACTTCGGTAACGACGCCCAACAGGCCTTCGGATCCGGCCATCACGCCCATCAGGTCGTAGCCCTCGGCGTCCCAGTGCTTGCCGCCGAGGCGCACCACCTCGCCGTTCATCAGCACGATCTCGAGCCCGAGAATGTTGTTGGTGGTGGCGCCGTATTTCAGGCAATGCACGCCGCCCGAGTTTTCGGCGACGTTGCCGCCAATGGTGCAGGCGATCTGGCTCGACGGATCGGGCGCGTAGTAGAAGCCGGCATCCTCGACCGCACGGGTGATCGCCAGATTGGTGACGCCCGGCTGCGCCACCGCGCAGCGGTTGGCGTAGTCGATGTCGAGGATGCGGTTGAACTTGGCGAGGCCGAGCAGGAGCCCGTCGCCCAACGGGAGCGCGCCACCCGAGAGCGAGGTGCCGGCGCCGCGCGGCACCACCTTGACGCCGCGGCTCGAGCAGAGCGCGAGGATCGCCGACACCTCGCCCGTGGTCGAGGGCAGCGCCACCACCATCGGCGCCTGGCGATAGGCTGTGAGCCCGTCGCTCTCGTAGACCCGGAGCGCCTCCGGCCGGTCGATCACGGCGGCCTCGCCGACGATCGCGCGCAAGGCCGCGGCCAACTCGGCGCGACGGTCCAAGACCGCCTGGTCGAGGGCCGGCATCTTCATCGCGTGTCCTCCGCTGCGTTTACGCGCCGACGCACAGGATGACCACGCTGCGCGGCTTTGGCAACCGCGCCGGCTCGAACTGGGAAGGGGGAAAAGCCGGGGCGATCAGCCCTGGCGCGCCTTGAAGCGGGGGTTCGTCTTGTTGATGACGTAGACCCGTCCGCGGCGGCGGACGACGCGGCAGTCGCGGTGGCGCAGCTTGGCCGATTTGAGCGAACGCAGGACTTTCATGACCGGACTCCGCCTCAAGGGTCTCGAAGGCGGGCGGACCATACTGAGCGTCCCCTACCCTGTCAACGACCCGCTCAGGATGACGCTTCCTCGAAAAAGCCCTCATGGTGAGCTTGTCGAACCATGAGCGCGCCACCAGCCCGCCAAAAGGTTCCATAAGGTCTCTTGAGGGGACCACGGAGCCGGGAGGGAATCGATGGGAGCCTATGTGTACATCGTCGAGTGCGCCGACGGTCACTATTACATCGGGCTGACGAAGCGATCGGTCGAAGAGCGGATTTCCGAGCACAACGCGGGAACCGTCGCGGGCTACACCAAGTCGCGCCGCCCGGTGCACCTTCGCTTTGCAGAGCACTTCGACCGGCTTGAGGACGCCATTACGTGGGAACGCCAGATCAAGGGATGGTCGAGGGCGAAAAAGGAGGCCCTGATGCGCGGCGACCTCGAAGCTCTCGTCGAGCTCGCGCGTGGAAGTTCGAAGCGCGTAAGTCGCCCTCATGGTTCGACAAGCTCACCATGAGGGCTGTCTGCGGTGGTTCGACTTAGCCGGCCGGCTCGGGGCCGGCGTATTTCATGCCCGCCGCCTCGCCGCCATCGACCGTCATGACGATGCCGGTAACCCACGCCGCTGCCGGCGAGGCCAGGAACGCGACGGCGGCAGCGACGTCTTCGGGCTCGCCAGCGCGGCCGATCGGGAAATAGGACTTGGCGGCGGCGTCCAGGTGATGGTCGTAGGTCTTCTGCGACATGCCGTCGGGAAGGTAGATCTCGCTCCGCACCAGCGACGGGCTGACGACGTTGACGCGGACTCCCTTCGGCGCGAGCTCGACCGCGAGCGTCCGCGAAAACGCGTTCATTCCGCCCTTCGAAGCGGCGTAGACGGCGTATTCGGCGTAGCAGCGGTCGGTGAGCGTCGAGCTCACGTTGACGATCGCCCCCTTGGATTTCTTGAGCGCCGGAATGCAGGCGACGCAGAAGTTGATGGTGCCGATCAGGTTGACCCCGATCGTATAGTTGATCGCGTCCTGGGTGATCTTGTCGGCGAACTGGCGGCGCAGCACGCCGGCATTGTTGACGAGAACGTCGATCCGGCCGAAGTCGGCGAGCACCGCTTTCACGGTGCGTTTGATGTCGTCGAACTTGGCGATGTCACAGACGTAGGGATGGAGATTCTTCTCGCCGCGTCGGGGTTGCAGCCGGTCGAGCCGGCGGCCCAAGACCGCGACCCGGTAGCCGTCCGCGGCCAAGCGGTTGGCGACGCCGCGGCCGATGCCGGTGCCGCCGCCGGTAACAATGGCAACTTTTTTCCCGCGGGCGCGCGCCATGCGATCCTCCTTCGACGTGGCGCGCCGCTTGTAGCGCAACGGTTGCGCGCGCTCAAATCATTCCGCCGCCGCCGGCAATGGACGCGTAAAAAATTAATGCTAATGTCGACCCGTGCAAAAAAACGACGGCAAAGACAATCGAACCATCGCCGAACGGCTCGAGCACTTGTGCAGCGAGCGCGGCATGAAGATGACGCCGCAACGGCGGGTGGTAGCGCGCGTCCTGTCCTCGGCGAGCGATCATCCCAACGTCGAGGAAGTCTACCGGCGCGCGGTCGAAATCGACCCCAAGATCAGCATCGCCACGGTCTACCGGACGGTGCGCCTGTTCGAAGAGGTCGGCATCCTCGCGCGGCACGACTTCGGCGGCGGCAAGGCGCGCTACGAGGAAGCCCAGGAAGAGCACCACGACCATTTGATCGATCTCGACTCGGGGCGGGTCATCGAGTTCCACGACGACGAGATCGAAGCGCTGCAGCGCAAGATCGCCGAACGGCTCGGGTTTCGCCTGGTCGGCCACCGCCTCGAGTTGTTCGCGAAGCCACTGAAGCGCTAGCAGGTCGCGGAGCCGCGCGGTCAGGACTTGGGTTTGGGCTTGGTCT
>CAMDOQ010000086.1 GCA_945903685.1 Rhizobium sp. Q54
CGGCGGCCGGGGTGACGGCGTGGGCGCCGCCGCTGGCTTCGGCGGCGCCGGTCGTTCCTGGGTCGGTCGTTCTTGGGTCGGTTGGGGGGCGGGACGCTGCTGTACCGGCCGAGCGATAGGGCGCGGTGCCGGTTGAGCGACCGTTCGCAGTGCCGGTCGAGCGACCGTCTGTGGTTGCGCCGGCCGTATCGGCCGCACGCGCGCCGGCCGCGCTGGCCGGATCGGTCGAACGCGCTCGGGCCGCACCTGGTGCGGCGATACCGCCGCCGGCGCGGACGGTTCGGGCGCAGCCGTTGGCGGCGGCGGCGATGGCGGTGGCAACACCCGGAGCGGCCCCGCCGGCTCGGCAAGCGCACGGCCGCTGCGGCCGAAGCGTGCCTCGGCCGCGCGGTGCAGGAAGATCGAGAGGGCGCCGGCCAAGAGACAAACGATCGTCATCCGCCAGAAGTCGGGATCGATGACCGGTGCGCCGGCGCTGGCGTAGAGCGAGACGTCGCCGGTCAGGAACGCGCCGAACACGATGACCGCCGTGACCGCGCCGACAGCGAGGGCGGCGAGCGTACGGCCCGCGCTCAAATGCGGCATACCGCCGCCGATCTGCTCCTCCCGCCACGGCATCACCAGCCGCGACAGGATCGCTGCCAGCGCGCCGAGCGCGCCCAGGCATAGCGCGCGGAATGCGTAGAAGCGGTTGCGGTTCTCGGCCTCGATCGCGCCGATCCGGCGCTCGAGCGCGGTCGCGCGCTCGCGGAGCGGTGCGTTCAATCGCTCGGCGTCGCTCGCGCCGGCGTTGCGCTCGATCTGCTGGATCGCGTCGGCGCGCTCGCGCACGAGCGCAGCGTAGGCGCCGCCATCCAGCAGGTTGAGCTGGAGCGACGACTTGTCGACGAAGAACGACCCCACCACCGCGATCAGCACGCAGAGCGCGACCAAGAACCGGTTCAAGACTTCCATCGTTCCCCCGTCCGCCCGACCGGGCGCCGGCTAGCTCGGTATCGGCGCCGCGACCTTGGCGCCCGGATCGGCGCCGTGACGATAACGCTGCCATAGCCAAATCGCGAGCGCGAGCGCGAACCCGAGCGCATCGGCCGCCGGCTCGGGCACGATCAGGCACAGCGCGGAGACCAACAGCACGACGCGGAGCGGCCAGATCACGGCCCCGTTCAGCCAGCCTTCGGTCGCCGCCGCCAGCATGACAACACCGAGCGCGGCCGAGACGAACGCCCACGCGACCTCGAGCCACGGCCCCTGGCCGAGGAGCAGCGGCGAATAAAAGAACATGAACGGGACAATCAAGGTCGCCAAGCCGAGCCGCACCGCGATCCATGACGTCCGCCACGGATCGCTGCGGGCGAGGCCGGCGGCGGCAAACGATGCGACCGCGACCGGGGGCGTGATCGCCGAGAGGACCGCGTAGTAGAAAATGAACATGTGGGCGACCAGCGGCGGCACGCCCATGCGCACGAGCCCCGGCGCCATTACCGCGGCGGCGATCGCGTAGGCGGCGGTGGTCGGCATGCCCATGCCGAGCACGATCGAAACCACCATCGCGAACACCATCGCCAGCAGCTTGTTCTCGCCGGCGATCGCGAGCACGAGCGAGGAGAAGCGTCCGCCGATCCCGGTCAACGCGATGACGCCGACGATGATGCCGGCGGCGGCACAGATCGCGACCAGTTGGATGCAATCGCGCGCGGCACTATCGAGCGCGCCGGCGATCGCTTTCGGACCCATGCGGTGGGTTTGGGTGAGCCACGACACCACGATGCAGGCGAGCATGCCGAGGCCGGCGGCGCGGAAGCCCGACTTGCCGTCGAGAAACGCCCAGATCAGTACCGCGACCGGCGCCAAGAGATAGAGCTGGGCGAGCAGCGGGCGCAGCGCCGGCAATTCGCTCCGCGGCAGGCCGCGCAAGCCGTTGCGGACCGCGTGCAGGTCGCAGTGCGCGTAGCAGGCGATGTAGAAAAGAAGGCACGGAATAACTGCGGCGGCGGCGATATCGCCGTAGGGGATGCCGGTCACCTCGGCCATGATGAAGGCGCCGGCCCCCATCACCGGCGGCGTCAACTGCCCGCCGGTCGAGGACGTCGCTTCGACCGCGCCGGCGGTAGCGCGGTCGTAGCCGCTCCGGCGCATCAGCGGGATCGTGATCGAGCCCGACGCGACCACGTTGGCAACCGACGAACCGCTGATCGAACCGAACAAAATGCCCGACACGACCGCGCCTTTGGCCGGACCGCCGCGCGCCCACCCGACTGCTGCCAACGCCAGATCGTTGAAATAGTCGCCGGCTTTCGAACGCCCGAGGAACGCGGCGAAGGCGGTGAACATGACGATGAAGGTCGACGACACTTCGAGCGTGCCGCCGAAGATGCCCTGATCGCTGAAGATGTAGGTGACCAGGAAACCGAGATCGAACCCTTTGTGGTAGAGCACGCCCGGCAGCCACGGACCGACGAACGCATAAAGCAGGAACACGAGGCAGATGATGACCAGCGCGATACCAGCGGTGCGGCGGGCGAACTCGAGCACCAGCAAGGTACCGGCGAGCCCAGTGATGAAGTCGCCGGTCGTGTAGAGCGCTCCGGCGCGGAACTGGAGCTCGGAGAGGAAGATCCCGATATAGATGGCGCAGGCGATCGAGGCCGCGATCAGGAGCCAGTCGAACCACGGGACCCGGGTGCGGTCGCGGCCGGGGCGGATCGCGAAGTAAGCGAAGCCCAACGTCGACCCCCACGCCAGGTGAATGGCGCGGAACAGGATCGAGTCGATCGGCCACAGGTTGAGGACGGCGATGTGGAAAAGCGTGAAGGCGACGCCGACACCGACGAGCGCCGCCGCCAGCCGGCCATCCAGCGCGCGGATCGAGCCCTGGAACTCGAGCGCGTTAGCGTCGACGGCGCCGGGTGGGCCATCGTCCGCCGACTGGCCGCTCACGACGACTGCGGTCTAGCGCAGGTTCGCTGGAACCTCGATGCCTTTTTCCTTGAGGTAGCGCACCGCGCCGGAGTGGAATGGAAGGAACGTATTCGCCTTCCAATTGGCGAGGATCGTTTCCTTAGCCGCGACGTGGCCCTTGACCATGGCGTCGTTGTTCTCGAGCACCGTCTTCACGACCTTGTAGGCGACGTCTTCGGCCATGTCCTGGTGCGCGATCGCGAAATTGTAGAGGCCGACCGTCTTATGGTCCTCGGCGAGCGTCTTGTAGGTACCCTTCGGGATCACCGAAGCCGACAACTCCGGCATTTTCGCCTGCATGGTCTTGATCTCGGCGTCGGTGAAGGTGAAGTACTTGACCGCACGGCTGGCTTCGATTTCCGAATAGGCCGCGATCGGCAGGCCGGCGGCGAAGGCGAAGCTCTGGATCAGCCCGTCGCCCAATTGGCTCGCCATATCGTTGGCGCTGCCATTGCGGACCGTGACTTTGAGGCCAAGCGCCTCGAACATCAGCGGGAAATAGGTGCCAGGCGTGCCGGCCTTGGGGCCGACGCCGACCGCCTTGCCGTTCAGATCGGCGACCTTGGTGATCCCCGACTTGTCGGTGGCGATGAAATGGAATGGCGTGTCGTACATCGGGAACAACGCCCGGAAGCTCGCGTACTTCTTGCCCTGGGTCCACTCGGCGCCGTTCCGGGCCTGGAGCGCGATCCCCATGGTCGTCATGCCGAGTTCGATCTTCTTGTCCTCGACCAGGATGATGTTCTGATTGGGGCCCTGGGTCTGCTGGGTCGAGGTATTGATCCCGCCCTTTTCGGTCAGGAGTTGGGCGATGACGCCGCCGTAGATGAAGTAAGTGCCGCCGACCGAAGCGGTCCCGATGGTCAAGGACTTGGGCTGTGCGACCGCCGGCGCGGCGAACGCGACGCCGGCGAGGACCGCGGCGAGCACGAGAAGCGATGGGCGAAACGTCATGGGAACCTCCATTGGTGTCGATGTCGCTCGACTTGCATCGACTATAGACGGTGGCCGGGAGCGCCAGCAATGGCGACTCGGGCCGTGCGTCCGCCTCAACGCGTCCGCCTCAATACGATGGCGCCGATTCGAGATCGATCAAGTGCGGCGCATGCCCGCATGCGGCGATGAACGCGAGCAGGTCGCCCGCACGGATGGCGGTGGTTTGGGTGTTGTCGAGCGGGTGGTAGTTCAGAAGTTCGCACGCGAGCATGCCGCGATCGAGCCACACCGTGACGCGATGGGCGGTATCGTTCATCAGGGCGAACGGAGTGACGGCACCCGGTTTGACGCCTAAGGCTTCCCACAGCAGTTCGGGCCGGCCGAACGACAGCCGGCCGCTGTCGATTTTCTTGTGCATGGTTTTCAAATCGATCGCGCGATCTTCGAGTGCCACCAACAGGTAGAGCGAGTCCTTCTTATCCTTGAGGAACAGGGATTTGCAGTGGCCGCCCGGCAGTGCCCCGCGCAACCGTTTCGAGTCTTCTACGGTGAAAAGGGGCGGGTGGCGGTGCGTCGTGGCGCGAATGCCGAGTTCGTTCAAGCGCGCGAACAGGGCCTCGGGCGTTGCCGGCATGGATGGGGGCTAGGGCTAAGAGACGGAGCGGAATAGACCGGTGGGACCGGGCGTTAATACGGGCATTCGTAGCGACTCCATGACTCCTACTATAAATAGCGGCCGCCCCGAAACGTCACGGCCCCGGTGGTCGCCAGCGCTGCAACTGCAGGTCGTTGATGGATTCACCGTTTTCCTTATATCGCCGGCGGTTGGTCGCGCACCTCAAGGTCTCCGCTATCGCGGCCGCGTTCGGGCTCGGCGCCTACACGGCGGTTCATGCGTTGATCGCGGTGTTGCAGTGGCTCGGGGTTAGTTCGTGAAGGGATATCGAAGGGAAAATATATGATACATCAATATATTAAGGTCTTTTATTTATCCTTTCTCTTAGTTGCGGCAAGCTCCGCTTTCGTGGCTCGTGCCGAGGCTGATATCGGCCGGGCGCCGGCGCCGCCGACGGACGCCGAGTATCGATATCAGATCGTCAAAGCGACCGAGACGACGGTGTGGCGACTAGACCGGCAGTCGGGCGATATCGTCGCCTGCCAATTCGACGGAGCCGCCATGGTGTGCGGCGCCGCGGCCGAGGCGGTGACGCGGCCGAAGTCGAGCTACGACGAGCTCAAACGCGAACGAGCGCGCGAAACGGCCGAGGAGCGGGCGCTCAAACGGGCCGAGCGCGAGGATGCGCTGGGTTTCATCCTCGGTGCGATGCGTTCGATGCTGGCAATGGCGCGCGAATTCGAGCTGGAACGGCCCCGCACCCCGCTCGATTGACGCGCGAGCGGACCGGCGATAACGCCTTGTTCGCCTTGATATTTTGATCGACTGCCCGCATAGTTGACGGGTCGATCATCATGCCCGCGTGGGGGAACGCTCGCGCGGCGGTATCAGGGAGGACGGACGTGACCACCATGCTTGCCCGGCTGGGCGCAATTGCGGCGGCGCTCGCGCTCAGCGCCTGCGCCACGCACACTGACATCAACGAAGTGCGGAACATGGCGCTCAAGGGCACCGATTTCCACAAGGCCCTCCACAAGGAATACATCGCTCTCGCGGTCAAGGAGCAGGGCGAAAGCGACTGGGAGGAAGTCGATTGGTTCCTCGCCAAGGCACGCGACGCCGGCAGCAGCGAAGCGCCGCAGCCTGATTATCTCGAAGCGCGCAATATCAAGGCGAAATGGGCGACCGAAGCTGCGTTCACGCGCAATCGCCTCATTGACGCGCTCAACACCGGCGGCCGGACCCGGGCGGCGGCCGACACCGCGCGCGCCCAGGCGATGTTCGACTGCTGGATGGAAGAGATCGAAGAAGACAACCAGCCGGCCGATATCCGCCGCTGCCTCACCGAATTCGAGGCGGCGATGGACAAGGTGGTCGCGATTCTAAAGGTGCCGCCGCCGGCCGCCGCTGCGGCGCCGGCTCCTGCCGCGGCGCCAGCAGCCGTAGCGCGTCCGGCCCCGGCGCCCGAGCGCAAGTTCATGATCTACTTCGATTCGAACAGCGCGCTCCTCGACATCAAGGCCCGCGAGACGCTGGTCAAGGCCGCGATGTCGGCGCGGTCGCTGCAGGCGAAAGAGCTCGCGATTTCCGCGCACGCCGATCGCTCGGGCGGCGCGGAAGCCAACATGAAGCTTTCGCAAGCGCGGCTCGAAGCGGTCACCAATTACCTGGCCCGCGAGGGTTTTGCGCCCGGCCTCTTGAAGGGGACCGCTGCGGGCGAAGATAAGTCTGCTTCCGGCGCCAAGGACGGCGAGCGCGCCGCTGCCGACCGCCGCGTCGAAGTCGAGATCAAGTAGTACCGAAGCCAACCGAGACGGCAGCCGGGGCGACTCGGCTGTCGTTTTTTTTGGGGAGATGACCGTGAAGAAGCTGTTGATCGGCCTGAGCGCCGTAGTGGTGTTGGCGATTGTTGCGCTGATCGCGATTCCACTGTTGGTGCCGATCGCGGCGTACAAAGACAAGATCGCGGCCGAGGTGCGCGATGCAACCGGGCGCGACTTCACCATCGCCGGCGACGTCAGCCTGTCGCTGTTCCCGAGCGTGGCGGTCGTGGTCGAGAAAGTGAAGTTTGGCAACGCGCCGTGGAGCTCGGTCAAGGAGATGGCGAGCTTGCGCCAGCTCAAGATCGAGGTTCGGCTGCTGCCGCTTCTCACGGGCGAGATCGCGATCGACAGCTTCGTCCTGGTCGATCCGTCCATCGTGCTCGAGGTCGACCGCCAAGGCCGCAAGAACTGGGAGTTCGGCGCGCCGGCGGCCACCGGCGTGACGGCGGCCAAGCCGGTGAGTGGCGGCGGGGCTAAGGGCGGCCTTTCCGATCTCAAGTTGGGCGACATCCGGATCACCAACGGCACCGTCACCTACATCGATGCCAAGGCCGGCACCCGCGAGGAGATAAAGAATGTGAACGTGACGGTCGCGCTCGCCAATTTGGACAGCCCGCTCAAAGCGGCGGGCGAGGTCGCCTGGAAGGGCGAAACCGTGAGCCTCAAGCTCGATGTCGCAGCTCCGCGGAAGCTCATCGAGGGCGCAGCCTCGGGCGTCAAGACTTCGCTGTCGGCGAAGCCGGTGACGCTTGCGTTCGACGGTACGGTCGCAAGTGCGGCCGTCCTCAAGGTCGAGGGCAGCGTCGATCTCAAAGTGCCCTCGATCCGGGCGCTTGCCGCCTGGACCGGCAATCCGGTCACGTCGAAGGGGCAGGGTCTCGGCCCGCTCGCGGTCAAGGGTAAGCTCGGCGTCAACGGACCCAGGCTCGCCTTCACGGGCGCCGAGTTCGAGCTCGACCAGACCAAGGCCAGGGGCGACGTCGAGTTCGATTCGACCGGGCCGCGGCCGGCGATCAAGGCCAAACTCGACGTCGACAAGCTCGATCTCAATCTCTACGTCGGCGGCGAGCCGGCGAAGCCGGCGCCGGCAGCTTCGGCGGCGGCTAAGAAGGACGAAGGCTGGAGCGACGAGCCGATCGACCTGAGCGGCCTCAAAGCGGTCGATGCCGATGTGAGCTTGAGCCTAGGGGCGCTCCAATTTCAGCAGATCAAGATCGGGAAGAGTGCGGTCGCGGTTACGCTCAAGAGCGGCCGCTTGAACGCGGCGCTGACCGAGCTCGCGCTCTACCAAGGCCGCGGCACCGGGCGGATCGTCGTCGATGCGAGCCGCGCCCCGACCGCGATCGAGGCGGCGTTCGATCTGAAGGACGTGCAGGCGAACCCGCTTCTCACCGACGCCGTCGGCTTCGACCGGCTCGAAGGCGGCATGGGCGGCACCGTCCAGTTCGCGACTGCGGGCGCGAGCCAGCGCGTCCTTATCGGCGCGCTGCAGGGCAAGGGCGATCTCGCGTTCAAGAACGGCGCGATTCGCGGCGTCAACTTGGGCGCCATGGTCCGGAACGTCGGCACCGCGTTCACCGATCCGGCGGCGCGGGCCGCGCAAAAGACCGACTTCGCCGAGCTCTCCGGCACCTTCACGGTTGCCAGCGGCATCTTGAAGAACACCGATTTGACACTGCTGTCGCCGCTTCTCCGCGTCGCCGGTGCCGGTACGATCGACCTGCCGAAACAGGCGATGAACTACCGGGTCGAGCCCAAGCTCGCGATGACGACCGAAGGCCAGGGCGGCAAACAAGAGGCGGCCGGGCTCACGGTCCCGGTGATCGTCGAGGGACCGTGGTCGAACCTCTCGTTCAAGCCCGACTTGGGCGCCATGGTCAAAGATGCGATCAAGGATCCGGCCAAGGCGGTCGAGGGCGTCAAAGGCCTGCTGCCGGGAGCCGCCGGGGCAGGAGCCGCGACCGGAAGCGGTGGCGCGCCTGCGGGCGGCGGCAAGACCGATCCACTTGGCGCGGTCAAAGGCCTGTTCGGCGGGAAGAAGAACTAACCCCCCAACTCACTCTTCAAGAACGCGAGCACGCGCGCGTAGGCGTCGGTCCGCGCCGCGGCATTGCCGCCGACCGAGGGCGCCCGGCCGCTGGCGCCGGCCTGGACGTTCTCGAGCACACGGACCTCGGTCGAGAGCATGTCGAAGGCGTGCCGCGCCTCGGGATAGATGTGATACTCGACCGCGCCGCCGCGGCGTTTGACGCCGTCCAGGAACTCGACGCAGGGCAGGGCCGGGGTCCAATCGTCCGCGGCGCCCAAGAGCGCCAGAAGCGGCACGATCGGGCGCCACGAACCGCCCATCGTCGTCGACCGGCACCAGGCGGGGTAGAGCGCGATCGCCCCCTTGAATTCGGCGCGCGTGATGGCCGGCGGCGGGCGCGCGCCGGTCGCGGGCGCGATCGTATAGAGCACGCTGCCGCCGCCGTGCGACCAGCCCATCAGCGCGACCCGGTCCGGGTTTACGAACCGCAGGCCTTCGAGGTAGCTCAGCGCACCGTAGGCGTCGTAGGGCCGGACCTGGCTCGGCGAAGCAGCATTGCTGCCCTGGCCGCAGACCTCGCGAAGGTCGCGCGGCGTGAAGCTGTCGACCAGGAGGACGACGTAACCGTGACCGCGTAGATGCTCGGCCCACGCACGGAAGGTCGAGAACAAGCGGCCGTTGCGGTCGACCATGCCGCTGCAGCCGTGGAGGCCGACCACCGCTGCAAACCGGCCGGTGCCTTCGGGGCGGTAAAGCACGCCGGCGATCTCGACCGGCCTGCCGCTCGCGGGATCGAGCGCGTGGGAGGGGAACGCGACCTTCTCCTGCGCTGCCGCACCCTGGACCACCGCACTCCACAGGGCTACAGCGAGGAAGGCAGCAGTTTTCATGCGAGCAGCGGGCGGAGTTCGAGGCCGACGCGGTCGATCATCTCGAGCCGCTCCGCGTCCTCGCCGCCAGTGCGCTCGCCCTTGCCCCAGGCGAAGAAGATCCATTGGGTGAGGTCGAGCGTGCGTTTGAGCTCGTTCATGCGTTGAGCGACTTCGGCGGTCGTGCCGAACAGGCGCGGGGAGCGCGACAACAGCCAATCGTAAAGCCCGAGCTCCTTGGCGCGCTCGACCACGATCTCCTCGCGGTTCCTGCTGCGGTAGACCGAGGCGAGGCTGTGGGTGTCGGCGTTCAACTGCTTGAGCTTTTCCTTGTACTGGTCGGGAATACCCTTGCCCTCCATGCTCCCCATCGTGAGCCAGCTCGGCAGCCAGCCGATCGAGCGGCGCGCGGCGGCCGCGTAGCTTTCGTCGAACACGATGTGCGCGTTCCACCAGATGTCGAACGTCTTGGGGTCCTTGCCGACGGCGCGGCGACCCTCTGCGACGATGTCGCGAGCGGAGGCGATGTCCTCGGGTGCGAAGCCCATGTGGAT
>CAMDOQ010000087.1 GCA_945903685.1 Rhizobium sp. Q54
GCCGTCGGCATCGCCGCGGCTGCCGCCGATCTTGAGGCCGCCATAGACAAGGATTGGCGCAGCGACGTAGACGGACGAGTAAGCGCCGATCACGGTGCCGAACAGCATCGCGATCGCGAAGCCGCGGATCACTTCGCCGCCGAAGATGAGGAGCGCGACCAGGGTGAGGAAGACCGTCATCGCGGTCATCACCGTGCGCGACAATGTCTCGTTGATCGAGAGATCAATCACGTCGTCGAGCGGCATCGCCTTGTATTTGCGCAGGTTCTCGCGAATGCGGTCGTAGACGACGACGGTATCGTTGATCGAATAGCCGATGATCGTGAGCACCGCGGCAATCGAGGTCAGGTTGAATTCCATGCCGGTCACCGCAAACAACCCGATCGTGGTGATGGCGTCGTGACACAGCGCCAGCACGCCACCGACGCCGAACTGCCACTCGAACCGGAACCAGATGTAGATCATGATGGCGAGCAGCGCGAGGCCGAGCGCGAGCGCGCTACCCTCGACGAGCTCGCTCGATACCTTGGGCCCGACGAACTCGACGCGGCGTTCGATCACGCCCGGGCCGACCGCTTTGTTGAGCGCCTCGCGCACCTGAACCAGGATCCTCTCGCGCATCGCTTCGTCGGCGGCGCTGGCCTCGATCCGGATCAAAACGTTGTCGGGCGCGCCGAACTCCTGGAGCGCGACTTCGCCGAGGTTGAGTTCGCCCAAGGCGGAGCGCATCACCCTCAGATCCGCCGGCTTCGGCGTTTTGACGTCGATCATCAGGCCGCCGGCGAAGTCGACGCCGAAATTGAGCCCGACGGTCGCCGCCACGATCAGCGAGCCGACGACGGCGGCACTCGAGACCGCGACCCACAGCGTGCGCAACCGCGTGAACCTGACGCGGGTCTTGGCCGGAACCAACCGCAGGCGGAATGCCATCGTCGGCCTCAGATCGCGATCTGGGCCGGCCGGGCCCACCGCATCCACGACACGAGCAAGAAGCGCGACAGCGTGATCGCGGTGAACATCGAGGCGAGGATCCCGATCGTCAGCGTGACGGCGAAGCCGCGCACCGGACCGGAGCCGAACTGGTAGAGCAGGACCGCGGCGATGATGGTGGTGAGATTCGAATCGAGAATGGTGACGAAGGCGCGCTTATAGCCGGCCTCGACCGCGTTGAACGGAGTTTTGCCGGCGCGGACCTCTTCGCGGATGCGCTCGAAGATCAGGACGTTGGCATCGACCGCCATGCCGACCGTAAGCACGATGCCGGCGATGCCGGGCAGCGTAAGCGTCGCCTGCAGGAGCGTCATCGCGGCCGCGAGCACCACCATGTTGACGATCAGCGCGATATTCGCGGTCGCGGCAAACGGCCCGTACGACAGGAACATGAACACGATCACGACGGCGACCGCGACGAAGGAAGCGATGGTACCGGCCCGGATCGAGTCCGAGCCCAGCTCGGGTCCGACCGTCCGTTCCTCGATGATCTTGAGCGGCGCCGGCAGCGCGCCCGCGCGCAGCAGAACCGCCAGGTCGTTGGCGCCTTGCACGGTGAAGCGGCCGCTGATCTGGCCGCTACCGCCCAGGATCGGCTCGCGGATCACCGGCGCGCTGATCACCTTGCCGTCGAGGACGATCGCGAACGGCCGGCCGACATTCTGCTGGGTCACCTCGCCGAAGCGCTTGGCGCCAACCGAATCGAAGCGAAACGACACCACCGGTTCGTTCGTGCGCTGATCGAACGACGGCTGAGCGTCGACCAGGCTCTCGCCCGAGACCATGACTTGCTTGCGAACCACGTACTGGAGCGGCCGACCGGCCGAATCGGGTTCGGTCGAGTCCAGCAGATCCGAGCCCGGCGGCAGCCGCCCGGCGCGCGCTTCCTCGGCCGAAACCGTCGCGTCGACCAGGCGAAACACCATCTTGGCGGTGCGGCCCAACAGCCGCTTGACCCGGTCGGGGTCGTCGAGGCCGGGGAGTTGAACCAGAATCCGCTCGGCGCCCTGCTGCTGAATGGTCGGCTCGCGCACGCCGGTCTCGTCGATGCGGCGACGGACGATCTCGATCGACTGCTGGATCGCCTTGCGGCGCGCCTCGAGCACGGCGGCCTCGGTGAGCTTGAGCGTGATCGTACCGTCTGGCGCGGTCTCGACTTCGATATCGGGGCCGCCACCGCCCAAGATCGCCCCCAGTTGCGCGCCGACCCCGCCGGTCGGGGTGGCAAGACCGCGCAGGAGTTCGCGCGCCTTATCGAGTTGCGGTAAATCCCGGAGCTTGAGTGTGACCTGACGGCCGCTCGCGCCCAAACCGGTGTAGCCGATCTGGTCCCGGCGCAGCGTCTGACGAACGGCGTCGATCAGATTTTCAAGCCGTTCGCGCACCAGCGCCTCGGTCTCGACTTCGAGCAGCAGATGTGAACCACCCTGCAGGTCGAGACCCAAATTGAGCTGCCGGCTCGGAACCCAGTTGGGCAGGCCTTCGAGCGACTTCGCCGGAAACGCGTTCGGCAGCGCGAACACGAGACCGACGACGATCACCGCGGCGATCAGCCACACCTTCCAACGCGCGAAGTAGATCATGCCCGCCGTTCCTGCCGGCGCCGCGTCGGCCTATTCCTTGCCGCCGCCGCCCGAGCCGGGCTCCGGCGCGGTGTTCTTCTTGTCGTCGGTGTCGTTCTTGCGGTCGCGCGTTTCCTTGACCGGCTCGGTCTTGTTGAGCACGTCGGCGATCATCGCGCGCGAGACGTGGACGCGGACATTGTCGGCGATTTCGACCTGGAGCTTGGTGTCGTCGATCACCTTGGTGACGCGCCCGTAGAGGCCGCCCGAGGTGAGGACGTTGTCGCCGCGCTTGACCGAGCCGATCATTTCGCGGTGCACTTTTTGCTTTTTCTGCTGCGGCCTGATCAGAAGGAAATAAAAGACGACGAAGATGAGTACGAGCGGCAGAATCGACATGTAGTCGAAGCCGCCGGTACCCCCGGCCGCCTGCGCGTATGCCGGCGAGACAAACATCGGCTACCTCTTGATCGCTGGAACGGAAACGCCGCGACTATACCGGGCGGGCCCCGGTTTGCAAACTGCGCGCCCGTCGCGCGCGCTACGCTCAGGGCCGCGGCTCGCCTGCGTTGACGCTTGGCGCGTTTACGCCTAGGACTCCGCGCCGCCGGCGCCGGGATCGTTCCGTCTGGCCGGCGACCAGAACAGGTCAAACCCGTGGCCCGCTCCGCCAAAAAACGCCCCAAGCCCGAGTCCAAGCCCAGGTCCAAGACCGCACCCGCCGCGGCCAGCGACCTCAGGCCGCTGCTCGCGCGGATCGCCGCTGCGCTCGAAGCGGGGGCGCCGCGTGCCGCCATCACCACCGATATCGACGCGAGCGATGCGTTCGTGTGGCACGCCGACTCGGGCCAACTCGAAGCGGTCGCGCACGTCAACCGGGTCGCGCTCGACCTGCTGATCGGGATCGAACGCGTCCGCGACATTCTGCTCGACAACACCCGCCGTTTCGCCAAAGGCCTCCCCGCCAACAACGCGCTGTTGTGGGGCGCGCGCGGCGCCGGCAAGAGCTCGCTGATTAAAGCGGCGCACGCCGAGATCGCCCGCGAGCTGCCGAACAGCCTGGCGCTGGTCGAAATCCACCGCGAGGACATTTCCTCGCTGCCCCGCCTCTTGAAGCGGCTGCGCGGCGAACGGCGGCGGTTCCTGTTGTTCTGCGACGACCTCTCGTTCGAGTCCGAGGACTCGACCTACAAGTCCCTGAAAGCCGTGCTCGAGGGCGGCGTCGAAGGCCGGCCCGAGAACGTGATCTTCTACGCGACCTCGAACCGCCGCCACATGATGCCGCGGCAGATGATCGAGAACGAACGCTCGACCGCGATCAACCCCGCCGAGTCGGTCGAGGAGAAAGTCTCGCTCTCCGACCGCTTCGGCCTCTGGCTCGGCTTCCATAACTGCAGCCAGGACGAGTTCTTGACGATGATCGAAGGCTACGCCGCGCGGTACGAGTTGAAGGTGGCGACCGCCGACCTCCACGCCCAGGCAATCGAGTGGTCGGTGACGCGCGGCGCCCGCTCGGGCCGCGTTGCATGGCAGTTCATCCAGGACCTGGCGGGGCGGCTTGGCGTCAGGATCGAGTAAACCGTCCCCAGAGCTTCCCGTCGTTGCTATTTCGCTTCAAGCGATCGCAACGTCACCGACCTCACGTCGCCGGCTGTAGATACCGGAGCGGATCGACGGCCTTGGTCCCTTTGCGGATTTCGAAGTGGAGCTGCGGCTCGGTGACACGGCCGCTGGCGCCCACGCGCGCGATCCCCTGCCCGCGCTTCACCGGATCGCCACGCTTGACCAGGATTTCGTCGGCGTGGGCGTAAGCCGTGATCCAGCCGTCGCGATGCCGGATCAGAAGCAGGTTGCCGAACCCGCGAAGCTCGTTGCCGGCGTACGCCACTACCCCGTTCTCGGCGGCGCGTACGGTATCGCCGGGCTTGGCCGAGATGTTGATGCCGTCATTGTGCATGCCGCCGTTCTTCGGCCCGAAGCCGGAGATCACGTGCCCGCGCACCGGCCACAGGAAACGGCCGCCGCCAGCCGGGAGCGGCACCGCCTCGGGCTCGGGAGCGGCACGCGCGACCTCCTTGGCCGCGCCCGACCCTTCTTCGGCCTTGACCGGCACGCCTTCGCCCGGACGTGGCGTTGCGATGACCGCGCGGTCCGAGCCTGACCGCGGCGCCGCGCCGCGCCGCGGCTCGAGCCCCGCCAGCACCTCGTTGACCGGTGCCACCTCGACCGCCGGCCTGCCCTCGCCGACCCCGACGCCGGGGATCGCAAGTTGTTGCCCGGTATAGACCCGGTACGGCGGCACCATCTTGTTGGCCTTGGCGAGCGAATACATATCGAGGTTGTAGGCGCGCGAAATCAGATAAAGCGATTCGCCATCCGTCACCGTGTGGAGGCGCGATCCCGGGATGATGAGGTCCTGCCCTAGCGTCATCCGGTAAGGCGGCGCCAAGTTGTTGGCTTCGATCAGGATCCGGGTCGAGACGTTGTGGCGGCGCGCGATCGTGTAGATGGTCTCGCCGGCGCCGACGGTCACGTTACGCGCCGGATCGCCGGGCACGCCGGCTTGCGGACGCGCCTGGGCCACGGCCGCGCCGCCGTTCAACGCCGGGCGCTTGATCTGGATCGGCGCCAGGCTGGTCCGCTCGCACGCCGCAAGCGTTACCAGTGCCAACGTTAGCGCCACGCCAGCGGTCAGCGCACGGCCGCCGCCGTTTTCGACGCCCGCCAGCCCCACCGCTCGTTTCGTTGCGCCCGTTTTATCGTCGCGCCGGAACACGGCACCGCTCACCAGGGTCAAGTCCGATCGTTCGCGATCCCCTCGACTAGCGGCACGAATCGCACCGCTATGAGCTCCTCCCTTTTTATATCGTTGCCCGTCCTTGTTAATCGGACGAGGCGCTGATCATGCCTGCGTTCGCCGATCGGCGCAACGAGGATGCCACCATCGGCGAGTTGATCGACCAGGGCTGGCGGCACTTCGCCCTCGGCCGCGGCGGTAACGATGATGCGCTCGAACGGCGCCTGCTCGGGCCAGCCCTTCGAACCGTCACCGAGCTTGGTGGTGATGTTGTGGAGCCCGAGCTTGGCGAAGCGCTCCTCGGCCTGCCTCAACAACGAACGGTAACGCTCGATCGTATAGACCCGCCGGCAGAGCTGCGCGAGCACGGCCGCCTGATAGCCCGAGCCGGTACCGATTTCGAGCACCCGCATCCGCTCGCCCAAGTTCAGCGCTTCGGTCATGTAGGCGACGATGAACGGCTGGCTGATGGTCTGACCGGCGTCGATCGGCAGTGCCCGGTTCTCATAGGCTTGATCGGCGAACGACCCCAGGACGAAGAGATCGCGCGGCACCTGCTCGATCGCCGCCAGCACCCGGGTGTCGGCGATCCCGCCCTGCCGCAGATCCATCAGCAGGCGGATCATCCGCTCGTCCGACGTGGCGGCCGGCGCTTTCATCCCTTGAAAACGCGGCTCAAGGCGCGGTGGCTCTTGGCGTCCGAAAGGTCGAGCGCAAGCGGTGTCAACGAAATCTTACCAGCCGCGACCGCAGCCAGGTCGGTGCCGTCCGGGCTCGGGCCGCGGTGCCGGCGGTAGCCGATCCAATAGTAGGGCACGTTGCGGGCATCGAAGCGCTCGTCGATGAAGAGGTCCGAGTAGTCGCGCTGACCCTGGCGCGTGACAGCAACGCCGGTGACGTCGGCGGTTGCGACGTCGGGGAAATTGACGTTGAGGAAGATCCCGGTCGGCCAGCCGACACGGAGCGCTTCGCGAATTACTGCCGGCCCGTGGTTCTCGGCGGTTGACCACTTGACCGGGTGGGGATGGCGGAACACCTGCGACAGCGCGATCGCGCGCACGCCCAAAATGGTGCCCTCCATCGCCGCGGCGACGGTGCCCGAATAGGTCACGTCCTCGCCCAGGTTAGCGCCGCGGTTGACGCCCGACAGCACCAGGTCGGGGCGGCGATCCTTGATGATGTGGTGGAGCGCGAGCACGACTGCATCGGTCGGCGTGCCGGCGACGGCGAAACGCCGCTTCGAGATCGCGCGAATCCGCAACGGATCGCGGAGCGTCAACGAGTGCGAGGCCGCGCTCTGCTCGGTCTCGGGTGCGACCACCCAGACGTCGTCGGAGAGCGTACGCGCGATGCGCTCGAGCGTCTTGATCCCGGGCGCGTCGATTCCGTCGTCGTTGCAGACGAGGATCCGGAGCTTGCCGCGCGACGGTTTCTTGGCCATGACCCGGTTCAATCCGTGCGTGCGATGGTTTCGAGGCCGCCCATATACGGGCGAAGCGCCACCGGCACGGCGATCGAACCGTCCCGGTTTTGGTAATTCTCTAGCACAGCGATCAAAGTCCGCCCGATCGCGAGCCCGGAGCCGTTCAGGGTATGAACGAAGCGCGTGCCCTTCTGGCCCTCGGTCCGATAGCGCGCATTCATCCGCCGCGCCTGAAAGTCGCCGCAGTTCGAGCAGCTCGAAATCTCGCGGAAGCGGTCTTGACCTGGCAGCCACACCTCGATGTCGTAGGTCTTCTTCGCGGCAAACCCCATGTCGCCGGTCGAGAGCATGACCACGCGATATGGCAAGTCGAGGCGCTTCAGGACTTCTTCGGCGCACGCCGTCATGCGCTCGTGCTCGGCGTCCGACTGCTCGGGCGCGGTCACGCTGACGAGTTCGACCTTGATGAATTGGTGCTGGCGAATCATGCCGCGGGTATCCTTGCCGGCCGCTCCGGCTTCGGCGCGGAAGCAGAGCGTCTGCGCGGTCATGCGCATGGGTAGTGCGGCCTGGTCGAGAATCTGCTCGCGCACCAGATTGGTGAGCGGCACCTCGGCGGTCGGCACCAGCCAGAAGCGGCCGCCGCTGTCGCTGTCTTCCGGCGCGCGCGGCGGCTTGGTCTGAAAGAGATCGTCCTCGAATTTCGGAAGCTGCGCGGTGCCGAAGGCCGCGTGGTCGCGCACCAGGACCGGGGGCGAGACCTCGGTGTAGCCGAACTCGCGGGTGTGGAGATCGAGCATGAAAGCGCCCAGCGCGCGCTCGAGCCGTGCCAGCGCCCCCTTCAAGACCACGAACCGCGCGCCCGAGACCCGCGCCGCCGCCTCGAAGTCCATTAGGCCCAGGGACTCGCCCAAGTCGAAGTGCTCCTTGGGCTTGAAATCGAAAGCGCGCGGCGTTCCCGAACGCCGCACCTCGCGGTTGGCGCTTTCATCGACCCCGACCGGTACGTCCGACGCTGGTGCGTTAGGAAACCCTGCGAGCAGGTCGCGAATCTCGACCTCGAACCGACGCGTCGCTTCCTCGCCCTGCTGCAGCCGTTCCTTGAACGCCGCGACTTCGGCAATCAGCGCCGCGCCGTCGCCGCCCTTGGCTTTGGCTGCGCCGATCTCTTTCGACGCCGCGTTGCGTCGCGCCTGCGTTTCCTGGAGCAGGGTCTGTTCGGCGCGAAGCTTGGCATCGAGCGCCAGCACCTGGGCCGCGGCCGGCGGCCGGTTGCGGCCCTTCAATCCGGCGTCGAAGGCGTCGGGGTTCTCGCGAATCCACTTAATGTCGAACATACGGAGCGCCAGCGATCGGGGCCGAAAGGGCGCCCTATATACGCGGGGCCATGGCCCGGCGTCTACGGGCCGGGACGCTAGGGCGGCGGCGGCACGGTCTCGCCGGCCGCTTCGGCCGCTTCGTTTTCGGCGCGCTTTTTCTCCATCAGCACCACGCACCAGATCGAGATTTCGTAGAGCACCAGGAGCGGGATCGCGAGCGCGAACTGGCTGATGAGATCGGGCGGCGTCAGGACGGCGGCAGCGATGAAGATCAGCACCACCGCATAGCGCCGTTTCGAGCGCAGCGTCGCCGCATCGAGTAGGCCGACCCGCGCCAGCAAGGTGAGCAGCACCGGTAGTTGGAAGCAGATCCCGAACGCTAGGATCATCGCCATCACCAGCGACAGATACTCGTTGACCTTGGGCTCGAGCTGGATCGGCAGCGCGCCCTCGCCCGAGGGCGACTCGAAGCTCAGAAAAAACGACCACGCCATCGGGAACACGACGTAATAGACGAATGCGGCGCCGATCAGGAACAGCACCGGCGTCGCCAGCAGGAACGGCAGAAACGCACGCCGTTCGTTCCGGTAGAGCCCTGGCGCCACGAACATCCAGATCTGGCTCGCGATCACCGGAAAGGCGATGAACACGGCGCCGAAAAAACCGAGCTTGATGTAGGTGACGAACGCCTCGTGGAGCGCGGTGTAGATCATGCGCCGCTGCCCCGGGTCGGGGTAGACGTCGGCAAGCGGCTGGATCAGAAAATCGTAGATGAGCGGCGCGAAGTAGTAGCAGACGAAGAACGCGAGCACGAACGCGATCATCGAATAGATCAAACGGCGCCGGAGCTCGATCAGATGATCGAGCAGCGGCATCCGCGCGCCGTCGCCGTCGGGCTCGTCGGTCGCGGTCTTGCTCACGTCACGAACCGGTGCGCTGCTGCGCCGGCGGTTCGACCGCGGTCGCCGCGATCGGTGCGGGTGCGGCGGTCGGCGCCGGCTCTAAGACCGGTGCCGCGGCTGGCGCCGGCCCGGGCGCTGGCGCCGTCGCCACCATGGACTCGGGTGCGGCCGGAACGGGTTGCGGTGCAGCGATCGTATCCGCGGCCGGTGCGACTGGCGGCGGAGCGGCCGGGCCCGCGATATCGCCGGGCTTGCCGGTCGAATCCAATATGTTATGCGGGTTGATGCCGAGGTCGATCTTGGTGGCCGACTCGACGCTCTTCTTCACGTCCTCTAATTCGGCTTCGCGCGCCATCTCTTCGAGGCCGGACTGGAACTCGCGCGCGACCGCACGCGCCTTGGCGGTCCACCGCCCAACCGCCATCAGCATCTTGGGCAGCTCGCGCGGACCGACGAAGATGACGGTCACGACCGCTATCACCAAGAGCTCGCTCCAGCCGATATCAAACATGGCCTGCTCGCAGGCGTCGTCGACGAGCGGCGCGAGCGCCGCCGGCGCGCACCTCTAGCCGTGCGCGGTGTCGCGCTTTTCCGCGGGTGCGGGTTGTGCGGGAGCGCTTTGGTTGGCCGGCGGCTGCAGCACCGGCGGCTCGTCCGGCTTGGCCGTCTCTTCCTCGCGCATGCCCTTTTTGAAGCTCTTGATGCCCG
>CAMDOQ010000088.1 GCA_945903685.1 Rhizobium sp. Q54
CCATCGGCCGCCCGAGGAACGCAAGATGGACGACCGCATCCAGACCAAGTACCAGCGCAAGAATTGGTCGAGCTTGATGCTGTGGAACCGGCGCCATCCCGCCAACGCCGCCTTGACGCTGGAGGCGGTCAATCGCTGGCGTGGGCTCGACCTCCATCGCTTCTGCTGGCTGGCGGACGAGGAGATCGGCGCGCTCCCCGAAGTGTGGAACTGGCTCGAGGGTCACTCGGACCCGGCAGTCGCGCCCAAGGTCATCCACTTTACGCGCGGCGGCCCGTGGTTCGCGAAGTGGGCGGGGGTTGCCTACGCCGATCGCTGGCTGGCCGAACGCGATGCCATGGAGCGCGCGGCGGCGGCGCGGTAGGTTACGCGGGAAGGTAGCCGAACCGCGCCATCTGCTCGCGGTGGCGTTCGACGATCGCGGCGACCTGCGCCGGATTCAACCGCCCGCGCCACTGGTCTTTCTTGCCGGCGCGAAAAAAGCGCTCGGCGTGCAGGCTTTTTTCGCGAAACCCGTGGGCGTCTTCCTGGGCACGCAACTCTTTGAAGGACGAGAACCGGATTGCCCGCTCGAGGCGCTCGGCCGGGTGGTCGAGACCCAAAAACCGCATAACGCCGCCGAAGGTCTCGGTCGGCCGGTCGTGCATGTCCTCGTAGTGGATGACGTGGAGCTGCGGCGTCGGCCGGCGGGTCCAACTCTTGACGTTGGCGGACCACGAGCCGAAGCGTTGCGAAACATTGCCGGGATCGGGGAGCGAGCCGCCGTCTTCTTTGGCCATCAGCGCGATCGCGCCGTCGATGGTGAGACCGAAGTGCGGCGCCAGCGAGAGGACGAGGTCCAAAGGGTTGCGTACGACATAGATCGCGGCCGAGGTCACGGCCATCGTGATCAACGGGACGCCGCGGTCGACGCCGAGGAAATTGTGGGTCTTGACGAACACCGAGTTCTTGGCGAGCTCGGTGAAGCGGCGGTGCACGGCCGGGCGGAGCTTGGCGATTTCGTCTTCGCTCAACGCTTCGAGCGGGCGACCGGCCGCTTCGGCGAACCACTCGCGCTGCGAGTCGCCCACCGAAAACTGCATCATGTCGTTGATGTCGACCGGAGCGTCGGCGTTCTTGATGAGGTTGTGCAGGAAGGCGCGGAGCCAGGTATTCCCCGATTTCGGGTACGACGCGAGCCAGACCAGACCGCCCATCAGGGTCTGCTCCAGCGCGCTGCGCCGCGGGCCGGCCGGCGATCGCGGTTCCGTAGGTAGCGCGGCAATGTTCGAACGGCGCCCACCATCACGAGCATACCCATCCCAGTAATTTCCTGAGCGGCGTCTATTACGTCAAGCGCAGGTTGGCGGCGGCACCATCGAGTTTCCACGCTCCGGGGGGCGCGGCCAACGTCATGGCGCCGCGGAAATCCAAACCTTCGAGCGAATGGTGCTGTTCCGGCGTGGCTCGCGCACTCGGCCGACACCGAGCGGATCAGCGAGCCGCGCTATGCTGGCTCGCTCAAAGCCGCCAACGGAAGCGGCGGCCCAAAAACGAACGGGGCGGACCGAAGTCCGCCCCGCCCTTCTTCCGTAATCGCTAGTGCGATTAGAAGAATATCGTCGTGCCGATCAGGAACACGGTCGCGTCGTTCTGCGCCGCCCCGCGGAGGGCCGCGGTGGCCGCACCGGAGTCGATGTCCCAGAACTGCAACTCGGCCTGGAGGCTGACGCCGGCGCCGAGCGAGTAGCTCACGCCCAACGCCCATGCTTCGGCCTCGTCGTCGCCCGTCGTAGCGGCGCCACCGCGTTCGATCTCGGTGTTGCCGTACTCGATGCCGAACTGCCACGCGCCGGTCTTGTAGGTGAGACCAACTGTCCAGTCGACGCGATCGCCGTTCAGACGGAGACCGTAGTCATCGTGGTAGTAGCTTACGCCGAGGGTGAACTGTTTCCAGGTCGCCGCGCCGGCAACGATCCACGTGTCACGATCTTCGAACACGTTCAACCCCGTGCCGCCGGCCCGATCGAGGGCCGCAATCGCGGTGGTGGTGTTGTTCGCTTCGAGGTCGGCCGACTGATAGCCCGCGCTGACGCGGATATCGAGTTCGGCGAGCTTGCCCGACCAGTTGGCGCCGATCGAGATAACCTCGCCCTGCGTGCCAGTCGTGGCATCGCCGCGGGCACCGGCGTAGGTACCGCCAGCGTCGCCCACGTTCGGCTCTTCGTGGTTGTTCGGCGTATAGGAGAGGCCGAACTGGAAGCCACCAAACTTCGGCGTGAAGTACGTGATCTTTTCACGATCCGAGGTGAGGAGCGGCGAGTAGGCGCCGACGAAGCAACCAATGCCCGCGGTGCCGCCCGTGTCGGGACGGCCCGAAGCCATGGTCGGAACCGCGAACAGGCTCACGTTGTTGGTGCCGCACTCGACCATCGAGAACACCGGCGAGTTGACGCCGAAGAAGAAGTTGGTCGCCTTGTTAGCGCCAACGTTCAAGAGATAGGCGGCGTCGTCTTCCGCACCGAGTTGGATGCGGCCCCAGCTACCTTCGAACCAGATGTAGCTCTCGTCGATGACGTCGGCCGAACTCTGTGCCTCAAGCTGGATGTTGACACCGACCTTGATGCCGTTGTCGAGCGTGGTCGAGCCCGAGAAGATGACTTCGGCCTCGCGGACAATGCCGTGGCTCCGCGTGTTGGCGGCCGGCTCGGCGACGCCGGCAACGGTGCCGTCGTCTTGATCCTGGTACGTAAACGCACCCGAAAAGTAACCACCCACCGACAGCTTAATCGGATCGGCGGCGTACGCGCCGCTCGACAGCAAGCCTGCTGCCACGAGCGCCGTCGTCCCGTATAACAGTTTCTTCATCACAATCCTCTCTCTTCCAAATGTTGCAACGCAGCACGCACCGAGTCGCCGGGCGCGCCTTCTCCCTGACAACACGGCCGGGATTAGACCCGCTGGCCACTGGGACCGTCAAGCTTAGGTCACGGAATCGCCGAGAATAGTCGTCCCATGTGGCATTTGGGCCACGACGTTCAAACGCATCTGCAACAGCATTTCCGCGCCTCTCCGACCCCCTCGCGGTGGCCGCCTTTGGACCAAAATAGATCGACAAACTTGCTATTAGTGGTAGTCGTTCCTTCGATCAATACCTTTTATGGTTGTATCGAGGCAGGATAGGTCCCTGACTCGCTGTCGGCCTAGATTCCGAACGAGGCCTGGATTAGGATCGCCCCCAGCGTCCGCTGAGGGCGGCGCGCTCCTTTATTCGGGTACGATCAATGATGGGATGCGGGCGGATACTGCTTGCGGGTGCCGTTGCGGCCCTGGTCGGGGCCTGCAATGCGATTCCGTCCGAAGCGGTTTACCCCGACACACGCGGACCAAAGTCTTCTGCGGGCAGTGCGATCGCGCAGGGCGGCAACATTTTCGGTCCGAGCGGGCTCACGATCCTTGGCGGCAAGAAGGACGATGACGCCGAGCGCGGCGGTTCCGGGATTGGTATCAACAGTTTTCTCTGGCGCGCCTCGCTCGATACCATCGCCTTCATGCCGCTTACGTCGGCCGACCCGTTCGGCGGCGTCATCATTACCGATTGGTTCACCCCGCCGGAGACGCCGAACGAGCGCTTCAAGGCGACCGTTTACATCTCCGACCGGCGACTCCGCGCCGATGCGATCAAGGTCAACGTATTTCGCCAGGTCCGGGCCGGCGGCAGCCAGTGGGAAGACGCCGCCATCCGCGAATCGACCGCAGTCGATCTCGAGAACGCGATCCTCGCCCGCGCCCGCGAACTCCGCATCGGAACGCTGCCCTCGGGCTGAACGCCCGTTTTTCTGTTGTCGTTTTTTTGACGCTCGCCGAGCGGCGCGATAGGTTCGCGCGCGAGCCGGGCCTGCATCGACGCGCGCCCGCCGAGGCAGGGGAGTTCCCGATTCGATGGCGCGCTACAACGCCAAGACGACCGAAGCCAAATGGCAAGCGACCTGGGCCGAGCGCGGCGTGTTCGCGGCCGAGGTCGATACGGCCAAGCCCAAGTACTACGTGCTCGAGATGTTTCCCTATCCCTCGGGCCGCATCCACATGGGCCACGTCCGCAACTACACGCTGGGCGATGTGCTGACGCGCTACAAGAAAGCGCAGGGGTTCAACGTCTTGCATCCAATGGGCTGGGATGCGTTCGGGTTGCCGGCCGAGAATGCGGCGATCGAGCGCGGCATCCATCCGGCGAAATGGACCCGCGATAACATCGCGGCGATGAAAAAAGAGCTGCTGGCGATGGGGCTTTCTTACGACTGGCGGCGCGAGCTCGCGACCTGCGATGTCGAGTACTACCATCAGCAGCAGCGCATGTTCCTGGCCTTCCTCGACGCTGGGCTCGCTTATCGGCGCGAATCGCTGGTCAACTGGGATCCGGTCGAGCACAGCGTACTTGCCAACGAGCAGGTGATCGACGGCCGCGGCTGGCGCTCGGGCGCTCTGGTCGAACAGAAGAAGCTGACCCAGTGGTTCTTCCGCATCACCGAATTCTCCGACGATTTGTTGGCGGCGTTGGACGGGCTCGAGCGCTGGCCCGAGCGCGTGCGCTTGATGCAGAGCAACTGGATCGGCCGCTCGGAGGGGATGAAAGTCGATTTCGCGTTCGCCGACCGTCCGGGCGCGCTCACCGTCTTCACCACCCGCCACGACACGTTGTTCGGGGCATCGTTCTGCGCGATCTCGCCGCAGCACCCGCTCGCCCAGGAGATCGCGCGCACGAATCCGAAGGCTCGTGCGTTCATCGACGAATGCCAGCGCATCGGCACCAGCGAAGCGGCGCTCGAACAGGCCGAGAAGATCGGCTTCGATACCGGGATCAAGGTGCGCCACCCGTGCCGCGCGAGTTGGGAGCTCCCGGTCTATATCGCCAACTTCATCCTGATGGAGTACGGCACCGGAGCGATCTTCGGCTGTCCGGCGCACGACCAGCGCGACTTGGACTTCGCGAGGAAGTACGGGCTCGCGGTGACAGCGGTAGTGGCGCCGCCGGGGCAGGAGGCGGACTTCACGATCGGCGATGCGCCGTTCTTGGACGACGGTAAGTTAGTCAACTCCGAGTTTCTGGACGGGCTCGACGTCGCCGCCGCCAAGACCAAGATGGCCGCTCACCTCGAAGCCAAAGGGCTCGGCCAGCGTACGGTCAACTATCGGCTGCGCGATTGGGGTGTCTCGCGCCAGCGCTATTGGGGCTGTCCGATCCCGGTCATCCACTGCCCGGCTTGCGGTGTCGTTCCGGTCCCCGATCGCGACCTCCCGGTTCGCTTGCCCGATGACGTCGATTTCGCCGGCTCCGGCAATCCGTTGTCGCGCCACCCGACCTGGAAGCGCGTCGCCTGCCCGGGCTGCGGCAAGCCGGCCGAGCGCGAAACCGACACCATGGATACGTTCGTCGACTCGTCCTGGTATTTCGCGCGCTTCGCCTCTCCGCGCGCGACCCAACCGCTCGAAGCCGACGCGATCGGCTACTGGCTGCCGGTCGACCAATATATCGGCGGCATCGAGCACGCGATCCTGCATCTCCTCTATTCGCGCTTTTATATGCGCGCGGCCAAGCGCTGCGGCTACGTCGATTTCACCGAGCCGTTCTCCGGGTTGCTGACGCAGGGCATGGTCTGCCACGAGACCTATAAGGACGCGAACGGCAAGTGGCTCTACCCGGAAGAAGTGGCGTTCGATCCGGCCGGGACGGCGGTCCACGCGGCGAGCGGGGCGCCGGTGACGATCGGCCGTTCCGAATCGATGAGCAAATCGAAGAAGAACGTAGTCGATCCGAACCCGATCATCGACAAATACGGCGCCGACACCGCGCGCTGGTTCATGCTCTCCGACAGCCCGCCGGAGCGCGACCTCGAGTGGACCGACGCCGGCGTCCAGGGAGTCTGGCGCTACGTCAACCGGCTGTGGCGTCTGGTCGACGAGCCGGGCGCGCCGGTCGCAACCGTGGGCGCCGCGCGGCCGGCTGCATTCGGCGAGCCTGCGACCGCGCTGCGGCGGGTAACGCACAAAACGATCGCGACGGTGACCAAGTGCATGGAGAGCTTCCACTACAATCGCGCCGTCGCCGCGGTGCACGAGCTCTCGAACGCGATCCAAGAATTCTGCGCTGCCGTCGGGCCGCAGGCGACCGCGGCCGATGCCTGGACGCATCGCGAAGCGCTCGAAGCGGTCGCGCTGCTGGTCGGCCCGATGATGCCGCACCTCGCCGAGGAAATGTGGCAGCAGCTCGGGCACCGGAACCTACTCGCGCAAACTGCATGGCCCAAGCATGATCCGGCGCTTGTGATCGATGACGTCGTTACGATCGCGGTCCAGGTCATGGGCAAGCTGCGCGCGACGCTCGAACTCGCCCGCGACTTGCCCGAGGCCGAAGTGCGATCGGCAGCGCTCGCGAACGGCAGCGTCGTCAAGGCGATCGCCGGCAAGGCCGTTCGCAAGGTGATCGTCGTACCCAATCGCGTCGTCAATGTCGTGGTCTAGAACCGCCGCCGCCATCGCTGTTTCGTGGGGGCTCGCCGCGTGCGGGTTCCAACCGCTCTATGCCGAGCGGCCGGACGCGGCGAACGTCGCCGCCGAGCTCGGCGAGATCTACATGGTCGCGCCCAAAGGCCGCTCCGAGCTCTTGCTGTACAACGAGCTTCGCGATCGCCTGACCCCCGCGGGCGAGCCCGAGCGTCCGCGCTATCGGCTCGACCTGACGCTCACCATCATCAAGCAGCCGCTCGCGTTCGCGCGTGACCAGACCGCGACCCGCCAGAACGTCACGGCGGACGCCAAATACGCGCTTCACGATCGCGCCGACAATTCGGTCGTGGTGACCGGCGCGGCGCGCGCGATTGCCGCCTTCAACGTCGTGCGATCCGAGTTCGCGACGCTCTCGGCCGAACAAGATGCCGAACGCCGCGCGGTCAAGGAAGTGGGCACCGAGATCCATACGCGCCTCGGCGTCTTCTTTCAGCGCCGCGGCGCGAGCGGCGGCTAGGCGCAAGAGCAGTGAAGCTGACCGGCGCGCGGATCGACGGTTTCGTGGCCCGGCCGCCGGCCGAGGTGCGGGCGGTCCTTCTCTACGGGCCCGACGCCGGGCTGGTACGCGAGCGCGCGCAGGCGCTGGTCGTCAAGGTCGCGGGCTCGGCTGCCGACCCGTTTCGCGTTGCCGAGATCGCACCGGCGGCGCTCGATGACGGTCCGGGGCCGCTCTGGGATGAGGCAGGGGCGATCGCGATGACGGGCGGGCGGCGCGCGATCCGATTACGCGGCGCTTCTGATCGCGTGAGCAAGATGCTCGAGGAATTCCTCGACGCGCCGCCGGGCGACTGCTGCCTCGTGGTTGAAGCCGAGGAGTTAGGCCCGCGCTCGAGCCTCCGGCGCTTGTTCGAGAATGCCGCCAACGCCGCCGCGCTGCCGTGCTACCTCGATGACCGCGCGACGCTCCACGATCTGATCGTTGCGGCGCTCGCCGCCGCCAAGATCGACTACGACGAGGACGCGATCGCGTACGCGACCGAGCGGCTGGGCGGCGATCGTCAGGTTTCGCGCCGCGAGATCGAGAAACTGATCGCGTTTGTCGGGCCGGGCGGGCGCGCGACGCTCGAAGCGGTCCGTGCTTGTGTCGACGACTCGGGCGTCGCGACGTTGGACGATCTGGCGCTGGCGTCGTTCTCGGGCGACCAGGCCGGCGCCGATCTCGCGATTCGGCGCTGCGTGGCCGAAGGGGTGGGCGCGATCGGTATCTTGCGTGCGCTCGCCTATCACATCGACAAACTCTATCGGCTCCGCGATGCCTTGGATCGCGGCGCCGCGAGCGATCAGGCGCTGGCGGCGATGCGCCCCCCGGTATTCTTCAAGCACCGACCCGCGCTCGAACGCCAAATGCGGTTGTGGACGGTGCCGCGTCTCACCCAAGCGCTCGGGATCGTGGTCGATGCCGAGCTTGCCTGCAAATCGACCGGCGCGCCTGACCAACCGGTCGCACTCCGCACGGTAATGCGGATCGCCGCCGCGGCCGGTGCCGCGGCGCGCACCTAGACAGACTCGCGGTAGTCGTCATGGCGGGGCTTTCCGTTTAGGCCGGGGCCGTCCTCATACGGATGCGCGGGCTCTAAACCGGACAGTCATCGTCGCGTCAGCGATGGCAGAGCCGCCGGCATACTTCGTCGAGCTGCTCGAGGGTGGCGTAGAAAATCCGCACCTCTCCGCCCGCTTCGCCGCGATGGCGCAGTTCGACCTTGAGCCCGAGCGCCTGCGACACGTTACGTTCGAGCGCGATCGTATCGGGATCGCGCGCGAACTTGGCGGCGCGGGCACGGCGGCGCGTGCCGCCGTCCTTGGCATCGGATTGTGCAAGCGCCTCGGCCGCGCGCACGCTCAAACCGTCCTTCACGATGCGCTCGGCGAGCGCTTCGACGTCGCGCGCAGCGAGCAGCGCGCGGGCGTGGCCGGCGGTCAAGCGGCCGTCGTCCAGCATGAGCTTGACCGATTCGGGCAGACCGAGCAGACGGAGCGTATTGGCGATGTTGCTCCGGCTCTTGCCGATCGCGTTCGCGAGCTGCTCCTGGGTGTGGCCGAACTCGCCGATCAAGCGTTGGAGCGCGACCGCTTCCTCGATCGGCGTCAGGTCCTCGCGTTGGACGTTCTCGACCAGCGCGATCTCGATGACGCGATCGTCGCTCAGCTCCTTGACGATGACCGGAACTTGATGGAGCTGAGCGCGTTGCGCCGCGCGCCAGCGGCGCTCGCCAGCGACGATCTCGTAGGCCTCGCCGCTGCGCCGGACCAGAATCGGCTGGAGAATACCGTGCGCGCGGATCGATTCGGCGAGCGACTCGAGCTCGGCGTCCTCGAACCGACGCCGCGGCTGCAGCGGGTTAGGCTTGAGCGCTTCGATCGGCAGGTCGCGGCTGGTGCGCAGGCGGTCGAGCGCGGCGTAGTCTTCGTTGTCCTCGCCGAGCAAGGCCGACAGTCCGCGGCCCAGTCCTTTATGGCGCGTTTCTTCGCTCATGGTTTGGCTCATGCCGCCCGAAGCGCCGTTTCGCGCCGAAGCAGTTCGCGCGCGAGGCTGATATAGGCTTTGCTTCCAGCGCAGCGATGATCGTAGAGCAGGGCGGGCTTGCCGAAGGAGGGCGCTTCCGACATGCGTACGTTCCGCGGGATTACGGTTTGGTAGACCTTTTCGCCGAGATAGCCGCGGACGTCGGCGGCAACCTGATCCGACAAATTGTTTCGCTTATCAAACATTGTTAGGACAACCCCTTGAATTTCAAGGAGAGGGTTGAAATTCGTCTTGATCCGCTCGATCGTCCGAATGAGGTGGCTCAAGCCCTCGAGTGCGAAAAACTCGCACTGCAACGGTACCAGCACGGCATGCGCCCCAACCAGCGCGTTCAGGGTCAAGAGACCAAGCGCCGGCGGGCAGTCGATCAGGATAAAATCGTAGACGCCAGGGCACTGCGCGAACACATCCTTGAGCCGGAACGTGCGGCGGGGGAGGTCGATCAACTCCAGCTCGGCCGCCGAAAGATCGACCGTGGAGGGCACGATATCGAGGC
>CAMDOQ010000089.1 GCA_945903685.1 Rhizobium sp. Q54
TCGACCGTGTGGGCCACACGCCGTTCGGCCACGATCCGGCTGCCGAGCGGCGCCAGACGTTCGGCCTGCACCGCCGCGGTCTTGTCGAGCACGCTTTCTTTGAGGCCGGGAAGCCGGGTCAGGACCAAGCCGACATCGTGCGGCCGGAACGGAGCGAGCGCGACCGGCGTCTTTACCTGTGCGGTCGCGATCCACTGGTCGAGCGCGGCGCGCGGCACGCCGAGCGGGATTACTTTGACCGTCGCCAGCAGTTGATCGGGCTCAACCACTTCGAACGGCGCGACGGTCGCGATCGTGAGCGCTTCGTGGATCGCGTTCAAGGCGTCGATCGCGGCCGCGTCGATCACGGCGAGGCCGCGGGTACGGGCGTTGATATTGGCGCGGCCGGTGAAGGGATCGCTGACTTTGGTTCCGGCGCCAGCGACCGCGGCCGCAGCACGCACCGCGGCCTCGTCCTCGCCGATATCGCTCGCTTCGAGCTCGACCACGGCGATCGCGGCGACGCCCGCCGCCTGCAATCGCGCGACATCGGCCTTGGTTATTCGGTGGCCTTTGGCAAGCTTGCCGGTCTCGACGCGGTGGCTATGGGCGAGGATCGTACCCTCGGCCTCGGCGACGGCGAGGGTCAGGAACTTCATGCCGCGTCGGCGGCGGTTCCGCTGCCCATGCCCACCGGCTGGCGCAGGGCTTGCGTCACCTGCGCCAGGATCGAAACCGCGATCTCGGCCGGCGAGCGCGCGCCGATCGCCAGCCCGACCGGACCGTTGATGCGGGCCCTCGCCTCTGCGTCGAACCCGGCCATCTCGAGGCGCTTCAGACGCGCGGCATGGGTCTTCCGGCTGCCGAGCGCGCCGACGTAGAACGCCGGCGACTTGAGCGCCATGGAAAGTGCGGGATCGTCGATCTTGGGATCGTGGGTGAGGGTCACGACCGCGGTGCGGACATCGGGTGCGAGCTCGGTCAGGGCGTCGTCCGGCCAGTCGCCGATCAACGTGACGCCGGGGAAGCGCTCTTCGGTCGCGAACGCGCGGCGCGGATCGACGATCACGACCTCATAGCCGACGAGCGCCGCCATGCGGGCGAGCGGCTGGGCGATGTGGACGGCGCCGACTACGATCATGCGGAGTGGCGGATTGTAGACGTTGAGGAAATAGCGCCGCCCGCCGTCCTCGACGACGCCGGATTTGTCGGCGACCGCGGCCGCCGCGACCGCGGCGACGACCGCTGGCGCCAAGTCCGCGAGCGTCGCCGGCTCGCGCGGATAAACCAGGCGCTCCGCGTTGCTGTCCAAGTCGGTCACCAGCACGGTTGGCCGCTTGGCGGCGCGGTCGCGCTGGAGCTGGGCGAGGGTGGCGGCTTTCATGGCCGGGTCAGTCGAGCGGCTCGACCCGGACCTGGACCTTGCCGCCACAGGCGAGACCGACCGCCCAGGCCTCCTGGTTGGTCACGCCGAACTCCAGCATCTGGGGGGTTCCAGTCTTGATGACGTCGAGCGCCGCGTGCACGACCGCGCCCTCGATGCAGCCGCCCGAGACCGAGCCGACGAAGGTGCCGTCGTCCTGGACCGCGAGCTGGCTTCCCACCGGCCGAGGCGAGGAGCCCCAGGTCTGGACCACGGTCGCGAGCGCGACCGGCTTACCCGCTTCGCGCCACGCCGCCGCTTGTTCGAGCACCCGTTCGTCATCCATGGCCGCTCACCTGGCTTTGAAGAGAACCTAACGCAGGAACGTCCTTCGGCAAGTACGGTTCGACGCCTTCCCCCGCCGGCCCGTCGGCCGTGAGTGCCCGGGCCAAGTCATCGAGGCTCTCGAGATTGTGCACCGGGCGGAAATCGTCGACATGCCGAATCAGGACCCGCACGCCGGACGATTTTGCCTCGAATTCGCTGAACCGCAACAGCGGGTTGAGCCAGATCAGGCGGCGGCACGACTTGTGCAGCCGCTCGATTTCGCCCTCGAGCCCAACGCCGGCATCGCGATCGAGCCCGTCAGTGACCAAGAGCACGATCGCGCCCTGGCCGAGGACGCGGCGCGACCACACCAAGTTGAACTCACGGAGCGTCAGGCCGATGCGGGTACCGCCCGACCAGTCCTCGACCGCATCGCGGACTTTGTTGATCGCGACGTCGACGTCGCGCTGCTTCAGGTGGCGGGTGACGTTGGTGAGCCGCGTGCCGAACAGAAAGGTATGGACGCGGTCGCGGTCGTTGGTGAGCGCATGCACGAAGTGCAAGAACATGCGCGAGTAGTTGCTCATCGAGCCCGAGATATCGCAGAGGATCACCAGCGGCGGCCGCCGCCGGCGGTGGCGCTTGCGCTTGAGCAGGATAAACGAGCCGCCGTAGCGCAAGCCGGCGCGGAAGCTCCGCCGCATATCGATGCGGGCGCCGCGCGGATCGGCAGTGAAGCGGCGGGTTTTTACCTCGACGATCGGGAGGCGCATGCGCTTGATCGCGTCCTTGGCGCGCGCCTGTTCTTCGATCGACATCGCTTCGAAGTCGACTTTCTGCAGTACTTCCTTGTCGGAGTAGGTGAACGAGGCGTCGAGCTCGATCTCCTTCTTTTCCTGCTCGACCTGATCCTCATCGCCACGCTCGGCGACCGCCGCTTCGGAGACCCGCCGGTTGGCCTTCTTGACGTTCTCGGGCGGCGCCAGCGGCGGTAGCTGCACTTTCTGCAGTTCGGCCAGGAAATTCGGCTTGCGCCAGACGATATGGAACGCCTGATTGAAGAGCTCGCGATGCTCGAAACGGTTGACGAACACCGCGTGCAGCGCCCAGTAAAAGTCGTCTTTGTGGCGGATGCCGACCGCTTCGACGGCGCGGATCGCTTCGATCACTTTGCCGGGGCCGACCGGCATCCCGGCTTTCCGGAGCACGCGGCCGAAGTGGATGATGTTCTCGGCGAGGCGACCGCGGAGCGGTTCGCCCGCGCGCGTCGACGTCGCGGCCGCCGGCATCAGACGGCCCCGGCCAGCTCCGCGTTGACGCGGTTCAAGATCGCTGCCGCCTCGTCGCCGCGGATCTTCTGAATGTCGTCCTGATACTTGAGCAGGATGCCGAGCGTGTCGTCGATCATCTGCGCGTTCAACGTGATCGCGTTCAGTTGCATCAACGCGTCGGCCCAATCGATGGTCTCGGAGATGCCCGGCACCTTGAAGAGGTCGACCTTGCGGATCTCCTGGACGAACCCGATCAGCGCTTTCGCGAGCCGCTCGCTGCAGCCCGGCACCTTCAGGAGCACGATCTTGCGTTCGCGCTCGGCGTTCGGGAAGTCGACCCAGTGGTAGTAGCAGCGGCGCTTCAGCGCGTCGTGGATCTCGCGGGTACGGTTCGAGGTGATGATCACGATCGGCGGTTCTTGAGCTTTGACGGTGCCGATTTCCGGCACGGTGATCTGGTAGTCGGCGAGTACTTCGAGCAGGAACGCCTCGAACGGCTCGTCGGTGCGGTCGAGCTCGTCGATCAGGAGCACCGGCGGGCCGACGGTGTCGGTTTCGAGCGCGCGCAGGAGCGGGCGCTTGATCAGGAAGCGCGGCGAGAACACGTCCGATCCCAGGCGTTCGCGGTCTTGCACGCCTTCGGCTTCGGCGATGCGGATTTCGATCATCTGCGCGGCGTAGTTCCACTCGTAGACCGCCGATGAGACGTCGAGCCCTTCGTAGCACTGCAGCCGCTCGAGCCGACGGCCGAGCGTGCGCGCGAGCACATTGGCGATTTCGGTCTTGCCGACGCCGGCCTCGCCTTCGAGGAACAGCGGGCGCTTAAGCTTGAGCGCGAGGTAAAGCGTCGTCGCCAGGCTGCGCTCGGCGACATAATTGCCGGCGCGCAGGAGTTCGACGGTGGCATCGACGGAGGTAGGAAGGGCGGCCATGGGTTGACTCAGAGGGTGAATACCTGGCGCGCAGCCGACCGGCGTTGACCGAGGTTAGGGCGCCTGCCGAATGCAAAATGGGCGCGGCCAAGACCCCGCCGCCATCCATCATCTAACCCGTTAGGCCGGCGATGTACAGGCGGCTCGGGCCGGGCTCACGCGGCCGTCGGGGCCGCCCCACGGCTTGGCAGCGTGATCGGGCGGTACCCGGGGGGAACAATCCCTCACGCGGCCGGACGTTGCCGCTGCTGCGGGCGGACGCCCACTATCGCGACGTGGCGCCGCTCGCCGCGCTTACTCGGCGCCGGCGACGGCGCGTTTGGCGAGCACGGTGATCAGGTGCGCGCGGTACTCGGCGCTGCCGTGGATATCCGAGTTCAGGCCCGAGGCCGGGTGCTTGTAATTCTCGATCGCCTTGGGCGAGAAGTCCTTCTTGAGCGCGTCCTCGATCCCCTTGACCCGGAACACGCACGGGCCGGCGCCCGTCACCACGCAGCGCACCTCGTTCCCCTTCTTCGAGACGAACACGCCGACGATCGAGAAGCGCGACGCCGGGTTCGGGAACTTGATGTAGCAGGCCTTGTCGGGAACCGGGAACACCACCTTGGTGATGAGCTCGCCCTCTTTGAGCGCGGTCTCGAACAGGCCTGTGAAGAAGTCGTCGGCCGCGATCTTGCGCTGGTCGGTCTCGATCGTCGCCCCCAGACCCAGCACCGCCGTCGGGTAACACGCGGCCGGGTCCGAGTTGGCGAGCGAGCCGCCGATGGTGCCGCGGTGGCGCACCTGCGGGTCGCCGATCCCGCCCGCGAGCTTGGCCAATGCCGGGATCGCCTTCTTGACGTCCTTCGACTCGGCGACTGATTCATGCCGCGTCATCGCGCCGACCGCGACCGTCTTGCCGTCGACCTTGATCCCGGCGAGTTCGCCGACCTCGTTCAAGTCGATCAGGTTGCCGGGCTTGGCGAGCCGGAGCTTCATCGGCGGCACCAGTGACATGCCGCCGGCCAAGTACTTGGCTTCGTCCTGCTTCTTGGCGATCGCGACCGCGTCTTTGACGTTCTTCGCCTTGTGGTAGTCGAACTCGTACATGGTTCTTCTCCCTGCGTCTGGCGCTAGCGCGCGCCCGCCATCGCCTTGGCGCCGGCGGCGATCGATTTGACGATGTTGTGGTAGCCGGTGCAGCGGCACATGTTGCCCTCGAGGTTCTTCCGGATCTCCTGCTCGCTCGGGCTCGGGATCCGCCGCACCATGTCGAGCGCGGTCATGATCATCCCCGGCGTGCAGTAGCCGCACTGCAGCCCGTGATTGTCCTTGAATGCCTGCTGCATCGGATGCAGCTGATCGCCGGTGGCGACGCCCTCGATCGTCTGGATGTCCTGGCCCTCGCACTGGACCGCGAACAGCGAGCACGACTTCACCGACTCGCCATTCATGTGCACCGTGCACGCGCCGCACTGGCTGGTGTCGCAGCCGACGTGCGTCCCCGTCAGCCGCAACGTCTCGCGCAGGAAGTGCACCAGCAGCGTGCGCGACTCGACCTCGCCGCTCACCGCCTTGCCGTTCACCTTCATCGTTACTTTGTGGGTCGCCATCACGTCCTCCGACTTACTCTTTTTCGTTCGTTGTAGCGCCGACCTATTCGCTCGACGGGCGGGGCAGCATCGCGTCGGCCCCCTTCAGTGTCAAGCTTGGGGTCGGCCGTTCCTCGTCCTTCAAGCGTTCAACGCCTGCCACACCCGTTCTGCCGTCGCCGGCATCTCGACGTGCTTGACGTTGAGTGCGTTGGCGATGGCGTTCACCACCGCCGGCGGTGCGGCGATGGCACCGGCCTCGCCGCAGCCCTTGACCCCGAGCGCGTTGTGCGGACACGGCGTCTGGATCGTGTCGACCTTGATGGTCGGGAAGTTGTCGGCACGCGGCATCGCGTAGTCCATGTAGCTCGCGGTCAGGAGTTGGCCCGACTTGTCGTAGACGCAGCCTTCGAGCAACGCCTGGCCGATGCCGTGGGCGATGCCGCCGTGAACCTGGCCTTCGACGATCATCGGATTGATGATGCGGCCGAAATCGTCGCAGGCCGACCACTTGACGACCTCGACGCCGCCGGTGTCGGGATCGACCTCGACCTCGCAGACGTGGGTCCCGGCCGGAAAGGTAAAGTTGGCCGGGTCGTAGAACGCGGTCGCCTCCATGCCCGGTTCGAGCCCGGCCGGATAGTTGTGCGGCACGTAGGCCGCGAACGTGACCTCGGCGAACGAGGTCTTCTTGTCGGTGCCGACGACCGAATAGGTGCCGTCCTTGAACTGGATGTCGGATTCGGCGACCTCGAGCTTATGGGCGGCGATCTTGCGGCCCTTCTCGATCAGCTTGTCGACCGCGTTCTGCAGCGCGACGCCGCCGACCGCGATCGAGCGCGAGCCGTAAGTGCCCATGCCGAATGGGATCTTGCCGGTGTCGCCATGGACGATCTCGATCTGCTCGAACGGGACGCCGAGGCGCTCGTGCACGACCTGCGAAAACGTCGTTTCGTGGCCCTGGCCGTGGCTGTGCGAGCCGATGTAGACGATCGCACTCCCGGTCGGGTTCATGCGGACCGTGGCGCCTTCATAGAGGCCGACGCCGCACCCCAACGCGCCCACCACCGCCGACGGTGCGATGCCGCAGGCTTCGATATAGGACGAGAGGCCGATGCCGCGGAGTTTACCGCGCCGCTTGGCCTCGTCGCGGCGCTGGGCGAAGCCCTTGTAGTCGGCAATTTCGAGGGCCTTGGTGAGCGCGGCCGGATAGTTGCCGGAATCGTACTGCAGCGCGACCTGGGTCTGATACGGAAACGCGTTCGGCTGGATCATGTTGCGCCGGCGGAGGTCGGCGGGATCGATCTTGAGATCGCGCGCGGCGACATCGATGATCCGCTCGATCACGTAGGTCGCTTCCGGCCGGCCGGCACCGCGCACGGCATCGACCGGGGTCGTGTGCGTGAAGACCGCCTTGACCTCGCAATGGATCGCGCCGGTCGTGTACTGCCCCTGCAGCAGGGTGCCGTAAAGGTAGGACGGCACGCAGCTCGCGAAGGTCGACAGGTAGGCGCCCATGTTGGCCTTGGTCGAGACGCGCAAGCCAAGGAACTTGCCGCCTTGGTCGAGCGCAAGCTCGACGTGGGTGACGTGGTCGCGGCCGTGGCAGTCGGTTTGGAACGCCTCGGCGCGGTCGGAGGTCCATTTGACCGGGCGGCCGACCTTCTTCGCCGCCCAGATCACCGCGGTTTCATCGGGGTAGATGAAAATCTTCGAGCCGAAGCCGCCGCCCATGTCGGGCGACACGACGCGGAGCTTGTGCTCGGGCGCGATCTGGACGAATGCCGACAGTACCAGCCTGGCGACATGCGGATTCTGGCTGGTGGTGTAGAGCGTGAAGGAATCGTCCGACGCGCTGTACTCGCCGATCGCGGCGCGCGGCTCCATCGCGTTGGGCGCGACCCGGTTGTTGACCAGGTCGAGCTTGGCAACATGGGCCGCCTTGGCGAAGGCGGCATCGGTCGCCTTCTTGTCGCCGATCTCCCAATCGTACGCCATGTTGCGGCGGACGTCGGCGTGGACGATGGCGGCGCCCTTCTTATCGGCTTTGCTGACGTCGATCTGGGCCGGCAGGACGTCGTACTTGACCTTAACCGCTTCGGCGGCATCGCGCGCCTGCGCGTAGGTCTCGGCGACCACCAACGCGATGGCGTCGCCGACATAGCGCACCGTGTCGGAGGCGAGCGCCGGGTGCTTGGGCATCCGGGTATCGGTGCCGTCCTTCGACTTCACGTTCCAGCCGCAAATCAACCCGCCGATCTTGTCGGCCTCGAGGTCGGCGCCGGTGAGGACTCGAACGACACCCGGCATCTTGGATGCCTTCTTGGCGTCAATTCCGGCAATCTTGGCGTGAGCGTAGGGCGAGCGGACGAAATAGCCGTAGGCCTGGCCGGGGCGGTTGATATCGTCGAGATAATTGCCGCGGCCGGTAACGAAGCGGAAGTCTTCCTTGCGCTTGACGCTCGCGCCGATGCCGAATTCTGCGCCCATGGTGCGCTCTCCCTCGCCTGTACGCACCCCGCGCCGAGCGGGATGCTGCCTGGGCCGGGTCGGCCGCGGATGGGCCGCCTGGGCCTCTTGTTGGCGGAAAGTGTCGCGCCGCGTCAGGGCGGGGTCAAGCGCGTCCTGGCGTGGCGTGGTTGGGCGTCAGATAAAGAACACCCAGGTCGTCAGCAGGAAACAGGGGATCAAAATCGCGCCCGACCACAGCATGTAGCCGAAGAAGCTCGGCATTTTAACCCCGCGCTCTTCGGCGATGGCGCGGACCATGAAGTTGGGCGCGTTGCCGATGTAGGTGTTGGCGCCCATGAACACCGAGCCGACCGAGACCGCGAGCAGTGTGCGCGCCATCGGTCCCATCAAGGCCTCGGGGTCGCCGCCGGCCATGTTGAAGAAAATCAGATAGGTGGGCGCGTTGTCGAGAAAGCTCGAAAGCCCGCCCGAGAGCCAGAAGTACGCGGCGTCGATGACGCTGCCGTCGGGGCGGTGGGCGAGCGCAACCAGGGGCGCGAGGGCGCCGTCGCGCCCGGCCCGCAGGATCGCGATCGCGGGGATGATGGTGAGAAAGATGCCGGCGAACAGCTTGGCGACCTCGGCGATCGGGCCCCACGAAAAGCCGTTGCCGGCTCGGGTTTCGGTCGCGGTGAAGCGCATCGAGAAGTAGGCGATCGCCAGCAGCAGGATGTCGCGGACGAGGTTCTGCAGGTCGACATCGACGCCGTAGATCGGGAACGCAACGCCGGATTTCCAAACGCCCGAGAGCAACACGGCGCCGACGATGCCGGCCAGGAACAGAATGTTGATCTTGCCGTCGAGACCGAGCTTCTCTTTCGCTTCTTCGGCATCGGGGTCGTGCGGCGGTTCGCGGCGGTAGAGGTAGGTGTCGAGCGCGAAGAACACGACCAACAGAATGCCGCCGACCAGGAGGAGCGGCGGCAGCAGGTTCATCGTCCAGAAGAAACCCACGCCCTTCAGAAAGCCCAGGAACAACGGCGGGTCGCCCAGCGGCGTCAGCGAGCCGCCGATGTTGGCGACCAGGAAGATGAAGAACACGACCACGTGGACTTGATGCTTGCGCCACTCGTTGGCGCGGAGCACCGGCCGGATCAGGAGCATGGCCGCGCCGGTGGTGCCGGTCCAGCTCGCGATCACGGTGCCGATCGCGAGCATCAGGGTGTTCACGGCCGGGGTGCCGCGCAAGCTGCCTTTGAGCCGCACCCCGCCGGCGACGGTGAATAGCGCGAACAACAGGATGATGAACGGGATGTACTCGAGCAACGCGGTATGGAGGAACTGGTAGGTCGTTTCGCCCGGTCCGAACCGGATCGCGAACGGCACCAGGAAGGCGAGCGCCCAGAACGCCGACACCTTGCCGAAGTGATGGTGCCAGAACGTCGGTGTCGCAAGCGGCAGGATCGCGATCGAGAGCAGGATGCCGATGAACGGCACCACCCAGACGAAGCCGAGCTCGGCGCCGTCGAAATGTCCGCCGCCGACGGCAGCCGCCGCGCCGGCCGGATCGATCAGCGTGGCCGCGATCCCAATCACCAAAGCGAGCGGGGCGCGACGCGGCATC
>CAMDOQ010000090.1 GCA_945903685.1 Rhizobium sp. Q54
CCGATGACGCCGGAAGAGAAGCTGCTGCGCGCGATCTTCGGCGAAAAGGCGTCCGACGTCCGCGATACGTCGCTGCGGGTGCCGCCGTCGGTGGCCGGCACCGTGGTCGAGGTGCGCGTTTTCTCGCGCCGCGGCGTTGACAAGGACGAGCGCGCGCTCGCGATCGAGCGCGCCGAAATCGAGCGGCTGGCCAAGGACCGCGACGACGAAAAGGCGATCCTCGAACGCAACACCTACGACCGGCTGAAAAAGCGGTTGATCGGCAACACCGCGGTTAGCGGTCCGCGCGGCATGAAGACCGGTAAGGTCACGGATCAGACTCTCGAAGACCTGACCCCGGGCCAGTGGTGGCAGATCGGCCTTAAAGAAGCCAAGGCGATGGCCGAGATCGAGCAGATCAAGAAGCACTTCGATCTGGCGATGGGCAGCGTCGAGCGGCGCTTCGAAGACAAGGTCGACAAGCTGCAGCGCGGCGACGAACTACCGCCGGGCGTCATGAAGATGGTCAAGGTGTTCGTCGCGGTGAAGCGCAAGTTGCAGCCAGGCGACAAGATGGCCGGACGCCACGGCAACAAGGGCGTGATCTCGAAGATCGTGCCGATCGAAGAAATGCCGTATCTCGATGACGGGACGCCGGTCGACATCGTTCTCAATCCGCTCGGCGTGCCATCACGCATGAACGTCGGCCAGATTCTGGAGACGCATCTCGGATGGGCCGCGGCCGGCTTGGGCCGCAAGATCGGCGATGTGGTCGATAAGATCCGCGGCAACAGCCAAAAGACCGATGATCTCCGTCGCATCCTCAAGAGCGTCTACAGCAAGCGCCAGTACGACGACGAAATCGAGACGATGAGCGAACGCAACGTCGTCGAGCTCGGTGACGTGCTGCGCAGCGGGGTGCCGTTCGCGACTCCGGTATTCGAAGGCGCGACCGAGCAGGACATCGTTATCATGCTGGAGAAAGCCGGCCTCGACAGTTCCGGTCAGGTCCGTCTGTTCGATGGCCGCACCGGCGAGGAGTTCGGCCGCAAGGTGACGGTCGGCTACATCTACATGCTGAAGCTCCACCACCTGGTCGACGACAAGATCCACGCCCGCGCCATCGGTCCCTACAGCCTCGTCACCCAGCAGCCGCTCGGCGGCAAGGCGCAGTTCGGCGGACAACGCTTCGGCGAAATGGAAGTGTGGGCGCTCCAGGCCTATGGCGCCGCTTACACGCTCCAGGAGATGTTGACGGTCAAGTCTGACGACGTCGCGGGGCGCACCAAGGTGTACGAGGCGATCGTTCGCGGCGACGACACATTCGAGGCTGGCATTCCGGAGTCCTTCAATGTGTTGGTTAAGGAACTTCGTTCGCTCTGCCTCAACGTCGAGTTGCTGCAGCGCGGTCTTTGAGCGGCGGTTCGCGGAACACGGCTAATCGGCAAGGAGAAGCCATGAACGAGGTAATGAAGGTCTTTGGCGGCCCGGTCGCTCCCCAGAGCTTCGACCAGATCAAGATCTCGATCGCCAGCCCGGAGCGGATCCGCTCGTGGTCCTACGGCGAAATCAAGAAGCCGGAAACCATCAACTACCGGACCTTCAAGCCCGAACGCGACGGCTTGTTCTGCGCCCGCATCTTCGGACCGATCAAGGACTATGAATGCTTGTGCGGCAAGTACAAGCGCATGAAGTACCGCGGCATCACCTGCGAGAAGTGCGGCGTCGAGGTGACGCTCTCCAAGGTCCGCCGCGAACGTATGGGCCACGTCGAGTTGGCCGCGCCGGTCGCGCACATCTGGTTCCTGAAGTCGTTGCCCTCGCGCATCGGCCTGATGCTCGACATGACGCTGAAGGACCTCGAACGCATCCTCTATTTCGAGAATTACGTCGTCATCGAGCCGGGCCTGACCCCCTTGAAGCAACAGCAGTTGCTGTCGGAAGAGCAGTTCAATAAGGCGCAAGACGAGTACGGCCCCGATTCGTTCACTGCCGGTATCGGCGCCGAAGCCATTCGTCAGTTGTTGACCGAGATCGATCTCGAGTCGGAGCGCGAGCGGCTGCGGGTCGATCTGCGCGAGACCAAGTCGACGGTCGAACCCAAGAAAATCATCAAGCACCTTAAACTGGTCGAAGCGTTCATCGAATCGGGCAACCGGCCGGAATGGATGATCCTGACCGTGGTGCCGGTGATTCCGCCGGATTTGCGGCCGCTGGTGCCGCTCGACGGCGGGCGTTTCGCGACCTCGGACCTGAACGACCTCTATCGCCGTGTCATCAACCGCAATAACCGCCTGAAGCGCCTGATCGAGTTGCGCGCCCCGGACATCATCGTCCGCAACGAAAAGCGCATGCTGCAGGAAGCGGTCGATGCGCTGTTCGACAACGGCCGCCGCGGTCGCGTCATCACCGGGGCCAACAAGCGGCCGCTCAAGTCCTTGTCCGACATGCTCAAGGGCAAGCAGGGCCGGTTCCGCCAGAATCTGCTCGGCAAACGCGTCGACTACTCGGGCCGTTCGGTGATCGTGGTCGGCCCCGAACTCAAGCTTCATCAGTGCGGGTTGCCTAAGAAGATGGCACTCGAACTGTTCAAGCCGTTCGTCTACTCGCGGCTTGAGATCAAGGGCATGGCCGCGACCGTCAAGATGGCGAAAAAGCTGGTCGAAAAAGAACGGCCCGAAGTGTGGGATATCCTCGAAGAGGTGATCCGCGAGCATCCGGTACTGTTGAACCGCGCGCCGACGCTCCACCGCCTCGGCATTCAGGCGTTCGAACCCATCCTGATCGAAGGCAAGGCGATCCAGCTCCATCCGCTGGTATGCGCCGCCTTCAACGCCGATTTCGACGGCGACCAGATGGCCGTCCACATACCGCTTTCGCTCGAGGCACAGCTCGAGGCGCGCGTGCTCATGATGTCGACCAACAACATCCTGAGTCCGGCGAACGGCAAGCCGATCATCGTACCCTCGCAGGACATCGTGCTCGGGCTCTATTACCTCACCATGGAGCGGAACGGCGAGCCGGGCGAAGGCAAGACCTACCGCGACATTGGCGAACTGCATCACGCTATTGAAGCCGGCGCGCTCAGCCTCCATGCCAAGATCAAGGGGCGCTACCATACGGTCGACGCCGCCGGGAACGCGATCATCGAGCGAGCCGATACCACGCCGGGGCGCCTCATCCTGGGCGAGCTGCTACCGAAGAAAGCGATCGTGCCGTTCGCGCTGGTCAACAAGCAGCTGACCAAGAAGGAGATCACGCGCGTCATCGACGAGGTCTATCGCCATTGCGGGCAGAAAGAGACGGTGTTGTTCGCCGACCGCATCATGGGCTTGGGCTTCTCGTACGCGTGCCGAGCCGGGATTTCGTTCGGCAAGGACGACATGGTGGTGCCCGAGAGCAAGGAGCGCCTGGTCGGCGAGACCCAGGGGTTGGTCAAGGAATACGAGCAGCAGTACCAAGACGGTCTCATCACCCAGGGCGAAAAATACAACAAGGTCGTCGACGCGTGGTCGCAGTGCACCGAGCGGGTCGCCGAGGAGATGATGAAGGGAATCGGGCACAAGGCGGGTAAGGACGGCCGCCTCGAGCCCTCGCTCAACTCGATCTTCATGATGGCCGACTCGGGCGCCCGTGGTTCGGCGGCGCAAATGCGCCAACTCGCCGGTATGCGTGGTCTGATGGCTAAACCGTCGGGCGAAATCATCGAAACCCCGATCGTCTCGAACTTCAAGGAAGGCCTGACCGTGCTCGAGTACTTCAACTCGACCCACGGCGCCCGCAAGGGGCTGGCCGACACCGCGCTCAAGACCGCGAACTCGGGTTACTTGACGCGCCGCCTGGTCGACGTCGCGCAGGACTGCGTCATCGTCGAGTACGATTGCGGCACCAAAGAAGGGCTGACCGTCAAAGAAGTGCTCGAAGGCGGCGACGTCGTCGTGCAACTGCGCGATCGCATCCTCGGCCGCTCGGCCGCGATCGATATCGTCGACCCGCGCAGCGGCGACGTGATCGTAAAGGCCGGCGAGCTGATCCAAGAGGTCGAGTGCGACCGCATCGAAACTTCCGGCCTCGAGTCGGTGATGATTCGGTCGGTGCTGACATGCGAGACCGATGGCGGTACGTGCGCATGCTGCTACGGCCGCGACCTCGCCCGCGGGACGCCGGTCAACGCCGGCGAAGCGGTCGGCGTCATCGCCGCGCAGTCGATCGGCGAACCCGGCACCCAGCTGACGATGCGAACGTTCCACATCGGCGGCACCGCACAGCTCGCCGAGACCTCGACCTTCGAGTCGGCCTACGAGGGCATCGTCCGGATCGAGCACCCCAATCTGGTCAAGGATTCGAGCGGCCGCCTCGTGGTCATGGGCCGCAACTGCGAGATCGTGATCAGCGACGACAACGAACGCGAGCGTTCGCGGCACCGCGTGCCGTTCGGCGCGCGTCTCGCCGTGGTCAACGGCAGCAAGGTCAAGAAGGGCGACAAACTGGCCGAATGGGACCCCTACACCATCCCGATCATCACCGAGAAGGAGGGGTACGCCCACTATCGCGATATCGTCGACGGCATGTCGATGCGCGAGCTGTTGGACGAAACCACCGGTATTTCGAACAAGGTGATCGTCGACTGGCGGCAGCAGCCGAAGGCCGCGGACCTGCGTCCGCGCATTACTCTCCGCGACGAGAAGGGTGAAATCATCATCCTCGCCAACGGCAACGAGTCCCGTAATTTCCTTTCGGTCGACGCGATCTTGTCGGTCGAGGACGGCGCCAAGGTCAACGCCGGCGACGTGCTGGCCCGCATCCCGCGCGAATCGACGAAGACCCGCGACATCACCGGCGGCTTGCCGCGGGTCGCGGAGCTGTTCGAGGCGCGCCGGCCCAAGGACCACGCGATCATCAGCGAGACCGAAGGCCGCGTCAGCTTTGGCAAGGACTACAAAGCCAAGCGCCGCATCGTTGTGACGCCGGCCGATGGCGACCCGGTCGAGTACTTGATTCCGAAGGGCAAGCACATCGCGGTGCAAGAAGGCGACATCGTCCGCACGGGCGACCTGTTGCTCGACGGCAACCCGGTGCCGCACGACATCCTGCGCGTGCTCGGGGTCGAGGCGCTCGCTACCTACCTCGTCAATGAAATCCAGGAGGTCTACCGCCTCCAGGGCGTCCGCATCGACGACAAGCACATCGAGGTAATCATCCGCCAGATGCTGCAGAAGGTCGAGATCGAGGAGCCCGGCGATTCGATATTCCTCGCCGGCGAGCACATCGACTTGGTCGACTTCCGTCAGGCCTGCACCAAAATCAAGGCCGAGAAGGGCAAGCTGCCGACGTCAAAGCCGGTGCTGCTCGGCATCACCAAGGCCTCGCTCCAGACCGCGTCGTTCATCTCGGCGGCGTCGTTCCAGGAGACGACGCGGGTGTTGACCGAAGCCGCTGTCTCGGGCCGTGTCGACAACCTGACCGGCCTCAAGGAGAACGTGATCGTCGGTCGCCTGATCCCCGCCGGTACCGGCTCGGTCATGAACCGGTTGAAGCAGGTCGCGGCCGACCGCGATCGGGAGATCCTGAAAGCGCTCGAAACCAGCGCCGATGCGGCCGCTATTGCCGAAGAGGCAGGGGCGGCGGCGGCGGCGGGCGAGAACCCGACTGCGGCCTAACTGCTCCGGCCGGCCGGTTCCGATACGGCGCCCACCGCTCCGGTGGGCGCCGTTTTCTTTTGGATCGAGGCGTCCGGCGAGCACCGCCGCAACAAAGTTTCGTTGGTTTTCGCGGCCGACCGACGAGAACTAGTGGCGGCCGTACACGGTCCTTCGAATCGCAGTCAAAGTCGTGCAATTTCAGGCAATTGCGGCTTGACGCCCCCCCCCCTCGCGACTAGTATCCGCGCCTTCCTCGGGGCGCTGGTGGTAGGCGGTCACGACCTAGACGCTGTGCCCGACTAGGCGACGCACAATTTGCGGTCCTGAGGGACCAGATTTCGATCTGGCGGTGAGCCCCATGGGCTCCCCGCCAGTTCGCTTCTGAGTGAACGTCAACCAAGGTCTGATGCGCTGGCGGTTATGCATGCCGACGATAAATCAACTCATCCGTAAGCCACGGGTCAAGGCCGCCGCGCACAACAAGGTGCCGGCGCTTAACCATTGTCCGCAGAAGCGCGGCGTCTGCACGCGGGTCTACACGACGACGCCGAAGAAGCCGAACTCGGCGCTACGCAAAGTCGCGCGCGTCCGCTTGACCAACGGCTTCGAGGTCACCAGCTACATTCCCGGCGAAGGTCACAATCTGCAGGAACACTCGGTCGTCATGATCCGTGGCGGCCGCGTCAAGGATCTGCCGGGCGTCCGCTACCACATCATTCGCGGCGTGCTCGATACGCAGGGCGTAAACGACCGCCGCCAGCGTCGTTCGAAGTACGGCGCCAAACGTCCGAAGTGAGTATCGGCTCGATCCATGCGGATCGGGCCTTTCTATTGGTTAGAGAGCGAGCGAGAACCGATCGATGTCACGCCGGCGCGCAGCCACTCGACGCGAGGTCCTGTCCGATCCCCGCTACGGCGATCGGGTGGTCACCAAGTTCATGAATTCGGTCATGTACGACGGCAAGAAAGCGGCCGCCGAGCAGATCGTCTACGGGGCCATGCAGTCGATACAGGGCCGCACCGGAAAAGATCCGCTGCGGCTTTTTCATGACGCCATGGATAACGTCAAACCGTCGGTCGAGGTGCGCTCGCGTCGCGTCGGCGGCGCCACCTATCAGGTGCCGATCGAGGTACGCCCGGACCGCAGCCAGGCCTTGGCGATCCGCTGGTTGATCCAGGCGGCGCGCGGGCGCAGCGAGAAAACGATGACGGACCGGTTGGCGGCCGAACTGCTCGATGCTGCCAATAATCGCGGCTCCGCGGTCAAGAAGCGGGAGGATACGCATCGGATGGCGGAGGCCAATCGCGCCTTCTCCCATTACCGCTGGTAACCGGTCCCGTCATGGCGCGCACCACTCCCCTCGATCGTTACCGCAACATCGGCATCATGGCCCACATCGATGCCGGCAAGACCACGACGACCGAGCGGATCCTTTACTACACCGGCCGACTGCATCGCATGGGCGAAGTCCATGACGGCGCCGCGACCATGGATTGGATGGAGCAGGAGCAGGAGCGCGGCATCACCATCACGTCGGCCGCCACCACCTGTTTCTGGAACGACCATCGCATCAACATCATCGACACGCCCGGTCACGTCGACTTCACGATCGAAGTCGAGCGCTCGTTGCGCGTCCTCGACGGTGCGGTCGCGGTGTTCGATTCGGTCGCCGGGGTCGAGCCGCAGTCGGAAACGGTTTGGCGCCAGGCGGATAAGTACAACGTTCCGCGCATCTGCTTCGTCAATAAGATGGACCGGATCGGCGCCGACTTCTTCAATACCGTCGAGATGATCAAGGACCGGCTCGGCGCGGTGCCGCTGGTGATCTCGCTGCCGCTCGGCGTCGAAGGCGGCTATTGCGGCGTCATCGACGTCGTGCAGATGAAGGCGGTTACTTGGAAAGACGACACCCTCGGCGCCGAATACGTGCTCGAGGAAATCCCGGCCGACATGGCCGAGCAGGCGGCCGAATATCGCAGCAAGATGCTGGAGCTCGCGGTCGAGCTCGACGATGCCACGCTCGAAGCGTACCTCGAGGGTAAAGAGCCCGACCAGGCGACGCTCAAGAAGCTGATCCGCAAGGGCACCGTCACCGGCAAGTTCGTGCCGGTCATCAATGGTTCGGCGTTCCGCAACAAGGGCGTGCAACTGCTGCTCGACGCGGTGGTCGATTTTCTGCCGGCGCCGACCGACGTCGTCGCCATCAAGGGCACCAACCCCGATAGCGGCGAAGAGCTCGAGCGCAAGGCCCGCGACGACGATCCGTTATCCGGCCTCGCCTTCAAGATCATGTCGGATCCGTTCGTCGGCACGCTGACGTTCGTGCGCATCTATTCGGGTACGATGCGCACGGGCGACAAGGCCCTCAACTCGACCAAAGGCAGGACCGAGCGCATCGGCCGCATGCTGCTCATGCACGCCAATACGCGCGAAGAAATCAACGAAGCGTATGCCGGAGACATCATCGCGCTGGCCGGCCTCAAGGGCACCATCACCGGCGACACGCTGTGCGCACCCGACCAGCCGGCGGTGTTGGAAAAGATGGAATTCCCCGATCCGGTCATCGAGGTCGCGGTCGAACCCAAGACCAAGGCCGACCAGGAAAAGCTCGCCAGCGCGCTGCAGCGGTTCGTGCAGGAAGACCCCTCGTTCCGGGTGTCGACCGATCAGGAAACCGGCCAGACCATCCTCAAAGGGATGGGCGAACTTCACCTCGAAATCATCGTCGATCGCATGAAACGCGAGTTCGGCGTCGGCGCCAACGTCGGCGCGCCGCAAGTCGCCTACCGCGAAGCGATCACGCACGCCGCCGACATCGACTACACCCACAAGAAGCAGACCGGCGGCGCCGGCCAGTATGCCCGCATCAAGCTGCGGTTCGAGCCGATGCCGGCGGGCTCGGGCTACGTGTTCGAAAACGACGTTGTCGGCGGTACCGTGCCCAAGGAATACGTGCCGGCGGTCGAAAAGGGTATTCGCCAAGTCGCCGAGTCGGGCCTGTTGGCGGGCTTCCCGCTGATCGACTTCAAGGCGACGCTCTACGACGGCGCCAGCCACGAGGTCGACTCATCGTCGATGGCGTTCGAGATCGCAGGCCGCTCCGCGCTCCGCGAAATCGCGCCCAGGCTCCGCATCAAGCTGCTCGAGCCGATCATGCGGGTTGAGGCGGTGACGCCGGAAGATTACATGGGCGACGTGATCGGCGATCTCGCCAGCCGCCGCGGCCAGATCCGCTCGACCGAGAAGCGCGGCAACGCGTTGGTCATCAACGCGTTCGTGCCGCTCGCCAACATGTTCGGGTACGTCAACAACCTCCGCTCGCTCACGCAGGGGCGCGCGACCTTCACCATGCACTTCGATCATTACGCGCAGGTGCCGGAAACGATCTCCGAAGAAGTTAGAGCCAAACTCGCCTGACGATCGACCACACGAGTACGGGAATAAAGCCATGGCCAAGGAAAAATTTGAGCGGACGAAGCCGCACTGCAATGTGGGGACGATCGGGCACGTCGATCAC
>CAMDOQ010000091.1 GCA_945903685.1 Rhizobium sp. Q54
CGTCGATCGATTGGACGATCGATGCCGCCGATTCGCCGACCCTGTTCAACGACGAATACAAATACCTCCTCAACCTCGTGCTGTTGGCGGCGGAATCGATTCCGCGCGGCGGTACCGTCACGATCGCGTTCAGCCAACGCCCGGGCGGCAATTTCATCATGGAACTCACCGCCAAAGGCGAGCGCGCGCAGTTGAGCGAGACCACCCGCCAGGCCCTGGCGGGGGAGATCACCGTCGCCGCAGTTGACGCGCGCTCGGTCCAGCCCTTCTATACCGCCCGCATCGGCGAGCGCTTGGCCGCCCGCCTCACGATCGAAACCGCTTCGCCCAACGAACTGCGCTTCATCGCCGCCATCCCCCACTAGCCGGTCGCGACCGCCCGCATGGAGAAACTTCTCGAGGGATTTCGTAAGTTCCGCTCGACCTATTATCGTGCGCACCGCCACACCTATCGGACGTTGGCGCAGCAGGGTCAGACGCCGCGGGCGATGGTGATCGCCTGCGTCGACTCGCGGATCGACCCGCAGATGATGCTCGACGCCGAACTCGGCGAGATCATCGTTGTCCGGAACGTCGCCAACCTGGTGCCGCCGTTCACGCCCGACGGCGGCTTCCACGGCACCAGCGCCGCGCTCGAATTCGCCGTCCGCCTGCTGAACGTCGCCCACGTCATCGTCTTGGGTCACGCCGGGTGCGGCGGCATCGCCGCGTTGCTCGCCGATCCGCGCGCGACCGACGATGACTTCATTTCGACTTGGATGGCAACGATTCGGGCCGCCCGTACGCGGGCGCTGGCGTTGGTCGAGGCGGGGCGCGGCGATCTGCAGCGCTTGAGCGAGGAGGAAGGTATCCGCTCATCGGTCACCAATCTCTCGAGTTTTCCCTGGGTCCGCGAGCGGGTCGCTGCCGGTACGCTCTCGCTCCACGGCTGGTACTTCGAAATCGATACCGGCGATCTCTTCAGCCTTAGCGCCGACGGCGAGTTCCAGCCGATTTGACGCGGCCGTCAGCGGCGGCCGTCCTCGACGACCATCGCCGCGCCTTTCTCGGCGATCATCAACGTCGGCGAAGCAGTGTTGCCCGACGTGATCCGCGGCATCGCCGAGGCGTCGATCACACGCAAACCGTCGACACCGCGGACTCGAAGCCGCCCATCCAGTACCGCAAGCGGGTCGGAATCGATCCCCATTTTTGCGGTCGAAACCGGGTGGAAGATGGTGGAGCCGATCCGCCCGGCGGCCTGGCGCATTTCGGCCTCGGACTGGACTGACGGCCCGGGTAGAAACTCCTGGGGCCGGTATTTCGCGAGCGCCCTCGTCGCCGCGAGCCGGCGAGTCAGGCGGATTGTGTCGACCGCGACCCGGCGGTCCGCCTCGGTGCTCAGATAGTTGGGCTGGATCGCCGGCGCCGCCAACGGGTCGGGGCTCTTGATCCGGACATACCCGCGCGAGGTCGGGCGCAGGTTGCAGATGCTGGCGGTGAAGGCCGGAAAGTCGTGGAGGGGATCGCCGAACTTATCGAGCGAAAGCGGCTGGATGTGGAACTCGACGTTGGGAGTCGCGTGTTCCGGGCTTGATCGCGTGAAGAGGCCGAAGGTCGAGGGTGCCATCGTCAGCGCACCACGTCGGAACAGCGCATATTCGAGCGCCATCCGTGCCTTCTGCCATAGCGACTTCTGCATTGCGTTGATGGTCGGGACGCCGCTCACTTGGTAGATCAGGCGAAGCTGCAAATGGTCGTGGAGGTTTTCGCCGACCCCGTCCAGCGCGTGTACGACGGCGATACCGTGCGCCCTGAGCAGGTCGGCCGGTCCGATCCCAGATAGCTGCAAGATCTGCGGCGAGCCGATTGCGCCGGCGGCCAGGATGACCTCCGCTTGCGCGGTCGCGAGGTGGCGCTCGCCGTCGCGGCGGTAGACGACCCCGCTCGCGCGGCGACCGTCGAGGGCGACCTTTTCGACGTGGACGCCGGTCCGCAGCACGAGGTTCGGTCGGTGCAATACCGGCTTAAGGAATCCGGTCGCTGCTGACCAGCGCCGGCCGCGCCGCTGATTGACCTGGAAATAGCCTGAACCTTCGTTGCTGCCGCCGTTGAAATCCGCGACCGGCGGGATGCCGAGCTCGATGCCCGCGGCCTCGACCGCGTCCATCAGCTCCCATTTGACGCGGGCTCTTTCGACCCGCCATTCGCCGCCAGCGCCATGCGTTTCGGACGCGCCGGCGAAGTGGTCCTGGTGGCGCTTGAAGTAGGGAAGGACGTCGCTCCAGCCCCACCCGGTCAGGCCCGATTGGCGCCAAGTATCGTAGTCTTCGGCTTGGCCGCGCATGTAGATCATTGCGTTGATCGCCGTGCAGCCGCCGATCACCTTGCCGCGGGCGTAGCCGATTGCGCGGTCGTCGAGACCGGGGACCGGTTCGGTCTTGAAGCACCAGTCGGCACGTGGGTTGCCGATGGCGAACAGGTAGCCGATCGGGATGTGAAACCAGAGCCAGTCGTCGTCGCCGCCGGCCTCGAGCAACAAGACGCGCTGGCGCGGATCGGCCGAGAGGCGGTTGGCGAGCAGCGATCCGGCGGTGCCGCCGCCGACGATCACGTAGTCGAAGGTGCCGCCGTCGCGCGGTTGGGATGAGGCCATGGCGGTGGTGCCGATTGCGGGCGTGACGTAAACCGGTCGTTCGTGGGCGAAGCCGGCGCTAGTCTGAGCCATGGCGCCGCCTCCTACAATTCCTGACCGACCGCCAGCGATCGACGTCGCCGCCGCCGCGCGCGACTTACGCCGGTTTTGGATCGCCACGCGTTTGCTCGCCATTCTCGGTCCCATCGGCCTCGCCGTGCTCATGAGCGTCGACGTCAAAGCCTCGTGCGCGGTCTGGTACGAGATGCCGCGGCTCGCCGTCGCCTTCGCCGTGCAGGCGCCGCTCCTCCTGGCATTCGGCCACACTTCCGCGCGCGCGCTCATCGTCGCGGCGGTGCTGATGCTGGTGGCCGATGCGCTCCTCGCCGGCGTCATCGCCGTTCCGCTGGCGCGGGCGGGGTGCGACGTGCTTCTCGCCGGATCCTTGGTCTACCTGGCTCTCGCGCTGGCGGTGGCGGCGACCGCCTTGCCGATCCTCAAGGCGCGAGCCGCCGTTGCGTCGACGTCGGCAATCGCCCTGCTCCGATTCAAGCGCGGCCTCGAGCGGATACCGCGGTGGTGGCGAGCCGTGCGTATCGTTGCATTTCTCGCCCTGCAAACGGCGTGGGTGGCCGTAGTTGCGGCCGCATTCGCGGTGCCCAGGGTCATGGACGCGTTGACCACCATCGACAACTACGCTGACGCGTCGAGCGAAACGAGCTATCAGCTGATCTTCGCGTTCGGAGCCACCAATATTGCGATCGTGGTCGGCATCGCGCTTCCCATCATCCTCGTGGGGCGCTTCGTGCGGCGCCGGCTGCGACGCAGTGCCGATCAAGCGATGGCGCGCGACCCGCGCCCGCCGATCCTCCTGCTGCGAAGTTTCGTCGACGACACTAGCCGCGTTGCGCCGAACGCCCTGGTGGCGCGCCTGCAGTTCCGGAAGCGCCGGCTTGAAGAGGTCATCGCCGCCGTGATCGCTTGGCTCGGCCCGTTCGTCGCGATCGGTGCCCCCAACGAGTCAGCGCCGCTGCTCGGGGCCTACCGCGCCTACTTCGACGATCATACCTGGCAGCAGGCGGTTCGCGACTGGATCGCGAAGTCGCGCCTCGTCATCATGGTTGCCGGCTTGACCGAGTGGATTCAATGGGAGCTCCGGACCCTGATCAGCGAGAACAAGGTCGGCAACTTGATCGTCGTGTTCCCGCCGACCGACCCGGCCGCGACCGCCGCGCGGCTCGAACTGCTCCAGCGCTGCTTCGCCGACTCGCCCTGGCAGCCGGGCTTGTCGGCGTTCGTACCTACGCGCTTGCTGGCGGTTATGTTGTCGGATGGCGGCGCGGTCACCGGTGTCGCCGGCCGCCGCCGCGACCAACTCGAGTACGAGTTAGCGATCCTCGCCTGCCTCCAAGCGCGTCGTCCGTGAACCGCGGGAACGGCGCCGTGCAGCTTCGTTTTTTCGCGCTGCCGCGCTAAGGTCGCCGGCCCGATCCCGACCACCCATGTCCGACCCCACGCACGATCCCCTGCCTCCCCCGGCTTCGGCCGTTCCGCTCGACCGGTTGCTTGCTGGGCCGGTGCGGGTCGTGAATATCGGCCTCGAGCAGTTCGCGACCGACCTCGCCGGCAACGGCGCCGCCGTCGTTCATGTCGAATGGACGCCGCCGGCCGCGGGCGACGCCAAGCTCGCGGCCTTGCTCGCCAAGCTCGGGGGCTAGTGGTGCAACTGATCGAGGAGGCTAACCGCGAGGCGGTTCGCCGTATTGCCGCGGCCGAGCCGGTGCTAGTCGATGTCCGCCCGGCCGGCGAGGTCATTCCGGCGCTGGGCGATCGCGTGTTGCTTCACGCCGGTCCGCCGATCGAATGGGCGCGCATGTGCGGGCCGATGCGGGGCGCAATCGCGGGCGCGCTGGTGTTCGAAGGCTGGGCGACCGATCTCGAGGCGGCCGAGCGGCTGGCTGCATCGGGCGGCGTCGCATTCGCGCCCAACCATCACCACGGCGCGGTCGGGCCGATGACCGGGATCACGACGCGGAGCATGCCGGTGCTGGTGGTCGAAAACCGCGCCTTCGGCAACCGCGCGTTCTGCACGATCAACGAAGGCCTCGGCAAGGTCATGCGCTTCGGCGGCAATGACGCCGAGGTTCTGGCGCGGCTTCGGTGGCTGCGCGACGAACTGGCGCCGGTACTGGCGGCGGGGCTTCGCGCCAAGGGCGGGCTCGCGCTCAACGGCGTGATCGCGCGCGGCCTCGCCATGGGCGATGAGATGCATCAGCGCAACGTCGCCTGCACCTCGCTTACCGTGCGCGAACTCGCGCCCGCGCTGGCGCAAGCCGCCGCCGCGATCGACAAGCTCGCGGCGGCGCTCGCTTTCATCGGCGCCAACGACCAGTTTTTCCTCAACATTGCGATGGCGATGGGCAAAGCCATCATGGATCCGGTGTGCGACATCCGCGGTTCGTCGGTGGTGACGGCGATGGCGCGGAATGGCACCGATTTCGGCATCCGGGTCAGCGCCACCGGCGAGCGCTGGTTCGTGGCGCCGGTCGAGATGCCGAAGGGCATGTACTTTCCCGGTTTCAGCGAAGCCGACGCCAATCCCGACATGGGCGATTCGACGATCGTCGAGACCGTGGGTTTGGGCGGCTTTGCCATGGCGGCGGCGCCGGCGGTCGCGGGCTTCGTCGGCGCCGGCAGTGCCGCCGACGCGCTCGATTGGACGCGCGCCATGTACGACATCACGCTGGTGCGGAGCGCGGCGTGGACGATGCCTGCCCTCGACTTTGCCGGCGTGCCGACCGCGATCGACATCCGCAAGGTCGTGTCGACTGGGATCGTGCCGGTCATCAACACTGGGATCGCTCACAAGCGACCCGGCATCGGCCAGGTCGGCGCCGGCGTGGTGCGAGCGCCGCTCGACTGTTTCAAGCAGGCGTTGGTTGCATTCGCGGCGACCGTCGGCGTCGAATGAGTGCGGTCGCTAAGAACGAAGTCCGCCGCGGCTTTTATCTCGATTCGGTTCGATTGATGCAGGTCGCGGCCGTGCTCAAGTCCGACGTTCCCGGCGTCGAGGAAGCCGCGCTCATGATTGGGACGCCTGCCAATCTTGCCATCCTCGCCGCAGCCGGTCTGATCGCCGGCGGCACCGACGCCGGCCCCAACGACCTCGTGATAGCGGTGCGCGCTCGCGACGAGGATGCCGCGGTCGCCGCGCTTGCTGCGGCCCGCGCTCACCTCGAACGCCGCGCCGCTCGTCCGGCCGGCTCCAAGCACCGGCCGCGTAGCCTGGATGGCGCGCTCGCGGAGCTCGCTGGCGCCAACCTCGCGCTGATCTCGGTTCCTGGCGCGTTCGCGGCGGCTGAGGCGCGGCGTGCACTCAGCCGCGGCCTCAACGTCATGGTGTTCAGCGACAATGTCAGCCTCGCCGACGAGGTCGCGCTCAAGGACGAGGCCGCGGCGCGCGGCCTGCTGATGATGGGGCCCGATTGCGGCACGGCGCTGGTGGCTGGGACCCCGATCGGGTTCGCCAATTCGATCCCGCTCGGACCGATCGGCATCGTCGCGGCATCGGGCACGGGCCTGCAGGAGGTATCGTCGCTGCTCGCCCGCGCTGGCAGCGGTGTCTCGCACGGGATCGGTGTCGGTGGCCGCGATCTTGCGCGCGAGGTCGGTGCGCGAATGACGTTTGCGGCGATGGCGGCGCTCGAACGAGATCCTGCGACCGCCCACATCGTGCTGGTCTCCAAGCCGCCTGATCCGGGGGTCGCCCGGCGCGTGCTCGACCGCGCCGCCGGCGCCGCGAAACCGATCACCGTCTGTTTCCTTGGCGCCGAGACGCGCGCGAGCTATGGCGACCGTCGCGTGGTCGCGACCCTCAGCGAGGCCGCCGAAAGCGCGCTCGGGCGGCCGGTCGCAGCTGTACTCCCGGAGTTGCGGGCCGCGAACGGGCGTGCCCGCATTTGCGGTGCCTTCGTCGGCGGCTCGCTCTGTGCCGAAGCCCAGACCGTGCTCCGTGACGGCGGTCTCGCGATCGGGTCGAACGCTCCAATCCCGGGCGCGGCCGCGACCCGCTCCCACGCCGCCGGTAATGTGCTGATCGATTTCGGCGCCGATGAGTACACGGTCGGCCGACCGCACCCGATGATCGACCCGGCCGTTCGCGACGGTGCGGTCGCGGCGCTGCTCGGCCAAACCGACGTCGCTGTGGTCCTGGCCGACATCGTACTCGGATTCGGGGCGCATCCCGACCCGGCCGGCGCGCTCAGCCGCATCGTTGCCGCCGGCCCGAGCAAGCGACCGCTCGTAATTGCGTCCGTCTGCGGCACCGAGGGCGACCCGCAAGGGTACGCCCGCCAGGTCGCGACGCTCACCGAGGCGGGGATCGCGGTGGCGCCATCGAACGCCGCGGCAGCGCGGGCCGCGCTGATCGCGTTAGGGAAGACGGGCTAGGACGCAGGCGATACCGGCAAGCGCGTCGAGGCCCGAGCTGTGGCCGACACCGCCGACATTGGTGAGGGCGGCGGCGAGGGCTTCGTCGGACCCACGCGCGAGGGCCGCTAGGAAATCGTGGAGCGCCGCCGCAGCCTCACCCGCCGCCGCGGCGCGGAGGTGCGCGAGGCTGACCGCCCCGGTTGATCGCTCGGCGAGCGGCAGGGCGAAAGCGGCGAGCGCGTCGGCGATATCGGGCCGGCCGACCTCGCGGAGGACTACCAGCGTTCCGCCAATCAAGTCATCGCCCGACGGTGTCAAACCGGGGCCGAGACCGATTAACGTCGCGACCACGGCCGGAACCGGCGCCAACGGCTGGCCAAGGACGAGGGCGAGTGCATCGCCTAGCCAGCCGGCGAGCGCGGCGAACGGCTTAAACGCGGCTTCGAGCAATGGGTCCGTGCTGCGGGCGGATCCAAGCGCGGCGCGGTCGAGGAACGCCGCCTTGGCGAGCGGGGCCAGACCGGTGTGCGGTAGCGTGGCGGCAGCAAGGGCAAGGCGGGTGCGCTCGCGGGCGAGCGTTGCGGCAGCGTTGGCAACGCGGACCGGCTCCCACGCTGTGGCGCCGGCAAGGGAGAAGTGGACAGGTCCGACCGCGACTGTGGTTTCGGTGACAGCGACGCTGGCGCCCTCGACCATGCGGGTGATGACCATCGCGTGCGCCCGGCCCGCCTCGATCAGGACGTTAAGCGGTCCCGGCCCAAGCGCGGCGGCGCCGAAGCAGGCGAGGGTGCCGGCTTCGGTGGCAACGTAAAAACTGCGATCGAACGTGGCGATCACGCGTCCAGCTGCTCCCCGCGCCAGCGCACGCTGGGCGGCGGCGCCGATGACGCGGATCGGGATGCGCTCGTCGACGGGCGCTTCGGCCGGCGACGCGCTCACGGTCGGGCGGCGATCAGGCGCTGGCGCGCGCCGCTTCCTTGCGCGGGACGGTTCCGGTCGCGTCGGGCTCGCGCAGGACGTAGCCGCGACCCCACACGGTCTCAATGTAGTTCTCGCCGCCGGTGGCGGTGCCGAGCTTCTTGCGCAGCTTGCACACGAACACATCGATGATCTTGAGCTCGGGTTCGTCCATGCCGCCGTAGAGATGATTGAGGAACATCTCCTTGGTGAGCGTGGTGCCCTTGCGCAGGCTCAGGAGTTCGAGGATGCCGTACTCCTTGCCGGTCAGGTGGACCGGTTGGCCGTTGACGTCGACCGCCTTGGCGTCGAGGTTGACCGTGAGCTTGCCGGTTCGGATCACGGACTCGGCATGGCCCTTGGAGCGGCGAACCACGGCGCGCAGCCGGGCGATCAGCTCGGATTTGTCGAACGGTTTGGTCAGATAATCGTCGGCGCCGAAGCCTAGGCCCTTCACCTTGTCGTCGACCTGCGTGAGGCTTCCGGTCAGGATCAGGATCGGCGTCTGCACTTTGGCGCCGCGCAGCTTCTTCAAGACCTCGTAGCCGTGCATGTCGGGCAGATTGAGGTCGAGCACGATGATGTCGTAGTCGTAGAGCTTGCCGAGATCGACGCCTTCCTCGCCGAGATCCGTGTTGTAGACGTTGAACCCCTCGCCCGAGAGCATCAGCTCGATGCTCTTGGCGGTTGCGGGATCGTCTTCAATCAGGAGGACGCGCATGTCTCGTTGTCCCTTCCTATTCCTCTGGGTGACCCGGGCGGTACTCGCTACCGTCCGTTAACCATGAGATCAAGAGTTAATGGGTCGTGGTTAACAAAGCCTTACCAAGCACACCCCAGTTCGTTAACGTGGTCTTAACGGGTCGCGGCGATGATGAGGACCGTGAGGGAGTTTATCAGGTCTCGGGCCTGATGTGCCGTTTGAAACTGCTATATGTAGTGGGTGGCCCGCGTGGAAAGCGTAGCGGCTGAGCTCAAACACATTCCGGACTCTCGCCTGTACGGGCGTGTGGTCGCCGTCCAGGGCCTCTTGGTTGAGGTTGCTGGGATCGAGCAGTCGGTCTCGATCGGCTCGAACCTGGCGTTGGTGACGCGCGATGGCCGCAACGTGCCGGGCGAAGTCACCGGC
>CAMDOQ010000092.1 GCA_945903685.1 Rhizobium sp. Q54
CGCTGGTTTACGTGAAGGGTCGCGGCATCGTTCTCAACGAACCGTCGGTGGTAGCCATCATCAACAACCGCGGCAAGAAGCAGGTGCTGGCCGTCGGCGAGGAGGCCAAGCAGATGCTGGGCCGCACGCCTGGGAACATCGAGGCGATCCGCCCGTTACGCGATGGCGTCATTGCCGATTTCGAAGTCGCCGAGGAAATGATCAAGCACTTCATCCGCAAGGTGCACAACCGCCGCAGCTTCGCCAGCCCGCAGGTGATCGTGTGCGTGCCGTCGGGATCGACTGCCGTCGAGCGGCGTGCGATTCAAGAATCGGCCGAGAGCGCCGGGGCGCGGCGCGTCTACCTGATCGAGGAGCCGATGGCCGCGGCAATCGGCGCTGGCCTGCCGGTGACCGAGCCGACCGGCTCGATGGTTGTCGACATCGGCGGCGGCACGACTGAGGTCGCGGTGCTGTCGCTGGGCGGCATCGTCTACGCCAAGTCGGTGCGCGTCGGCGGCGACAAAATGGACGAGGCGGTCATCGCTTACGTCCGCCGTCACCACAACCTGCTGATCGGCGAGTCGAGCTCGGAGCGGATCAAGCAGCAAATCGGTACCGCCTGTCCGCCCGAGGACGGCGACGGGCTGTCGCTTGAGATCAAGGGGCGCGATCTCATGAACGGCGTACCCAAGGAAATTATGATCAACCAGCGCCAGATCGCCGAAAGCCTGGCCGAACCGGTCAGCGCCATCATCGACGCGGTCAAAGTCGCGCTCGAGCACACCGCGCCCGAGCTTGCGGCCGACATCGTCGACAAGGGCATCGTGCTCACCGGCGGCGGCGCGCTCTTGGGCAACCTCGATCTCGTGCTGCGCCATGCCACCGGGCTCCCGGTGTCGATCGCCGACGAGCCGTTGAACAGCGTCGCGCGCGGCGCCGGGCGGGTGCTCGAGGAAATGCGCACGCTGAAGAGCGTTCTATGGCAGGTGTACGAGTAGCCGGCGCCGATTCGTCGAGACACCGGTAGGGAGCCGCGCTCGTGGCCGCCCCACGCGAACGCCTGACCCGACTGGCGGTACCGTTCCGGGCACTCGCGCAGCGTTTCACGTTCGTTGTCCTGGTCGGCGGGGCGTTCGCGCTCATGCTGATCGGCAAGGCCGACACCGCGCTCACCGAACGCGTTCGGCTGTTGGCGGGGGACTCGATCGCGCCGATCCTCGCGTTGCTGTCGGAGCCGGTCGCGACCGTTAATCGCGGCGTCCGCTCGGTCGACGGTTTTCTCAATGTCTACGCCGACAACGCGCGGCTCCGCGAGGAGAACGAGCGCCTGCGCCAATGGCAGACCGTCGCGCGGCGGGTCGAACAGGAAAACGCCGCCTACCGCACGCTGCTCAACGCCAAGTCCGAATCGCGCGTGAGCTACATCACTGCGCGCGTCGTCGGCGACACCTCGGGCCCGTTCGTCCGCACCATGATCCTTGCCGCCGGCACCGCCGATGGCGTCGCCAAGGGCTTTCCGGTTGTCACCGGTGACGGCGTCGTCGGCCATATCGTCGAGTCGGGCGAGCGCGCGTCGCGCGTCCTCCTCATGACCGACTTGAACTCGCGGCTTCCGGTCCTGATCGAGAGCACGCGGGTGCGCGCAATTCTCGCCGGCGACAATACCGACCGGCCGCGGTTGCAATTCTTCGCCAACGTCGGGGAACTCCAACGGGGCGATCGCATCATCACCTCGGGCCACGGTGGCGTATTTCCGCCCGGCCTGCCGGTCGGGATCGTGGCCTCGGTCGGCGATCGCGCCGCGCGGGTTCAACCCTACGTCGATCTCGAGCGTCTTGAGTACGTCCGTGTGCTCAGACTCGACTTACCGCGCTTGAGCGAAAGCCAGGACGACGGGCGCGCGGCGGCGAGGAAGCCGTGAACGAGCGTTTCGAAGCGATTCTCGCGCGGACCACGCGCGGGTTGGTACCGGCGGCTACCATTCTGCTGATGCTGGTGGTGAGCCTGGTCCCGCTCAACTTGCCGTATTTTTCTCAGATTGCGCCGGCGGTTACGTTGATCGCCGTGTTCTATTGGACCATCTATCGGCCGGATTTGCTGCCGCCGGCCGCGGTGTTCGTGTTGGGCGCGCTTCAGGATCTGGTTGTCGGCACGCCGCTCGGCATGAGCGCGCTGGTCCTGCTGCTAACCAGCGGTTTCGTCCGCAGCCAACGCCGCGCCCTGCTCGCCAAGAGCTTCGCCATCGTCTGGCTCGGCTTTGCAGTTACCGCGCTCGGCGTCGCGCTCTTGAGCTGGCTCGCGGCCAGCCTCTATTTTCTGACCATGGTCCGGATCGTTCCGGTGCTGGTGCAGGGCGCGGTGACGGTCGCGCTCTATCCGTTGTTCGCTTGGTGCTTGCGCCAGGTGCATCTCCGGTTGGTGGGCTGAATGGCGCGCGACGGTGGCCGCGACAAGACCTTCACCCGGCGGGCCCTGTTCCTTGCCGGCGGTCAGGTCGCGTTGTTCGGCGCGCTCGCCGCGCGGCTTTATTATCTGCAGGTCCTTGAGTCCGACCAGTACGTGATCCTGGCCGACGACAACCGCATCAGTCTCCGGCTGCTGGCACCGCCGCGTGGGCGAATCGTCGACCGCTTCGGAGTCGACCTCGCCAACAGCCAGCAGAACTACCGGGTGGTCCTGATCCCCGAGCAAACGCGGAGCGTCGAGACCACGCTCGCGCGCCTGGCCGAGCTGATCGACATCCCCGACCACGACCGCCGCCGCATCCTGCGCGAGGTTCGCCGCATGCGCGGCTACGTTCCGGTCACGGTCAGCGAGAATTTGAGCTGGGAGCAGTTCGCCCGCATCAACGTCCATTCGCCCGACCTGCCCGGGATTCAGCCCGATGTGGGCGAAACCCGCGCCTATCCCAAATCGACCGCGTTCTCGCACGTGATCGGCTACGTCGCGCCGGTCGCCGAAGAAGACAAAAGCCAGAACAGTGACGACGCGCTGCTCCAGCTTCCCGGTTTCCGCATCGGCAAGAGCGGTGTCGAGAAGGTCTACGACCAGAAGCTCCGCGGCAAAGCCGGCTCGAGCCGGGTCGAGGTCAACGCGTACGGTCGTGTAATCCGGGAGCTGACGCGGCGCGACGGCCAGCCGGGCGAGATGGTTCAGCTTACCCTCGACGCCGGGCTTCAGGAGTACGCGGTCGAGCGCATGGGCGAGGAGTCGGGCGGCCTTGCCGTCATGGACATCCACGACGGCGACCTGCTGGCACTGGTGTCGACGCCGGGATTCGACCCGTCGTCGTTCAATGTCGGCCTGACGCGTGCCGAGTGGGCCGCGCTCGTGCAGCACCCGCGCAACCCACTGGTCAACAAGGCGATCGCCGGCCAATACCCGCCGGGTTCGACCTTCAAGCTCGTGGTCGCGCTGGCGGCGATCGAGTCCGGCCTGGTCGCGCCCGAGCACCGGGTATTCTGCCCGGGATTCATGGACCTGGGCGATCACCGCTTCCACTGCTGGAAAAAGGAAGGCCACGGCCACATCGAGTTCACGCGCGGCATCGAGCAAAGCTGCGACGTCTTCTTCTACGACCTCGGCCGCAAGCTCGGACCTGATCGCATCGCCGCGATGGCTCGCAAATTCGGGCTCGGCGGCAAGCTGCAGATCGACCAGACCGGCGAAAAGGAAGGGTTGATGCCGACCCGCGACTGGAAGCTCGCGGTCACCGGCGTGCCGTGGCAGCACGGCGAATCGCTCAACACTGCGATCGGCCAAGGCTACGTCCTGACGACGCCGCTCCAGCTCTGCGTGATGGCGGCGCGGATCGCGAACGGCGGCCAGTTCGTGGCGCCGCGCCTATTCCGCGATCGCGCACCCGTGTCCGGGTCGGCTCCCGAGTCGCTCGGCGTTTCCGCGGCCGCCATCAAGTTCGTGCAGAACGCGATGTTCGGCGTCTGCAACCGGCCGCACGGCACTGGCTTCAAGGCCCGCATCAAGGAACCGGCCCTGCTGATGGCGGGGAAGACCGGCACCTCGCAGGTGCGCCGTATCACCAAGGCCGAACGCTTGGCCGGCAAGAAGATCAAGGATGAGAACAAGCCCTGGCACGAGCGCGACCACGCCATATTCGTGGGCTACGCCCCGGTGAGCGCGCCGCGCTTCGCCGCCGCGACGGTGGTCGAGCACGGCGGCGCCGGCTCGCAGGCGGCAGCGCCCCTGATCCGCGACGTCCTACGGCTCGCGCAGCTTCGCAATCCGCCCGGCGGGGCCCCCGGCGAGAGTTTTGCCGAGCTCGCTGCGACCAAACGGGAGGGCTGATGTCGACCCGCGACGGCCTCCGCCGCCCGATCGAACTTTCGCTCCGCCAACGGCTGATCGCCGTCAACTGGGGGTTGGTGGTGGTCGTGTTCGCGACGGTCGGGATCGGTTTCGCGATGCTGTACTCGATTTCGCGGGGCTCGACCGACACGCTGGTGACGAAGCAGATGCTACGCTTCGCGATCGGCGTCGGCGTCCTGTTCGCCGCCGCATTGACCGACATCCGCTTCTACTACCGCTACGCCTATCCGATGTACGCGGTCGCGCTCGCGCTCCTGGTGGTGGTCGAGGTCGCCGGCCGAGTCGGGATGGGCGCGCAACGCTGGGTCAGCGTCGGCGCCCTCAACCTGCAACCCTCGGAGCTGATGAAGATCGCGCTCATTCTAGCGCTGGCGAAGTACTTCCACGGCCGCAGCGAGGACGAGGTCGGGCAGTTGCGCTGGCTGCTGACGCCGCTCGTGCTTGTCGCGGCGCCGGTTGCACTGGTCCTGCGCCAACCCGACCTCGGCACCGCCATGCTCCTGGTGCTCGGCAGCGCCGTCGTATTCTTCATGGCCGGCGTGCGGGTGTGGAAGTTCCTGGTCGCCGGCGCGGCCGGGCTCGGCGCATTGCCGTTCGCGTGGCAGTTCCTCCACGAATACCAGAAGAACCGGGTGTTCACGTTCTTCGATCCCGAACGCGATCCGCTCGGCGCCGGCTACCACATCATTCAGTCGAAGATCGCGCTGGGCTCGGGCGGGATGTTCGGCAAGGGCTTCATGCAGGGCACCCAGAGCCACCTGAACTTCCTGCCCGAAAAGCAGACCGACTTCATCTTTACGGTCTATGCCGAGGAGTTCGGCCTGATCGGCGGACTGTTCCTGCTGTTCCTCTATTTCGTGATCGTCGGCAACGGCACCGTGATGGCGCTCCGCATCAACGCCCAGTTCGGGCGGCTGGTCGCGATCGGCGTTACCTCGACCTTCTTCATCTACCTGTTCATCAACACGGCGATGGTGATGGGCCTGATCCCGATCGTTGGTGTGCCGCTGCCGCTGGTCTCGTACGGCGGCACGGCAATGGTCTCGATCCTGGCCGGGTTCGGCATCCTGATCAGCGCCCACACCCACCGCGATGTCCGCATCGCGCGACGGCCCGATTCGCCCGACGTTTAGTTAGACCGTGACTGGCGGCCGGCCGTAGGTTTCGCGCACCGCCGCCATCGCCAGCGTCGTCAACGCGGCGATGATCGGAAACGGCAGGAACGCGAACGCGTAATCCGACGCCGTGAACACGCGTACGCCATCCTCGAGCCGGCCGTCCCACTGCCAATCGAGCAGGACGCCGATTGCCGGCTGCATGATGGCACCGCCCGCCAGCGGGAACAGATTGACGAAGCCGGTGGTAGTGCCGCGCAGATCGGGCGAGGAAAGATCGCGCGCCATGGCGTACGTGATCGGCGTCGCACCGCTCGCGAAGCCGCCCACGAAAAAGAGCGCGAACAGGACCGGCACCGGCAACGCCGGCACGAACAGGACGACGCACCACATCGCAGTCGCCACCAGCGGCGCCGCGACGATGATCGGTTTGCGCCGGCGCAGTCGGTCCGACCAGTGGCCGAGAATCGGCGCGCCGATCGCGAGCCCGATCAGAAAGAGCGAGGTGCCGAAGCCGGCGACAGCGCGCGGCAGGCCGTAGACCTGAACCAGGAACGGGACGCCCCACAGGATCGCGAAGGCGAGGATCGGGGTCGAGAGCGCAGCACAGCCATAGGCGACGAGCCAGATCTGCGGCGAGCGGACCACGCTCGCGAGCGCGCGGCTGAATGGGCGCTCGGGCGTCGCCTCCGACCGGACGCGGGGCGGGGTTGGGCGGCGAACGACGAACCAGATCGCCGCGGCGAACGCAAGCCCGAGGACGCCGGCGACGTCGTGGGCCGCGCGCCAACCGAGTACGTCGATGAACGCGCCGAGCGGCGCCTGGCCGGCGACCGCGCCGATCATAGCGACGGTCATGGTGAGGCCGCTCACCATCGCGAACCGTTCGGGCGGTAGCCACTGGTTGGCGAGCATGAGCGTGGCGATGAAACCGGCGCCAGCGCCAGCGCCGACCAGCAGGCGACCGACATAGGCCGCGGCGAGGGTGTCGGCGGCGGCGAACAGGAAGCTCCCGCTCGCGCACACCACCGCGGCGACCGTGAGTAGCAGGCGCGGGCCCAGCCGGTCGAGCAGGATCCCGATTGGGATCTGCATCGCACAGTAGGCATAAAGGTAACAGGCGGCGAGATTACCGAGGATGCCGGCGCCGACCGCGAAGTCACGCATCAGGTAGTCGAACATCACCGACGGCGCGACCCGATGGGCGAAGCCGTAGGCGAAGAAGGCCGCGCCCAGGAACCAGACCAGCCAACCGTAGGTATTGGCGCGCGGGGGTGAGGGATGCGACATCGGTCGGGGTGGGCCAGGGGTGCCCGCACCTTATGGGATCGGCTCACCCGCCACAATTTTGGCGTGCCGGGCCAGGGCCGCACACCTGGGTTGCGCGCGGTGCCGGGGCGGAGGCGAGCGGGGGCGGGTCGGCGCGCTATACTGCCGCGTCTAGGCGGAGGGCTAAGCGGTGGAGGCAGACCCGGTTAACGCGACGACCGCGAAGGCGACGGCAGTGGTGCCGGGGCGCTCCTGCGGCACCTGCACGCTCTGCTGCAAGCTCATGCGGATCCCCGAACTCGACAAGCCGCGGCTCAAGTGGTGCGCCAATTGCGAGGTCGGCGAGGGCTGCCGAATCTATCCCGATCGGCCGGGCTCGTGCCGCGCGTTCTACTGCGGCTACCTGGTGTTCCCGTATCTCGACGAGCGCTGGTTTCCCGCCAAGGCGCGTATCGTTATCGGCTTCGAAGCGACCCGACTTGCCATCCACGTCGATCCGGCGCGTCCCGCGGCATGGCGCCAGGAGCCGTTCTACAGTCAGATTCGCAGCTGGGTGCAACAGGGCGCGCACTCGCGTCGCCACGTGTTGGTCTGGCAGGGCAACGAGGTGATCGCGCCGCTGCCCGACGGCGAGCAGAACTTGGGCGCGGTTCGCGATGACCAGCTCATCATCACCCGCGAGAAGCCCGGCCCGGACGGCCGCAAACGCTGGGAAGCGTTTGTCGCCGAGCGCGACGACCCGCGCTTCGCCGGGTGGGACGGCCGGCCGGCACCGCTGCTTGACGTGCCCGGCTCCGGCTAGCTCGGCAGCCGGCGCCGTCGGCGGCGGGCCGGCCCTCGCCGACGCGGCTTCGACTTCGGCGCGCGGGGCTCCAAGCGACGCCCGACCGAGCCTCGACTTCAAAGGAAGGCTTTGCTATACCCGCGCCGGCGGGCGCATAGCTCAGATGGTAGAGCAGCTGACTCTTAATCAGCGGGTCCCAGGTTCGAGTCCTGGTGCGCCCACCAATATTCCCGGGCGCTTTTTGAATTACCGCCGCCGGCGCTCGGCGGCTTAGCAACCGCATAGCAACCACCGGCCCCGAAAACACCCCTCTCCCGGCGCCTGGGAGGCGCCAGGGAGCGCGACCGCAGGGTGGGGCGCTATCCGCCTACCTTCGGAGGGTCGATCGCGCGCCTAGCGGCCTCAGTACGGAACGATGCCCATTCATAAGTTGACGAATCGTTACAGGTGAAGATGCCGGGTCCTATCTGCCACAACGGCAGGACCACGTCCTCGTGCTTTTGAAATCGATGTTGCACCACGTAGGCGAGGGGCCCAAGCGGCGTGGAGGAATTTACCTCGCGTTGATGCACGTACCCGGCCTTGTCCGCGGCTTTAGGAAATCCACTCACCAGATAGGGGTAGCCGGGGTCAGTCCGGAACGGCGATGGGGCATTTTGAAGCGTCGGAGTGCCAAGCAGGTTCCAATGTAGCTCGAAGATGACCTCCACTAGCGGGGCGTTCGGTAGCTGCATTGCGTTTCTGCCCTTTGGTTGGCTCGGCGCCGGTTATATCGGGTTCTTGTACGAGCAAACAAGGAGAGGGAGGGGGTGCATTGTAGGGAAGTCGGCGCCGAAACGCTCGAGCAGCGGCCCGATCGGCAAGCGCGCATGATGGCCGCAACCGACTTCGTTGCACCGCGCCTACTGCATCGCGGGGATCCATTCTTCCTTGGCGAGCACGTATAATTGTATTCGCGGTGCCTAGCGGCGACCATAGGACCGTCGTGGCAATTTGCGTTCCCACGGTTCTAAACAGGGACGCATATAGGCACTAAGTCATGTCCCTTGTTGGACTGAACTACCTTCTCCGGCAATCTGGAATCGACCTCGGACGTACACGGCTCGTCCGACACAAAGACAACAGAACGTCGGTCGGAAGATCGCCGTACGACCTTTGGATCGCACAAGATGGACGCTTCGAGAAGTATCAGCGGATACAGAGGAGGGAGGTCTTCAAGAACACCGATTGGGTTATTAGTTTCGTCGCGACGCCGCTAGGCGAGACATTGTTCACGGGGGTCTACAGAGTCGGCGGCTCCGGCAAGGTCCCGGCTGGAACGAATGACCCCGTTCACGGACACTCCGTGGAAGGACTTTTTTTCTACGATCTTAAGCTCGACGAAACTCTTCGCGATTATGTCGGACGAATCGTTGTCGATTGGGGCGAGGGTTTTAGATCGTGGGTTCAACTTGCTCAAAACCAAGACAAAGCAATC
>CAMDOQ010000093.1 GCA_945903685.1 Rhizobium sp. Q54
CGTACGCGAGCCCTGGAACATGTCGAGCGCCAGTTGCCGGGTCTTGGCGAGATCGAATTCGATCGTACCGGCGCCGGGCAGGCCGAAGGCGACGCGATAGAACTGGACGCGGTGGCGCGCTTCGCGCGCCGAGAACGCGATCAGGTCGATCGCTTCCTGGCGCGCCGCCTCGTCCTTCTCGGACGCCAGAATCTCGACCCCGTTATAGACGGCGGCGATGCCGCCGATCATGTCGTGACAAAGCCGGGAGCACAAAAGCGAAGCGAGCCGAATATCATCCATCTGCGACGACGTTTGGTGTTGGGGCTTAGCATCGCCCGTCTATTCTAAACGCTTCGTTTATTTACATATTAGCCCACTTTTGCGAGAGTACGACCCCACTTCGCAGGGCAACCCTGCGGATTCGCACGTATTTTTCGGTTTTCCACCGGCGGGACGCATGGCGGGCTCGGACGACAAGTTTCGGCGCTACGACCGTCCCCAGGGCGGCCACAGACGTTTTACCAGCAAGGGCCGGCAGGTGGATTTGTCGGCGCTGGACGAGGTGCGAGCGCTTCTCGGCGATCGGCCGCGCCGGCACGACCTCTTGATCGAGCATCTCCACCTCATTCAGGACCGCTACCGGTGCCTCTCTGACCGACACCTGGCGGCGCTCGCGCACGAGATGAAGCTTGCCCTCACCGAAGTATTCGAAGTCGCGACCTTCTATCACCATTTCGACGTGGTCGTAGACGACGCCCTGGTGCCGCCGCCGATCACGGTCCGGGTCTGCGACAGCTTGAGTTGCGCGCTCGCCGGCGGCGAGACCTTGCGCACGGAACTTGCGAGCAGGGCGGGCGAAAACGTGCGCGTACTGCCGGCGCCCTGCGTCGGCCGTTGCGAACATGCTCCGGTCGCCGCCGTCGGCCAGCACTACATCCCGAACGCGACCCTGGCGCGAGTGGAAGACCACGTCGCGCGCGGCGCGGTCGCCGCCGTGATACCGGCAGCTCGATCGTTCGACGCCTACGTCGCCGCCGGCGGGTATGGGTTGTGGCGATCCTGCCGCGCCGGCGAGCGCACGCCCGAGAGCGTCATCGCGGTCCTCAACGATTCGGGGCTCCGCGGTCTCGGCGGGGCTGGATTCCCGACCGGACGCAAGTGGGAGTTCGTCCGCCGCGAGCCCGGCCCGCGCTACCTCGCGGTCAATGCCGACGAAGGCGAACCGGGTACGTTCAAGGACCGCTATTACCTCGAGACCGATCCCCACCGGTTTCTCGAAGGGATGTTGATCGCGGCGTGGGCGGTCGATGCCGCCGAGATTTTCATCTACCTGCGCGACGAGTACCCCGAACTTCGCCTGTTACTGCAAGACGCGATCGCGCGGCTCGAGCGCGAACGGCTGAGCCCATGCCCGATCCAACTCCGGCGCGGCGCCGGCGCCTACATTTGCGGCGAGGAGTCGGCGATGCTCGAATCGATCGAAGGCAAACGGGGGCTCCCCCGCCACAAGCCGCCGTTTCCGGCCCAGGTCGGGTTGTTCGGACGGCCGACCCTCATCAATAACGTCGAGACGCTCTACTGGGTACGCGACCTGATCGAACGCGGCCCGCAATTCTTCACCGACCAGGGCCGGCGCGGCCGCAAAGGGTTGCGGAGCTTCTCAGTGTCAGGCCGGGTCAGAAACCCGGGCGTCAAGTTGGCGCCAGCCGGCATTTCGGTGCGCGAGTTGATCGACGAATACTGTGGCGGCATGGCCGAGGGCCACCGGTTCAAGGCGTACCTTCCCGGCGGCGCTTCCGGCGGGTTCCTGCCCGCGACCATGGGCGACCTCCCGCTCGATTTCGGCACCCTTGAGGCGCATGGCTGCTTCATCGGCTCGGCCGCAGTGATCGTGCTCTCGAACCGGGACGACATGCGCGCGGTCGCGCTCAACCTGATGCAGTTCTTTAAGCTCGAAAGCTGCGGCCAATGTACCCCGTGCCGGGTCGGTACCGAAAAGGCCGCGGCGTTAATGGCCCAGCGCGGGTGGGACAAGCCCTTGCTCGAAGACTTATGTAAAGTCATGGCCGACGCCTCGATCTGCGGGTTGGGCCAAGCGGCGGTCAATCCGGTGCGGATGGCGATCAAGCATTTCGCCGAGGAAGTATCGTGACCGACAAGATCAAGTTCACGCTCGACGGCGTAGACGTCACCGCGGCCCCGGGCGAGACCATCTGGCAGGTGGCCACCCGGCTCGGCACCGAGATCCCGCATCTTTGCTGGTCGACCGCCGCGACCTATCGGGCCGATGGCAACTGCCGCGCCTGCATGGTCGAGATCGAGGGCGAGCGGGTGCTGGCGGCCTCGTGTATTCGCAAACCCGCTGCCGGCATGAAGGTCCAGACCGCGTCCGCGCGCGCCAGGGACGCGCGCAAGCTGGTGTTCGAGCTCCTGCTCGCCGATCAACCCGCGCAACCGGTTGCGCACGATCCGGGCTCGAAATTCTGGGGCTGGGCCGAGAAAGTTGGGGCCGGAACCGCGAGCCGATTCCCGGCCCGGACCGCGCCGCCCGCGCCCGATGCCTCGCACCCGGCGATGGCGGTCAATCTCGACGCCTGCATTCAGTGCAACCTCTGCGTCCGCGCCTGCCGCGAGGTCCAGGTCAACGACGTCATCGGCATGGCATGGCGCGGTGCCGACGCCAAGATCGTGTTCGACTTCGACGATCCGATGGGGAACTCGACCTGCGTCGGCTGCGGCGAGTGCGTGCAGGCGTGCCCGACCGGCGCGCTGATGCCGGCGGGTGGTGTCGGCAAGATCGCGCCCGACAAAGAGGTCGACTCGGTTTGCCCCTATTGCGGCGTCGGCTGCCAGCTCACCTATCGCGTCAAAGACAACCGCATCGTCGAGGTCGTCGGGCGCGAGGGCCCGGCCAACCTGGGCCGCCTCTGCATCAAGGGCCGGTTCGGCTTCGACTACGTTGCCCATCCGCACCGGCTGACCAAGCCCCTGATCCGCAAACTCGGTGTGCCGAAGAGCGCCGCCTTCGCGATCGACCCCGCCAATCCGCTCGCCTATTTCCGCGAGGCGAGTTGGGACGAAGCGCTCGACGCAGCGGCGGCCGGCCTGAAACGCCTCCGCGACCGCGATGGCCCGCAAGCGTTGGCCGGCTTCGGTTCAGCCAAGGGCTCGAACGAAGAGGCTTATCTCTTCCAGAAACTGGTCCGCACCGGCTTCCGCACCAACAACGTCGACCACTGCACCCGGCTCTGCCATGCCTCGTCGGTCGCGGCGCTGATGGAGACGATCAACTCCGGCGCCGTCACCGCGCCATTCACGGCGGTTGCCGACGCCGACGTCATCGTTGTGATCGGCGCCAACCCGACCGTCAACCACCCGGTCGCCGCGACCTTCTTCAAGAACGCGGCCAAGCGCGGCAAGACCTTGATCGTCATGGATCCGCGCGGCCAGGCGCTTTCGCGCCACGCCACCCACATGCTGCAGTTCAAGCCCGGCACCGATGTCGCGCTCTTGAACGCGCTCATGCACGTGATCGTCGAGGAAGACCTCTACGACAAGAACTACGTGGCCGGCTTCACCGAAGGGTTCGATCAACTCCGCACGCATTTGAAAGCGTTTTCGCCCGAAGCGATGGCCGCGATCTGCGGCATCGACGCCGCGACGCTCCGCACGGTCGCCCGCGTCTACGCCAACGCCGATGCCGCGATCGTCTTCTGGGGCATGGGCATTTCGCAGCACGTTTACGGCACCGATAACGCGCGCTGCCTGATTTCGCTCGCGCTCTTATGCGGCCATGTCGGTCGGCCCGGCACCGGCCTCCACCCACTGCGCGGCCAGAACAACGTTCAGGGCGCCTCCGATTCCGGCCTCATTCCGATGGTGTTCCCTGACTATCAGTCGGTCGAGAACCCTACGGTGCGCGCCAAGTTCGAGAAAGCGTGGCAAACCGAACTCGATCCAAAAAAGGGCCTGACGGTCGTCGAAATCACCGATGCTGTGCACGCCGGGACCGTCAAGGGCTTCTACATCATGGGCGAGAACCCGGCGATGTCGGATCCCGATTTGAGCCACACCCGCGCCGCCCTCGCGAAGCTCGAGCATCTGGTGGTCCAGGACCTGTTCCTGACCGAGACCGCGGCCTTCGCCGACGTCGTACTGCCGGCCTCGGCGTGGCCCGAGAAGGACGGCACCGTCACCAACACCAACCGTCAGGTCCAACTCGGGCGCCGCGCCCTCGACGCACCCGGCGAGGCGCGCCAAGACTGGTGGATCATCCAAGAGATGGCGCGCCGGTTGGGCTTAGGCTGGAATTATCGGCATCCGTCCGACGTTTTCGCCGAAATGCGGACGGTCATGGACTCGCTCCACGGCATCACCTGGGACCGGCTCGAACGCGAAAGCGCCGTCACCTACCCGTGCGACGCCGAGGACAAGCCCGGCCACGACATCATCTTCGGGGACGGGTTTCCGACCGCGTCCAAGCGCGGCAAGCTGGTACCGGCGGCGATCCTGCCGCCCGACGAACAGCCCGACGCCGCCTATCCGATGGTGCTGACGACCGGTCGGCTCTTAGAGCACTGGCACACCGGCGCCATGACGCGCCGCGCCGGCGTGCTCGACGCGATCGAGCCTGAAGCGATCGCCCATCTCGCGCCGGCCGACATGGCACGGCTCGGGGTCAAGGCGGGCGATCGTATCCGCGTCGCTTCGCGCCGCGGCGCGGTCGATCTCTTCGCCCGGCTCGATTCGGGTGTCCCGGCCGGTTTGGTCTTCATCCCGTTCTGCTTCGTCGAAGCCGCCGCCAACCTTCTCACCAACCCGGCGCTCGATCCGTTCGGCAAGATCCCCGAGTTCAAGTACTGCGCGGTCCGGATCGAAAAGGCGAATGCCGCCGCGGCGGCGGAATAGACTTCGCGCCGATGCCTAGCTCCGCTGGATCAGACTGAGCAGCGCGTCGAGCTCGGCAGCGACCGAGGCCTGGGCTTTGGCTTCGATATCGCGGTAACGGCGAAGAAGCTCGCGCCCGGTCGCGGTCACCTGCGCGCCGCCGCCGCGTTTGCCGCCGGTTTCCGTGGTAACGATCGGCTCGCAGAAACAGTGGTTCAAGCTGTCGACCAGGATCCAGCAGCGCCGGTACGACATGTTGAGTTCGCGTGCCGCCGCCGAGATCGAGCCGGTACGCTCGATTGCCTCGATGATACCCACCTTGCCGGGCCCGAGCTTGGTGGCCTCGCCGAACAGGATGCGGATCTGGGGCGGTCTCATGGGCGAATATTAGCGCGCACAGCGCCTGCGGACAGCAGCCGCTCGGCTTCGGCGAGGTCGGCGGGCTGGTTGGCGTTGAAAAACGGATCGACCGGATCGGCCGCGAACGCGACGTGCGCGATCGGGAAGCGCGCGGTCCAGGCGTCGATTTTGCGCATCCCCTCCTCGACCACGGCGCGGTGCAACGCGGCGCGTAAATCGAGCGACCACAACCCGAACACCGGATGGGTGCGGCCTGCCGACATCGCGCAGGCGAGATCTGCGCCCTCGGACTCGCAGGCGGCGCGGAGCCGCGCCACCAGATCGATCGGGAAAAATGGCGCATCGGTCGCGAAGCTCGCGACCCAGCGCGCCTCGGGGCGGTGGACCGCCGCCCATTCAAGCCCGGTGAGGATGCCTGCCAGCGGCCCAGCGAAATCGGGAACGAGGTCGGCGATCACCGGCAGGGAGTACGCCGCAAAGCGCGCCGGATCGCCGTTGGCATTGAGCACGAGCGCGTCGACTTGAGGGCGCGCGCGCGCGATCGAATGCGCCAACACCGTTTCACCGCCCAAACGGCGCAGGCACTTGTCGCCGCCGCCCATGCGGCGCGACTGGCCGCCCGCGAGCAGCAGACCGACGATGCCGGTCGCCGCGCTCACCTGTGTTGCCGGCTAGTCATCGGCGGCGACGCTCGCCTTGCGCTGGACGCGCGTGTCCTCGTCCCCAATCGCTTGAATGTCGGCGTCGTAGACGACGCGCCCTTCGCCGGCCAACACCAGGAAGCGCCGCCCTTTCAGCCGCCCGATCAAGGTCAAATTCGCCTTGCGCGCCAGCTCGACCCCGGACGCGGTGAAGCCCGAGCGGGAGATCAGGATCGGGATTCCCATTTGGACGCACTTGATCACCATCTCCGAGGTCAAGCGTCCGGTCGTATAAAAAAGTTTACCGGCAGGTACGATCGCATGGCTGTGCATATAGCCGGCGATCTTGTCGATCGCGTTGTGGCGGCCGACGTCCTCCATGTAGACGAGCGGGCGGTCTTCCTCGCACAACACGCATCCGTGGATGGCGCCCGCCTCGAGATAGATCGAGGGCGCGAGGTTGATCTTCTTCGAGAGCGCGTAGAGCCACGAAGTCTTGACCCGCGCCGCCGGATCGAGGGCGACGCGCTCGAACTTCTCCATGACGTCGCCGAACGCAGTGCCTTGCGCGCAGCCGGAGGTGAGCGTTTTCTTTCGGAGTTTGGCTTCGTAGTCGGTCTTGCGCGCGGTTCGAACGACGATAACGCCCAGATCGTCGTCGTAGTCGACCACGGCTACCTGGTCGTCGGCCCGTAGCATGTTCTGGTTCAAGAGGTAGCCGATCGCCAGGTGCTCGGGGTAATCGCCGATCGTCATCATGGTGACGATCTCCTGGCCGTTGAGGTAGAGCGTCAACGGCCGCTCGGCCGGAACCGCGGTCTCGATCGGCTGTCCGGCTTGGTCGAAACCCTGGACGCGGTGCACGAGGCGCGGGTCGCTGGGGTCGGGGCGGACCACAAATTCGCCCGAAACGGGGGCGGCGGCGCGGCGCGAAACGACCGGGGCGGTCGATGCGCGGGCGCGATCTCGGGCGAGCGTAGGCTTGGGCATTGGGCGCGGGGTACCTTTCGGTCCGATTCTGCCTTGACCGGTGCTATATTCAACCGAATATAACGCTCTGGCGAGCGGGTTCGCCGCGAGGGGACGACAAAGCACGCGCATGCAAGACCCGTACGGACGCACGATCACCTACCTCCGCGTCTCGGTGACCGACCGCTGCGACTTCCGCTGCGTCTATTGCATGGCCGAGGACATGACATTCCTGCCCAAAGCCGAGGTGCTCTCGCTCGAAGAGCTCGACCGCGTGGCGAGCGCGTTCGTCGCCAAGGGGGTGCGCAAGCTGAGGCTAACCGGCGGCGAGCCGCTGGTGCGCAAGAACGTCATGAGCCTGGTGCGGAGCCTGTCTCGGCACCTCGAATCGGGTGCGCTCGATGAGTTGACGCTCACCACCAATGGCAGCCAGCTCGCCAAGTATGCCCCCGAATTGGTCGAGGCCGGCGTCCGCCGCGTCAACGTCTCGGTCGATACGCTCGACCCCGACAAGTTCGTCGCGATCACGCGCTGGGGCGATCTGGCCAAGGTGCTGGACGGCATCGCCGCGGCCAAGGCGGCGGGCCTCCGCATCAAGATCAACACGGTCGCGCTTCGCGGCGTCAACGACGACGAGATCGCCGACCTGATCGCGTGGTGCGGACGCGACGGTCACGACTTGACCTTCATCGAAACCATGCCGATGGGCGATATCGATGGCGACCGCACCCAGCACTACATGCCGCTTTCGCTGGTGCGGGCGCGTATCGCTCAAAACTGGACCCTGGTCGACAGCGACCACCGTACCGGCGGGCCGGCCCGCTACGTGACCCTAAAGGAGAGCGGCCAGCGTCTCGGCTTCATCACGCCGTTGACCCACAATTTTTGCGAGTCGTGCAACCGCGTCCGCCTCACCTGTACCGGCACACTTTACATGTGCCTGGGGCAGAACGACGCTGCCGATCTGCGGGCGCCGCTCCGGGCCGATCCGTCGGGGCGCTTGCTCGACGCCGCGATCGACGAAGCGATCGGCCGCAAGCCTAAAGGCCACGACTTTGTCATCGACCGCCGCCGCACCGCGCCGGCCGTCCCGCGCCACATGAGCGTGACCGGGGGTTAAGACCCTCCCATCGAAGGCGTGACGATCCCGAACTTTAAACGCCACCCATAGGCGTAGGTCACCCCTCCTCGTGTTCGCGATGCGCAGCGATGTAGCGGCCCGGCAACCCGCCGGCCAGGCCGGCGCTGGCGGGGCATGACGGCCGGGTTATACTCGCCGCGGTAACGGGTTCGGGGGGACCGCAACGATGAAGAAAAACAAGCGACGGATCGCGCTGGTCGCCGACCGCTCGCCGTCCGCGCGCCAGGCGTGGCGCCGTCTCACCGCGCGCTACGACAACGTCCCGCCGAACAAAGCCGACGTGATCGTCGCGTTGGGTGGCGACGGATTCATGCTGCACGTGCTGCATCGCTACATGAACCGCGGCATCCCGATCTTCGGCATGAACCGCGGCACCGTCGGCTTCCTGATGAACCGTTACGACGAAGAAAGCCTGGACACGCGCATCGCGCACGCGGAAAAGCACGCGCTGCACCCGCTCCGCATGCGCGCCGTCACCGTCAGCGGTCGCATTATCAACGCGCTGGCGATCAACGAAGTTTCTTTACTTCGCGAAACCCGGCAGGCGGCCAAGATCCGGGTCTCGATCGACGCGGTCGTACGGATGGAGGAGTTGGTGTGCGACGGCGTCCTGGTCGCCACCCCCTCGGGCAGCACCGCTTACAATCTCTCGGCGCACGGCCCGATCATTCCGGTCGGCTCCAACATCCTGGCGCTCACCCCGATCAGTGCGTTCCGGCCGCGCAATTGGCGCGGCGCCCTGCTCCCCGCCGCCGCCAAGGTTCGGTTCGACATCTTGCAGAACCAAAAGCGCCCAGTCAGCGCGGTCGCCGATTCGACCGAAGTGCGCGACGTCATCCGCGTCGACATCGTCGAGGATCGCGCGCGCGCGGTGCAGATCATGTTCGATCCCG
>CAMDOQ010000094.1 GCA_945903685.1 Rhizobium sp. Q54
CGGCTGCGCGATCTCCGCGACGCCGTGGTCGAGTTGGCCCGCGGCTACGACACCGTCATCGCCGACCTCGCCGCCGGCGTCGAGGCCAACGTTCAAACGCTGGCGACTCTGGGCGGACCGATTCTGGTGGTCGTGAACGACGAACCGACCTCGCTCACCGATGCTTATGCCTTGATCAAGACGCTCTATCTTCGCAGCCCGCGCGCCGACATCCGCGTCGTCGTCAATTCGGCCGCCGCCAAGCCGGCCGGCCAAAAGACCTACGAGACGCTGCTCCGCGTCTGCGAGTCGTTCTTGAAGTTCTCGCCGCCGCTGGCCGGCGTGGTACGCGCCGATGCCAAGGTCAAGGACGCGATCCGTCACCAAATGCCGTTGCCGCAACGCCACCCGACCGCCGACGCCGCCGCCGACGTCGACGTGATCGCACAGCGCTTGTCCGCGCCCTGACCTGAAGCCGCCGCGATGCCCGATCTCACCTCATCGCTCGGGCACAAACCGACGGCGCTCGGACCGGGGCCGGTCGCGTCGCACGACGCGCCCCAACACCGTTACGCCGCTGGCGAACGCGCGCCGGCGCCGCCGAGCGCCGCGACGCCCGCCGAAACCCCGGCGGTCACACTCGCGGCTTCGGTCGTCGGCATCCACGACGGCGCCATCATCGAAGGCGTCGTCGCCGGCCGTGATGCCGAGGGCCACACGCTCATTCGCACCGAGGAAGCGGCGCTGGCGGTGGTGGCCGGTCGCGCCCCCGCCGAGGGCGAGCGCGTGACGCTTCGCATCGTCGCCGCGGCGGCAGCCATCCGTGCCGAGGTCGTCCTCATCGGGGGCGAGCCGCAACACCCGCCGCCCCTGCTCGAGCTGGCGGTCGTGTCGGTTACGGCCGACCCGATCGAGCGCGAAGCGCTGCCGCTGCTGGTGCCCGGGTCGATCGTCGCTGGAGCCTATCTGGGGCCGAGCGGCGCGCCCGCGGCGACCGAAACGGTTCCACTCCCGGCGCCGATCGGAACCCTGGTTGCGCTCGCGATCGACGAGATCGTACCCCTTCGCGTCCTGCCGGGCTTCATTCCAGCCGGGTTGCCGGTCGTGACCAATGTGCTCGCGAGCGAGCGGATCGTCGCCGCGCGCGTGCGCGATGCGATCCAGCAGGTGCCGGACCGTGCGCTGCTTTCGTCCGACCATCGCATCGGCCTGGCGCTGGCGCTGGCGCCCACCCAGCGCGGCGGGCCGATCGCTAGCCCGAGCGCGCCGCCGAACGCCGGTTCCGGTGGCGCGGCACCGTGGCAGAACGTCAAGCTCACGGCGACGGTGGTCGGTGCCACGACCGACGGCCGCGCCTTGATCGATTCGCCGCTCGGCCGGTTCGTGATCGCAATCCGCGAGATTCCGCCGCCCGGCACCGCGTTAGCGGCGCGGGTCAGCACGCAGGTGACAGCGCCCGCGACGGCGCCCGCCGCGCATCCGCTGGTCGGAAAGACGGTCGGCGGTCACGTCGTTGCGCTGCCGGCGGCGGTCAAGGCCGCAGCCCAGCCGGTCGCGCTCGCGCCCGGTGTTGCGGTAGCGCTCACGGTACGAACGGTTGTTCTCCCCAAGGCCGCCGCGGAGACACCGGCGCTCACAGCCGCAACCGCAGCTTCAGCCGGGCCGTCACCGCCGATAGCGGTCACCCGCCCGAGCCCGCCGGCTTCGACGTCGGACTCGATCCCGGTACCCGCTCCCTTGGCACGGCCGCTTCTTTTCACCGGGCTCGTGGTCGGCCACAACAGCGATGGGCACGCGCTGATCGAAACGCCCTCGGGCCTGATTGCGGCCGACGGCCTCGACCAAATTCCGCGCGGGGCGGCACTCGTACTCGAAGCGAGCGTGCGCCGGCCGAGCACGGCTCACGTCGCCGCCGAGGCGCTGCCGTTCGCGTCCGGCGGGGAATGGGCGACGGTCCGCGACATCGCGGTCGCGCTCGGCGGGTCGGATAAGGCGCTCGCGTCCCAATTCGCAGCCAACCTCCCCGCCGCCAACAGCAAGTTGAGCGCCGGGCTCCTGTTCTTTCTGTCGGCGCTCCAGGGCAACGCACGCGGCTGGGTCGGCGAGCCCGCCGCACGGACGCTCGAACGCATCGGCCGGCGTGATCTGCTCGATCGACTGGGTACCGATTTCGCGGCGGCGCGGCGCTTGGGCGAGGAACGGCTGGGCGTCGACTGGCGCGCGTTCCTGTTTCCGTTCCACGACGGCGCTGCGTTCGTTCCGATCCGTCTTTACACCCACCAGGGCGAGGATGCCGATGCCGAGGCCGGCCAGGAACGCTCGCTCCGTTTCGTGGTCGAGATCGGGCTGAGCCGCTTGGGCGCCATGCAGCTGGACGGGCTGTTGCGCGGCAAGCGCTTCGACCTCATGGTCCGCACCCACGCTGCCCTCGTCGCAGCGATGCAAGGCGAGATCGCGCAAGTTTATCGCCATGGCATCGCCGCCACCGGCTACCACGGCGACATCGGCTTCGACGTCCGGAGCCCGTTCCCGGTTCGCCCCGGCGAGATGGTCTCGGGCGCTGCCCAGGCGCCGCGCGTTCCGATCACGGCTTAGTCGCGACGGTTGCCCGCCCGGCTGGCGGCAGTATAGTGCCGCGCCATGGCCGCTTTTTCCGGACTTGCCGAGATTCCTGCGCCGGCGCTCGCCGTGCCGGCAGGCGCGCGGATCGTCGTCGCGATGTCGGGCGGCGTCGACTCGTCGGTGACCGCCGCGGTCGTCAAGGCGCAGGGCTACGACGTGGTCGGCGTGACGCTCCAGCTTTATGACCACGGCGCGGCCACCCGCGCGGGATCGTGCTGCGCCGGCCAGGATATTTACGATGCGCGCCGCGTCGCCGACCGGCTCGGTATCGCCCATTACGTGCTCGATTTCGAGACCCGCTTCCGAACCGAGGTGATCGAGCCGTTCGCCGCAAGCTACGCCGCCGGCGAGACGCCGATCCCGTGCATCGAGTGCAACCGCACCGTCAAGTTCCGCGACCTGGTGGCGATCGCCCAGGACCTGGGGGCGGCCGCGCTCGCGACCGGCCACTACGCGCGACGGGTTGAGGGGCCCGAGGGCACCGAACTCCGGCGCGCCCGCGATCCGGTCCGCGACCAGAGCTACTTCCTGTTCGCGACCACACGCACGCAGCTCGACTACGTGCGCTTTCCGCTGGGCGATCTCGCCAAGGACGCGACCCGCGCGCTTGCCCAGCGCTTTGCGTTGCCGGTTGCGACCAAGCCCGACAGCCAGGACATCTGTTTCGTTCCGGACGGGCGCTATAGCGACGTCGTCGCCAAGCTCCAGCCCGATGCGACCGCACCGGGCGAGATCGTCGATCGGTCGGGCCGGGTCGTCGGTCATCACGACGGCATCGCCAACTTTACGGTCGGGCAGCGGCGCGGGCTCAACCTCGCCGCGCCCGAGCCGCTTTATGTGCTCGCGATCGACGCCGGGCGCCGTAGGGTCGTGGTCGGACCGAAGGCAGCGCTCGGGGTCGGGGCGATCCGCGTCCGCGGCGTCAACTGGCTGGCACCGGGCGCGGCGCGTCAAGCGGCGGGCTCAGGGTTGGCCGCAAGCGTCAAGGTACGTTCGAGCCGGACGCCGGTCGCGGCGACGATTCGCGCGGAGGGCACCGACGCCCACGTCGCGTTCGCGGCGAACGAGACCGCGGTCGCACCGGGCCAGGGCTGCGTCTTTTACGATGACGATCGCGTCGTTGGCGGCGGTTGGATCGCCCGCCCGGACGCCGACGCCGCTCGTCTTGACTCGCCGAGATCAGCGGCTTAAGACCCGACCCGCCGCGCGACGCGCCGGTCTCATGTTGCGTAACGGCGGGATAGCTCAGTGGTAGAGCAGAGGAATCATAATCCTTTGGTCGGGGGTTCAAATCCCTCTCCCGCTACGCGCAACCTCGCATTCTCTACCGGCTTCGATCTTGGACCTAGATACTTGCGTGGTTCGGCATGTCGACCGATCTTATGCTCGCCCTGGCGGTGTTCTCGTTCGTGACCTCGATCACGCCCGGGCCCAACAACATGATGCTGTTGGCGTCGGGCGTAAACTTCGGATTTGCGCGCACGGTGCCGCATATCCTGGGCGTCACCCTGGGCCATGCGTTCCTGGTCTACTGCATCGGACTCGGTATCGGCGCAGTGCTGACCGCGCACCCGCTCGCCTACACCGTGCTCCAGATCGTTGGTGCTGCCTATCTCTTGTACTTGAGTTGGAAAATCGCAACCGCCGGCCCGCTCCAAGGCGGCGACAACCCGCGCGCCCGGCCGCTTTCGTTCCTCGGTGCCGCCGCGTTCCAATGGGTCAATCCCAAAGGCGTCTTGATCGCAATCGGCGCGATCGGCGCCTACGCGCCCAAGGACGACTACCTCGTCAACATCGCGGTGGTCGCGCTCGCGTTCGGAATCGTCAACCTGCCGTGCGTAAGCGTGTGGGCGCTGTTCGGCACCGTACTCCGGCGGGTCCTGACCGACCCGCGCTGGGTCCGCGTCTTCAACTATGGGATGGCGCTCGCACTCGCCGCGACGGTTTATCCGATCGTTGCCGAGTTAGTGCGTTAGCCGGCGCTGCGGCCCGCGCGCGGTACGCGGCCCAGCACGGGCGGCAATCGACCGCCGGCTTCCGGATCGCGCGGTAGCGCGGGTGTTTCTTGCAGAACATAGCGGGGACTAGAGCCGTTCCCGCGGGTCGAGGCGACCCGATTCTTGCGCTGGTCGCGATCGAATTAACGCCCGTGCTCGTCGGGGTCGGATGTGGTGGTCAGTTCAGGCGGTAGAGCTTGGCGACGTTGCCGCCGACGATCCGCTCCTGTTCGGGCCGGGCGAGATCGGCGAATAGCGACTTAAGCCGGGTCTGGGTCTCGAGCCCGATCGAGCGGACGTGCGGGAAATCCGAGCCCCACAGGATGCGATCGGGTCCGACCGGACGGATCACCTGGGCCGCAAACGGATCGTCGATCATCCCGTGCCAGATCCGGGTCTTCATGTAGTCCGAAGGCTTCATCTTGAGTGGCGGCAGCGAGATCCGCGAGGCACGCGTGATCAGCACCTGATCGATGAACCAGAGAAAACGCGGGATCCACGCGATCTCAAACTCGCTGCAGATCAAACGGAGCCTGGGGAAGCGGTCGAGGATGGTGCCGAAAATGAAGTCGTTCGCGAGCGCCGCCTGAATCTCGAAGCCAAGCGCCATCAGGTTGCCGACCACTTCTTCGCGCTCGCGTTGAGAATAGACGTGATACGGGTCGGGCACGCGGCCGGTGATCGAGTGGAGCGTCAGCGGAATGTCGAGCTCCTCGGCCTTCGACCACAGCGGATCGTAGGACCGGTCGCGGTAGGGCGCTCCGCCCTCCGGTCCCTGCAGGTTGATGCAGGCGCCGATCAGGCCGCGCTTCACGATCCGCTCGAGTTCGCGCGCCGCCCACACCGGATCGTGGGTCGGGATCATGCCGACGCCCAGGAGTCGCTTCTTGTCATAGGCGCAGAAATCGGCGAGCCAGTCGTTGAAGACCTGGGCCGAGGCTTGTAGCACCTCGGTGTCTTGCGACTGCATCATGATCAGGAATCCGGTCGCGTAGAGCACCTCGGCGGTGACGGCGGCCCGCTCCTGAAACTCGACCCGCTTCTCGGGCATGAAGCCGGCCGGGCGCAAACCTTGCTCGGCCTGGGTCTTGTCGCCTTCGCCGCGCGTCAGCACCTGCTTGCCGGTGAAGAAGAAGTTGCCCTTGACGCCCAAATGCTGGTCGATGTCGCGCGGCGTGCGGTCGCCGTACTTCGATCCCAGCACTTTCCAATAGATGTCGGTCGGCTCCATCACGTGCGAATCGGCCGAGATAACGTTCGCGAATTCAGTTGCCATGGGTCGGTGTCCTATTCGGGAAGGGCGTCGCTCAGGCGGCGAGCAGCGCTTGTTCGCTGCCGTCGTCCTTGAAGCCGTCGCGCTTGGTCGAGCGGCGCACATAGAACTCGAGCAACATGCCGTCCGGATCGCGCACGAACACACTTCGTTTGTTGGCGCTGTCGACGCTGGCGGCGACCGGGATGGCGCGCCGCGCGAGGTCGGCCTCGGCGAGCGCCATGTCCTCATCGGCCGAGCACTCGAACGCCCCATGGTGCATCCCCGCTGGGCGCCCCGGGCCGGCCTTGAAGAGGACGACGTCGGCCACCGCCGCGGAGCCGGCGAGGTAATAGACCGAGCCGTCGGGCGCGGCGTAAGCCACGGCGAGCCCGGCGACCTCGGTATAGAAGTCCTTGGTCCGTTCGATGTCGTTGCTCAAGAGCACCGCGTGCGTGACGCGAATCGGGTGGAGCGGCGCATGCTCGTTGCGCGAGATCGGCGGGTCGACCCAATAGTTGCGCGCCGTCGAAGGCGGCTTCTTGCCGGGCTCCCACGGCGGGTTCGAATGGAAGTCGAGCTCGAAGCCCTTGTAGAGCGCGCGCCAGTCCTTTTGCTTGTCGACATAGAACTGATGGACGACGCCGTCCTGGTCGAACACGTAGGTCGAGTAGCTGTTGCCCTGGTCGGTGTAGCGGTGGATCGTGAAGTCGGCGGCACGGGCGCGCTCGACGGCGGCGACGAGGTCGGCCTCGGTGTCCATCTCCCAGCCGAAATGGTTGAGCCCGGAGACCTTGCCGTAGTCGTCGGGCAGGAGCTTCAGGTGCCCGGCGCGCGCGATCTTGGTCGCGCCGCTCTGAACGTTGACGATGCCGAGGTCATGGTGGGTGTTGCCGTTCGAGAGGAACCCGGCGCCGAGCTTCGACTCGCGCCCATTCTCGGTGAAGCCGCATACGGTGCGGTAGAAATCGATGCTGGCCCGCCAGTTGGTGACCCACAGGTTGAGGTGGCCGACCCGGCGCGGCCGGTAGCGGATCGCGGGCGGCCGGTTGGCGCGCGCCGCCGCGGTTTCGATTTGACCCATGAATACCCTCCCTACCGCCGGTAGCCGGCGGCGCGCCCGACTGTAGCCTAGGCGGCCGGTGCGGTTCCAGCGCGGCTGCGCAGCTTACGAGCGGGCGACGAGGAGTCTGCTTTTCTTGAGAAGGCGGATCGCGAGCAGGACCAGCGTCGCGGTGGCGATGACGGCGACTTCGCTCCACCACCCGCCCGGCGCAAACGCCGGGTCGGGGCGGCCGACATGCTCGAGGAGCTCGATCGCCGCGGCTGTCACGACCCAGGCGTAGACGCTGCCATGGTCTTTCAGCACCGCGCGGCGCCAGTCGAAATCCATGCCCGCGGCGGCGGCGGCGTAGCGCGAGAACCGGGGCAGGAGCCTCGGTACCGCTGCGCAGTAGTTCGCGTACTCCTCGCCGAATTTGTCGGCGAGGTAGCGCTCTTCGGCGGCGATGATGCCGGCATAGGCGAGGCCGAAGAATGCAGCGCCGATCGCGTAGGCCCACGGGTTGTTGTGGATCAGAAACAGGCCGATCAGCACCAGCGCGTTGCCGAGGTAGAGCGGGTTGCGGCAGACGCCGAACATACCGCTCGTGACCAACGCCGCCGCGTAGACTTGTTTGTTGAGGCCACCGCGCTTGATGTAGGCGAGGCCGATCACCCAGAAACGGAAGGCGGAGCCGAAAAGGCAGAGCGCAACCCCGGCGCTATCGAGCCAGCGGTCGGCGGTGCCATCGCCGGCGAGCGGAACCGGGTCGAGCCCGGCCAGCACCAGCGCCAGCACAAGCGGGAACGCGTAGTTGCGATAGGTGAAGAACCAGTTGCCGATCCGGACCAGGAAGCCGGTCGCGGCCGGAGACGCGGGCGCCGTCATTACTTGGTCGCGAGGATTCCGCAGAAATTGTACCAGCGGAAGAAGCTTTCGACCGAGCGGAACCCGGCGTTGCGCAGGAGATCGATATTCTCCTCGATGCGATACGGGATCAGCACATTCTCGAGCGCCTCGCGTTTCTGCGCGATCTCCATATCGGTGTAGCCCTGGCGGCCCTTCAATTGATGGTAGTAGTCGATGAACAGGCGATTGATGCCGGAGTCCTGCGCCGTCAGCTTCTCGATCAGGATGAACGCGCCGCGGTCGTTCATGCCGTCATAGATCTTCTTCGCCACCCGCTCGCGGTGCAGCGGCCGAACGAACTGCAGCGTCAGGATCATCACCACGAACGACGCGTTGCGGAGCGGCCGCATCCCGTTGAGGTCGGCGCATTCGAGGTCGAGCGTTCGCCGCTTGGCGACGGGCGCCAGCTTTTCCTTGGCTTTGGCCAGCATCTCGGCCGAGTTGTCGACACCGACGAAGGCGATCGAGGGGTCGAGCACCGGATCGAGCAGCGCAAACGTGGTGCCGGTCGCGCAGCCGAGGTCGTAGAGCGCGGTGCCCGCTTGCGCGAAATCGCGTGCCATCTCGGTGGTCATGCGCTGGAGCTCGTCGTAGAACGGCACCGAGCGGCTCACCATGTCGTCGAACACCTTGGCCGTTTCGGCGCTGAAGGTGAAGTCGGAGGGGGTGCGGTCGTCGGCGAAGATGCGATCGACCGTCGCCTCGCGCGGCGGTACCGCGCTGATCTTGTTCTCTTTCATCATGGATCGGCAGAATCGTATATAAGGCCTTGGAAAGCAAGGCATTCGAAGTCGATACTGTAGCCATGCCGGCGCCGCCGGTCGCCGTCTGGGCTATAGTGCGCGCGGTCATGACCGACTTTCGACCCGTTCTTTACGTCCAAGGGTGGCTGCTGATCGTGCTAGCCGCGGCCATGGGCATTCCGGCCGTCCTCGAGAGCCTCGAGGGCAATCCGGATTGGCGCGTGTTCCTCGCCGCCGCCGCGTTCACGCTGTTTTTCGCGATCGCGCTGCTCGCGGCGGTCCGCGAGCAGCGCGATCGGC
>CAMDOQ010000095.1 GCA_945903685.1 Rhizobium sp. Q54
ACAAGCGCGGCGTTGCCTTCGGCGCCACCCATGCCGCGTTCTGGCAGGGAGTCGAAACCTACGCCGTGCGCTCGGCGACGCCCGCCGGTCGCGGCATACGCGGTTTCGCACGGGCGGCGTTCGAGACCGCGCTCGGCGCCGCCGAGGCCAGCCGGCTGCTGCGGCGGCTCGAGCCCGCCGTGGTGGTCGGGTTCGGCGGCTATCCGTCTATGCCGACCATGCTGGCCGCGGTTCGGCGCCGGTTGCCGAGTGCCATTCACGAGCAAAATGCCGTACTTGGGCGCGTCAACCGCGTGCTCGCGCGCTGGGTCAGTGCGGTCGCGCTGGCACAGCCCGAGACCCGCGGCGTTCCGCGCTACGCCGCGCAAAAAGCGACCCAGACCGGCAACCCGGTGCGCGCCGCCGTTAAGCAGCTTCGCAGCGCCCCCTATCCCCACCTCGACGCGCACGTGCCATTTCGGCTGCTCGTCATCGGCGGCAGTCAGGGTGCCCAGGTTTTTTCACTGGTCGTACCGGCGGCGCTGGCGGCGCTTCCGGTTGCGACGCGGCGTCGGCTCACCGTCACCCAGCAGTGCCGGCCGGAGGACATGGCAGCGGTCCGTGCGCAATATCATGAAGCCGGGGTTGCCGCCGATCTGGCGACCTTTTTCACCGACCTGCCGCGACGGCTCGGCGAAGCGCATCTCGTGATCGCACGCGCCGGCGCCTCCTCGGTGAGCGAGCTCGCGTGCGCGGGCCGGCCAGCGATCCTGGTGCCGCTGCCGCACGCGGCCGACGACCACCAAACCGCCAATGCCCACGGTCTCGTCCGCGCTGGCGGCGCGATCGCGATGGCGCAGGCGACGTTGACGCCGGCGGTGCTGTCCGCCGCGCTCGCTGACCTGCTCGCCGATCCGGCCCGGCTGGTGACGATGGCCGAGCGCGCACGCAACGCTGGCGTCGTCGACGCCGAGACCCGTCTTGCCGATCTGGTCGACCGGCTGGCGCCGGCAGCCGCCGCCGGCGCGCGATGCCGCGGCGCGGAGCAAGCCGCATGAGACAGCTCCCCTTGGACATCGGCGCGATCCATTTCGTCGGTATCGGCGGCATCGGAATGAGCGGCATCGCCGAGGTCATGCACAATTTGGGTTACCAGGTCCAAGGCTCGGACTTGATCGAGAACGCCAACGTCGAACGCTTGCGCAAGCTCGGCATCGCCGTCCTCAAAGGCCACAAGCCCGACAATCTCGGCGACGTTAAAGTCGTGGTGGTGTCATCGGCGGTCAAGGCCGACAACCCCGAAGTGCGCGCCGCGCGCACCCGCCTGATCCCGGTCGTCCGCCGCGCCGAAATGCTGGCCGAGCTGATGCGGCTCAAGTGGTCGATCGCGGTCGCCGGGACCCACGGTAAGACCACCACCACGTCGCTCGTGAGCGCGGTGCTCGAGGCGGCACGGTTCGATCCCACCGTCATCAACGGCGGCATCATCAACGCGTATGGTACCAATGCCCGACTCGGCGCCGGCGATTGGATGGTGGTCGAGGCCGACGAGTCGGACGGCACCTTCGTCAAGCTGCCGGCGACGATCGCGATCGTCACCAACCACGACCCCGAACACCTCGATTATTACGGCAACTTCGACGCCGAGCGGGAGGCGTTCCGCACCTTCGTCGAAAACATCCCCTTCTACGGTTTCGCTGCGCTCTGCGTCGACCACCCCGAGGTGCAGGCGATGATTGGCCGCATCTCGGATCGCCGCCTGGTCGCATACGGGTTCGCGCCGCAGGCCGACGTCCGCGGCCTCAACGTCAAGCTCTCGCCCGAGGGCGCCGTGTTCGACGTTCAGCTTACCGACCGCGCCCGCAGTGAGAGCCGCGTGTTCGCCGGGCTGCAGCTGCCGCTGCAAGGACTCCACAACGTCCAAAACGCGTTGGCCGCAGTCGCGGTCGCGACCGAGATGGGAATCGACGAGGCCATGATCCGGCGTGCCTTCGCTGAGTTCAAGGGCGTCAAGCGCCGCTTCACGCGGACCGGGATCGGTGCCGGTGTTACCGTGATCGACGACTACGGCCACCACCCGGTCGAGATCGCGGCGGTGCTCGCCGCGGCGCGCACTGCCTATAGCGGGCGCGTCGTCGCGGTGGTGCAGCCGCATCGTTTCACCCGGCTGCGCGACCTTTTCAAGGAGTTCTGCACCTGCTTCAACGACGCCGACGTCGTGCTGGTCGCCGATGTCTATCCAGCCGGCGAGGGGCCGATCGCCGGAATCGATCGCGACGCGCTGGTCGACGGATTGCGCCAGCACGGCCATCGCCAGGTGGTGGCGTTAGCCTCGCCCCAGCACCTCGCGGCGACCGTGCGCGAGCACGCGCAGCCCGGCGACGTCGTCGTCTGCTTGGGCGCGGGTAGCATTACCAATTGGGCGCAGGCGTTGCCGGGCGAACTCGAATTCCTCAAGGAACCCGAGAGCGGCGCGGCTGCGGCCCGGGTGAGGGCGGCGCGATGATGGCGGCAAAGCGCACCCCCGACCTGATCGAGCGCCTACCGCCGGTACGCGGGCGTTTGACGGCGAACGCCGCGCTCGACCGGATCACCTGGTTCCGCGTCGGCGGTCCGGCCGAGGTCGTGTTCCGGCCGGCCGACGCCGAGGACTTGGCTGCGTTTCTGGCCGCGACCCCGGCGGAGGTGCCGGTGACCGCGATCGGGGTCGGTTCTAATCTGTTGGTCCGCGACGGCGGCATCGACGGCGTCGTGATCCGGTTGGGCGCCGGCTTCGCGTCGATCGTACCGGACCGGACAACGGCAACGGTCGCGGTCGGCGCCGCGGCGCTCGACCTCAACGTTGCACGCACTGCCGCCGAGGCTGGCATCGCCGGTTTCGAGTTTCTGAGCGGCGTCCCCGGTACGATCGGCGGCGCGCTCCGTATGAACGCCGGCTGCTACGGTGCCGAAATCAAAGACATTCTGATCGACGCCGATGCGATCGATCGCCACGGCGAACGTCACACCGTGGTGGCGGCGGCGATGGGATTCGGGTATCGCCGCACCGCGGTTGCGGCCGATTGGATTTTCACCGGCGCGCGGTTATGCGGCGCCGGCGGCGATCCGGCGGCGATCGCGGCGCGGATCGACGCGATCCGGTCCGAGCGCGAGGCGAGCCAACCGCTTCGTACCCACACGGGTGGGTCGACCTTCAAGAACCCGCCCGGGGCCAAGGCGTGGGAGCTGATCGATCGCGCCGGGTGCCGTGGGCTCCGCTACGGCGCTGCGGTCGTATCGGACAAACACTGCAACTTCCTGATCAACGAAGGCGGCGCCACCGCGGCCGACCTCGAAGCCCTGGGCGAGGAAGTGCGCCGCCGCGTCGCACAAACGACCGGCATCGCGCTCGAATGGGAGATCGTCCGCATCGGACGCTTCGGCGCGCCGCTGCGTGCGACCGAGGCGGCGTCATGACCAAGCGGGTAGCGGTTCTGATGGGCGGGTGGTCGTCCGAACGCGAGGTCTCGCTGGTGAGCGGGCAGGCGGTGGTCGACGCCGCGCGCGCGCTCGATTGCACCGTCATTCCGGTCGATGTCGGCCGCGACGTCGCTTCGATCCTCGCCGACCTCAAACCCGATGTCGCGTTCAACGCGCTTCATGGGCGTTTCGGCGAGGACGGTTGTATCCAGGGCGTTCTCGAACTGCTCGGTATTCCCTACACGCATTCCGGCGTCCTGGCGTCGGCGCTCGCTATGAACAAGCCCGCTGCCAAGCAGGCGTTCGCCGGTGCCGGGCTCCGCTGTCCGGAGGGGCGGCTGGTGTCGCGCGCCGAGTTCAGCGACGGCGACGTTCTGCCGCGGCCCTATGTCGTCAAGCCGCCGAACGAAGGCTCGAGCGTCGGTGTCCACATCGTCTTGAACGGCGACAACGTCGATCCCGACGATATCGATGTTTGGCACTTCTCCAACCAGGCCCTCGTCGAACGCTACATTCCCGGTCGCGAAATCCAGGTCGCGGTCATGGGGGATGACCCGTTGGGAGCGATCGAGATCAAGCCAAAGGGCCGGTTCTACGACTACGAAGCCAAGTACACCGGTGGCCGCGCGCTCCACGTGATGCCGGCCGAAATTCACCCGAGTTCCTATGGCGAGGCGCTCGCGATCGCGCGCACGGCGCATCGCGCGCTGGGTTGCCGCGGCGTCACCCGCGCCGACCTCCGCTACGACGATACCCGGGGTGAGCCCGGCACGTTCTATCTGCTCGAAATCAACACCCAGCCGGGCATGACCCCGCTCTCGCTGGTGCCGGAGATCGCCGCCCACCGCGGCATCGAGTTCGTCGAACTGGTCCAATGGCTGATCGAGGATGCGTCATGCGATCGCTGACAACGCTCTTTCGACGCGGCACCGCCGCCGCGCCCTCGCCGCGCCGCGCCGGCCGCAGCCGGACGCAACGGCGCATCATCGGTGCCCTGGTCGGCGGGCTGGCGCTCGTTGCCGCGATCACCGGCGGCGGCGCTTACCTCTGGTACAGCGGTACGGTCAACCGAACCGTTGCGGCGGCGTTGGCCGAGGTCGGCACAGCGCTTCACACGGCCATGACGCGCGGCGGCTTGGTGATCGCCGAAGTCAAAGTCAGAGGGATCGCCCAGGTCGATCCCGACGCGGTCCGCGTCGCGCTCGCCGCAACCCCGGGCTTGCCGATCTTTGCCTTCGATCCGGCGGCCGCGCGCACCCGGCTGCTGGAGCTCGGTTGGGTCAAGGAAGCGCGCATCCAGCGGCGGCTACCGAACGCGATCGCGGTCGAAATCGAGGAGCGGACGCCCTTCGCCCTATGGCAGAGCGGCCGCGAAATGAAACTGATCGATCGTGATGGCACCGTCATTACGGCCGACCACCTCGGCCGCTACCGCGATTTGCCGCTGGTGGTCGGCGCGGGAGCGGCCCAGGAAGCCGCGGCGCTGGTGGCGCTAGTGTCGGCGCAGCCGGAGCTGTTCCGCCGCATGCGCGCCGCAACCTGGGTGAGTGAACGGCGGTGGAACCTGCGCTTCGATTCGGGCCTCGATGTCCGGCTGCCGGCGGAAGCGCCGGCGCAGGCGATCATGCGGCTGGCGGCGCTCGAGCGCGATCACGGCATCCTCGATCGCAAGCTCAAGGCGATCGATTTGCGCATGTCGGACCGTTTGATTGTGCAGCTGCTCGAGCCGGCGAGCGCGCGGAACGAAAAAGGCAAAGACACGTGAAGGCGTAGCGGGCGGTCTAGGGGGAGTTGGGGGTATGGCTTTGGGACGTAACGGTGTGGTCGCGGCGCTCGACGTCGGGTCGAGCAAGGTGTCGTGCTTCATCGCGCGCATCGACGGCCGTGGCGCGATCCGGGTGATCGGCATCGGCCATCACGAATCGAAGGGCGTACGCGCCGGCGCGGTCGTCGACATGGATGCAGCCGAGCAGGCGATTCGTGCCGCAGTCGACGGCGCCGAGCACCTCGCTGGCCAGACCGTTGATAGCGTGATCGTCACTTCGGCCGGAGGCCACATCGCCTCGCACACGGTCGGGATAGAGATTGGAGTCACCGGCCGGCAAATCGCCGATTACGACGTCAATCGCGGCCTGGCCGAAGCGCGCGCCCATATCGAGCCGGGCGAACGCGAAGTGGTCCACGCCGTGCCGATCCATTTCAGCGTCGACGACAATCACGGCATTCGCGATCCGCGCGGGATGTATGCGACGCGGCTCGGCGTCAACCTGCACATTGTCACGGCAACCACCGGCGTAGTGCGTAACCTGACCGCCTGCGTCGGCCGCGGCGATCTCGCGATCGAGCGGCAAGTGGTAGCCCCCTATGCCGCCGGCCTCGCCAGCCTGGTCCAGGACGAGCTCGATCTCGGCGTCGTCCTGCTCGACATGGGCGGTGGTACCACCTCGATCGGGGTCTTCGGCGGCGGCCAGCTCGTTTTCGCCGACAGCGTCCCGGTCGGCGGCCACCACATCACCCAGGACATCGCACGCGGACTCGGTACACCGCTCAACCACGCAGAACGGATGAAGACGCTCTACGGCAGCGCGCTGCCGAGCGCGACCGACGATCGCGATGTGATGGAGATTCCGCAGGTCGGTGAAGACGACGGTGCGGCGCAAATACCGCGTTCGGCCCTGACGGGGATCATTCAACCGCGGGTCGAGGAAACCCTCGAATACGTTCGCGACAAGCTCGAAGCGTCAGGCGCGGCGCGTACCGCCGGCCGCCGCGTCGTTTTGGTCGGCGGCGCCAGCCAGCTCCAAGGCATGCGCGAGTTCGCCGGCCTTATCCTCAACAAACAAGTGCGGATGGGCCGGCCGATCGGCGTGAGCGGATTGGCCGATGCCACCGCCGGGCCGGCGTTTGCCGCCTGCGCCGGCGTTCTCACCTACGTTGCGCGCACGCCAGGTGAAGCGATGGCGCTGCCGGCCGAAGCCGCGGCAAACGGCCGACTCGGCCGCGTCGGGCGCTGGCTGCGCACGAATTTCTAGGACAGCGACGGGCACATGAACGATCCGTCGCACCTGAGGAAGAATCGAGGAGAGTCCGTGGTCAACGATGACCGACGAGCGAAATTGGAAGGTGTCTCATGGCAATCAACCTAAGCTTACCTACCGTTACCGAACTGAAACCACGGATTACCGTCGTCGGCGTCGGCGGTGCCGGCGGTAATGCCGTCAACAACATGATCAACGCCAAGCTCGAGGGCGTCGATTTCGTGGTCTGCAACACCGACGCACAGTCGCTGGCGCAGTCGCTGGCAGAACAGCGGATCCAGCTCGGCACCCAGCTCACCCAGGGCCTCGGCGCCGGTTCGCGGCCTGACATCGGCCGCGCCGCAGCCGAAGAAGCGATCGAGGAGATTCGCGAGCACCTCCAGGGCAGCCACATGGTGTTCATCACCGGCGGCATGGGCGGCGGTACCGGTACCGGCGCCGGACCGGTCATCGCCCAGATCGCGCGCGAGTGCGGCTCGCTCACGGTCGGCGTCGTGACCAAGCCGTTCCATTTCGAAGGCGCGCACCGCATGGCGATCGGCGAGGCGGGGATCCAGGAACTACAGCGTTACGTCGATACGCTGATCATCATCCCGAACCAGAACCTGTTCCGGATCGCGACCGAAAAAACCACGTTCGCCGATGCTTTCAAGATGGCCGACAACGTCCTCTATTCGGGCGTGCGCGGCGTCACCGACCTTATGGTGATGCCCGGCCTCATCAACCTCGACTTTGCCGATATCCGCACCGTGATGATGGAGATGGGCAAGGCGATGATGGGTACCGGCGAAGCCGAGGGCGAAAAGCGTGCGATCCAGGCTTCCGACGCCGCAATCTCCAATCCGTTGCTCGACGACGTGTCGATGAAGGGCGCGCGCGGGGTGTTGATCAACATCACCGGTGGCCCGGACATGACGCTGTTCGAGGTCGACGAAGCCGCGAACCGTGTACGCGAGGAAGTCGATCCCAATGCCAACATCATCTTCGGGTCGACGTTCGATCCATCGCTCGAAGGTGTCATGCGGGTCTCGATCGTCGCGACCGGCATCGGCGCCGAAGTCGAGCCGCGCAAGGTCGAGCCCGGTACCCCGTCGCTGCGAGCGGTCGCAGGCGGCAAGTCGGACAGTAAGTCGGCGCCCCGCGATGCCGCGCCGCCGCCGACAGCCGTTAGGAGCGAAGGCGCGTTGGGGATCGCCCGTCCGGCCGCTGCGCCGACGCCGGCGGTCGAGGCCGTGGCACCGGCGCAAGCCCCGGCTCCCGTCGCTCCGCCGGTGCCGTCCACGGCTCCTGCTGCGACCGCCGAAGCCAACTCGAGCGCGCTGCAGCCGGCGACTTCGAGCCATCCGATGCAGATGAACTCGGAGCAGGTCCCGGCCGCTGCCGCGCCGGCACCGGCGTCGGCCGCTCCCGCGCCGGATCGGCCGTTCATCCCGCCGGCGCCTAAACTCGCGATCGCGCGCGAAACGGCCCGCCGGCCGGATCCGTTCGCCGAAGCGGCGGTGCAAAACGCCGGCAAGAAGCCGAGCCGCGGGTGGAGCTTGTTCGACCGGGTCACCGGCCGTCGCAGCCAGGAAGCCGAGGGCAAGAAAGCAGCGGCCCAGGCCCCGGCACCGGCGTTGCCGCGGTCCGAACCGCGGTTCGGAACCAAGCCCGAGGTCACTCCGGCCTCGACGCCGGCTCCGGTCGCGGTTCCGGCGCCAGCTGCCTCGGTTCCGGTCCCCGCCGCCCCGGTTCCGGCCCCCGCCCCGAGCGTCAAGGCGCCCGAGGTGCGGGCCGTAGCCAAGCCCGAATCGCTCGAGCTCCGGGCGCCCAAGGTCGACGAGGATCTTCTCGAGATCCCGGCGTTCCTCCGGCGACAAGCCAACTGACGGTACGAAACGACGCGAAAGACTTTGTAATAAAGCGTGACTTGAGCGTCGTCGGGCCTGTTTGTAAGACCGGATGATCGCCTTACCCGCTGACCGCGCTTCGTGCCATGCGAAGCGCGGGTCAGGTGCGGGGTCCAACGGTGCCGGCCGCTCCGTAGAGAGTGAAATTGTGAAACCGCATCAGACGACCCTCGACCGCGCCGTCTCGTGTCAGGGCATCGGCCTCCATTCCGGCACGCCGGCGACTTTAACGGTGCGCGCCGCACCGCCCGATACCGGCATCGTATTCGTGCGGACCGACATCGATTCCCGTGTCGCGACGGTCGCGGCCGTGGCGTCTAACGTGGTCGACACGAACCTTTCGACCACACTCGCTAACGCTGCCGGCACCCGCGTCGCGACCGTCGAGCACTTGTTGG
>CAMDOQ010000096.1 GCA_945903685.1 Rhizobium sp. Q54
CGCGATCGCGCCCCGCGATCTCGCCGCGTTCGCGGCCGAGGCGGCGGCGCTGCTCAACGCCGGTCTCGCGCTCGATCGCGTTCTCGGCGTCATCGCGGCCGCGGCGGCGACGCCGGCCGTGAAATCCCTCGCGATCCGTCTCTCCGAGCGGCTGCGGCGCGGGCAGACATTTTCGGCCGCGCTCGAAGCCGAAGGCGCGGCGATCCCGACCCTGATTGTCGCGTTGGCGCGGGCCGGCGAGGCGGGGGGCGCGCTTCCCCGGGTGCTCGAGCAGTACGCCGCCTATGCGAGCCGAGCGGAGGAAGTCAAAGAGAGCGTGCGCTCGGCTTTGACCTATCCCTTGATCGTGCTCGCCGCGGCGGCTGCGTCGGTCGGGCTCCTATTGGTCTTTGTCGTGCCCGAGTTCGAGCTTCTGTTCCGCGAGTCGGGGCGCCCGCTTCCGCTCGAAACCCGGCTGGTAATGGGGGCTGCCGGGCTGGTACGCGAGTACGGTTGGCTCCTGATCGCGGCGTTGGTCGCGGCAGCGGTCGCGTTCGCCGCTGCACTCGAGGAGCCCGGGTTTGCCGCCCGCGTCCATCGCGCCTGGCTTAGAGCCCCGCTGTTCGGGCCGCTCGCGCTTCGCTTCGAGGTCGAGCGCTTCGCGCGCGGGTTGGCGCTCCTGGTGGGCGGCGGCACGCCGCTCGCAACGGCGCTACCGCTCGCGACCGAAGCCGTGAAGAACCGGGCGTTGGCCGCCGCATTCGGCGCGGTCGCCGCCCGCGTGCGCGAAGGCGCGAGTTTCGCGGCCGCGGTCCGCGCCGAGCCGCTGCTGCCGATCCGGCTCGTCGAACTCGCCAGTATCGCCGACGAGACCGGCCGTATCGACGTCGTCATGGAGCAGGTCGCCGACCTTTACCGCCAGGATGTCGCGCGCGCCTTGAAGCGAATGACCGCGTTGCTCGAGCCCGCGTTGGTCCTGGTCCTCGGCGCGATCGTCGCCATGCTTGTGGTTTCGATCTTCTCGGCTATCGTCGGGCTCAATGCGCTCGCGGTTTGACCGTCCCCGCCGCCGCCGTTCTCGATCGGACGACGGCTATACGTTGCTCGAGCTCCTGGTCGTGCTCGTGATTTTGGGCCTTCTGGTCGGCGTGGTTGGGACCCAGATTTTCCCGTTCCTCGGGCGCGGCAAGTCCGACACCGCCGCGCTTCAGATCCAGAATTTCGACGCCGCGATCGATCTCTTTCGCCTCGACATGCGGCGCTTGCCGACCCAGTCGGAAGGGCTCGAGGTATTGGTGAAGCGGCCCGACAACGCGCCGCGGTGGAGCGGCCCCTACCTCAAGGGCGGGAAAGTTCCGCTCGATCCGTGGGATCGCGCCTACCTCTATCGCGTCCCGAGCCAACACGGCCGCGACTTCGACCTCTACTCGCTCGGCGCCGACGGCCGCGAGGGCGGCGACGGCGAAAACCGGGATATCGGCAACTGGCGTTGACGCCCGTGCCCGCGTCCGGGTTCACGCTGTTCGAGCTGCTTCTGGTCATCGCGATCGCCGCGGCCTTGGCGCTCGTAGTCGCGCCGACCATCGGGTTGAGCGGCGCAACGCTCACGAGCGCGACGCGCGCGCTCGCCGCCGCCTTCCACGAAGCGCGCAACGTGGCGATCGCCGAGAATCGCGACGTCGAGGTAACCGTCGATGCCGCGAGCGGCACGGTGCGCTTCGCCGGCCGTGCCCGCGCAATCCGGCGCCCGCGCGACACCGTCGTCGCGGCCGAAGACCGCCCGCTCCGCTTTCTCGCCGACGGCAGCGCCAACGGCACCGTCGTTGCGCTCGTCCGCGGCCAGGATCGGCGCACGATCGAAGTCGAGGCGTTGACCGGACGCATCCGTGTCGCACCGTAAGTTTCGGCCGGCGGCCCCGGCCGCGGGCTTCACCCTGCTCGAGGCGATCGTTGCCTTTGCGATCGTCGCCTCGACCTTGGCGGCGCTCTATGGGCTGATCGGCCAGGGCACGCGCAGCCTCGCGGCCAGCGAAGATCGCATGGTCGCGGTGCTCCTGGCCGAGTCCGAGCTCGCGCGGGCGACGGTCGAAGACCTCGCGACGGGCACCGCCGACGCGGTATTCGACAACCGCTTTCGCATCCGGCGTACGATCGCGCCCGAACCCGACCTTGCGCAAAAACTGGCGGCCACGCCGTTCACAGCGGTTGCGATCGAGGTGACGGTGACGCGCGCCGGCGAGTCGACCCCGCTGGTCACGCTCGCGACGCTCCGTATCCGCCCGCGTGAGACCGCCCGTGCGCGCTAGCGTCCGCGGCCGCACCGGCGGCTTTACCTTGCTCGAGCTCCTGATCGCGCTCAGCATTCTCGCGCTGGTCGCGACCGCCGGCGCCGCCGGTCTTAGGCTCGGTGCGTTCGGCTTGACCCGTGCCGACGCGCACCAGGCCGACCTCGAGGACTTGCGGTTGATGGCGACGTTCATCCGCCAGCGTTTGGCCGAGGCCCAGCCCTTGATCGCGGACTCTGAGCGCTCGACGCTGGCGTTCGAGGGCGACCCCGATCGCGTGCGATTCGCGGCTGTCCTGCCCCCGGGCCTCGACCGGCCCGGCGTGCGCGCGCTCGAGTTCGCGGCCGAACGCCGGGGCGGCGGGATCGACCTCGTCCTCGGCGAGGCGCCGTGGGGCGCCCGGGACGCGACCGCCCGTCGCGTGCTTCTGGCCGGGCTCGTCGGCGTGCAGATCGACTATTTCGGGCAGAAGGCACAGGACCGCGACCGCCGCTGGCACGCCGACTGGCGCCAGCAGCCGGCGTTGCCGAGCCTGGTGCGGATCGCGTTCGAGCGCCGGGCCGGCCAACGGCCGTGGCCGGCCTTGATCGTCCAGCCCGCGCTCGATCGCGAGGTACGCTGATGCGGAGCCGGCCGCCCAGGGCGCGCGAACGCGGCATCGCGCTGATCGCGGTGCTGTGGATCGCCGCGCTAGCATCGGCCTTGGCGATCGGTCTGGCCGCGATCTCGCGCCAGGAGACCGACCTCGCCCGCAACGTGGTCGACCGTATCCAAGCGCGGCACCTGGCCGAGGCCGGGATCCATCTCGGGATTGCGACGCTGATCGCCGGGCCGGGCGCCGGGGCGTGCTTCGACGGCCGGTCGCGTGCGTTTACGTTCGCCCGTGTTCCGATCGCGGTCGCGATCGCCGACGAAGGCGGCAAGGTCGATTTGAACGAAGCCCCGCCGCCGTTGTTGGCCGGCCTCTTTCGCGCCGCCGGGGCCGCCGACAGCGAAGCCGCAGCTTTGGCCGATGCGGTCGCAGACTGGCGCGATCGCGACGTCGAGCGGCGTCCGCTCGGCGCCGAAGACGAGGACTACCGCCGCGCCGGCGCCGGCTATGACGCCAAGGATGCGCCGTTCGAGACCACCGCCGAGTTGGCCGCGGTCCGCGGCATGACAGTCGCGCTGATGGAGCGCCTGCACGGGCTCATCACGGTGCGTTCCCACGCCCCGGGGATCGATCCGACCGTAGCGCTGGCCGGGGTGCTGGCGGCGGTCCCGGGCTACGGATCCGACCTAGCGCGCGAGTACGTGGAGCTTCGCGCGCGCCTGCCCGGCTGCGGTTCGCTGCCGCCGCCCCCGCTCGCCGAGGCCCAGCCCTATCTCGTACCGTCGGCCAAGGTCGCGTTCGCGATCCAAGCGCGCGCGACCGGCGAGGCCGGCACCACGGTCCGACGCGAAGCCGTCGTCGGCCTCCATTTCCGCCCCGACAAACCGGTCCTGTTCCTCGATTGGCGAACGCTGCCGGCGGCGGAGTGAGGGGCGGGCGCCTTCGTTGCCTGGCGGCAGAAGCGAGTGTTAGCTTCCGAGCGATGAAACGCGGGCAACGACTGTGGCGGCGCAGCTGACCGGCGGGCGCGAGCGGATGCTTGCGCGCGCGCTCGCGTGGTGGGGTGCCGAACTCGGCGCGTTGCTGCCGCCGAGCGTTCGCCGGGGGCTCGGGCTCGACCCCGATATCATCGTGATCGACGCGACCGCGAACGGGATCGACATCGGTATCGACCGCGCCGGCCGATTCGCGACGGTAGGGCGAATCGCCAAGGCCGAGCCCGAGGCCGCGACCGTCGTGCACGAAACGGCCGCCGCTGTTGCCGAGCGCGAGGCGGCCGCTGCTGCTGAGCGCGCGACCTTCGCCGCGCTCGTGGCGCAGGCCACCGGCGATCGCGAGCGGATTGCGCTCCGGATTGCCCCCGACCAGGCGCTTGCCAAGACGATCGAGCTGCCGCTCGCGGCGGAAGAGAACCTGCGTCAAGTCCTGGCCTACGAGATGGAGCGGCAGACGCCGTTCCGCGCCGACCAGGTGCGGTTTACCTACGCGGTCGTCGGCCGCGACGCCGTCGCCCGCCGCCTGACGGTCGCGCTAACGGTCATTCCCAACGAAACCGTCGAGCGGCAGCTCGGCGACCTCGCGCGGCTTGGCGTCCGACCGGTCGCGGTCGTGGTCGGCGTGCCGGGGACGCCGTTTGTCCGAACCGCCGACTCGGCCGTGCAGGTAAGCCCGCTGCCGCGCTATCGGCGCGCCGATCGCTGGCTCGCGGCGGCGGCAGCGGTCTTGGCGCTGATCCTGGCGGCGCTGCCGTTCGTCCGCCACGAACTCGCGTTTGCGCAGCTTGATGAGCGGATCGCGCGGGTGCGCGCGCCGGCCGAAGCCATGCTCAAGCTCGCGGGCGAACTCGAAGCCGAACTCGCCGGCGCCGGCACCGTGTCGCGAATCAAGGCGCAGGCTGCTTCGCCGGTTCGCTTGATCGATGAGCTGGCCCGGTTGCTTCCCGACGACACCTGGCTCGTTCAATTCACGCTGTCCGAGTCGGAACTCGAAATCGAGGGGCTCTCGCTTTCGGCGGCGGCGCTGGTGGCGAAGCTCGAAGCCTCGGCGCTGTTCGCGAACGTCCGCTTCCGCACGCCGGTCACCCGCGACCCGCTGACCAGCCGCGAGCACTTCGCGCTCATGCTGACGGTGGCGAAGCCATGATCGGATCGGTGACGCCGTTCACGCCGCTCGCCCGCGCCGCGGCGCTCGCGCTTGCGCTCGCGGCCTTCGCCCTTGTCTACGCCGGCTTCGTCGATCCGCTGATCGACACCTACGCCGCCGACCGCGCCCAGCGCGAAGCGACCGTCGAACGCCTGGCGCGCTACGAGCGGCTGGTGAAGGAAGCGCCGGCGATCGAGGCCCAGCTCCGCGCCGCCAAAGGGCAGCGCGTCACCGGGCTTTTCATCGAGGCGCCGAGCGAGACCACGGCGAGCGCGCTGGTGCAAGAGCGCTTGAAGGCGATGGTCGCCGACTCCGGCGCGGTTGCCACCAGCTTCTTTTCGCTCCCGGTCGAACGGCGCGGCGATCACCGTGCCATCCCGCTGCGTATCGTTTTCACGGCCGACACGCGCTCCTTGCAACGCGTTCTCTATGCGGTCGAAGCGGCGACGCCGGCGCTGGTGATCGACAAGATGTTCGTGCATGCGCGGACCGGCCGCACCGCCGAATCGCCGCGCCCGCTCGACGTCGAGCTGCAGGTGGTCGGCTTCATGCGGGCGTTCTGATGGTCCCGCGCGACCTCCATACCCGCCTGCTGGTCGTCGTTTGCGCCGTGCTGGCGGCGGCGGTCGCGATCACGGCCTCGCTTCCGCTCGACCTGGCGCAGCGCCTCCTCCCTGGCGCGGGACCGGCCAGCGATGCTGCTCGCGTCGCGCCGCCATTGGCGCTGCCCGCGCTCGCCGCGCTCACCGAGACCACGACCCGACCGATCTTCACCGCCTCGCGCCGCGCCGAGCCCCAAGGCACGCCGGTGCGGCTCGCGCCCGGTGCGGCCCGCTCCGACCTGATCCTCGGCCGTTACCGGCTGGTCGGGGTGATCGCATCGGGGAGTCGCACCACGCTCAAGCTGCAACCGGTCGGTGGCGGCAAGATCCGCGAGATCGGGCCCGGCGACACGCTCGATGACTGGACGGTCGAGGCGGTCACGGCCCAGCACCTCACGCTCCGCTCGGGCGCCAACCGGGAACGGATTTCGTTAACGCCGGGGCGGCGGAGATGAGACTCCGGCCGGTTTTGGCGCTAGATTTGCGTGCTTCTCCAAAGGATTGTCCGCGAGCGTGCTGAACCGAGCCGTCTCTTTTTGCGCCGTGATCGGACTGGTCGGGGGGTTGTTCGCCTGCACCCTCGGTCCGACCGACGAGGCTGCGCGCGACGCCCCGCCGCCGGCTCAGCCGCGGGTCGCTGGTGCCCCTCCAGGCGCGCCGCCGCCGGCGATTCCACGTCGGGCCGAGGCGATCGCCGGGACGTCTGCACCGGGCGGCCCCAAACTGGTCGAGGTCTATCCCGCGCGCGGTCCGCAGCCGGCAATCCCGGCGGCTGCCGGCGAGCGGCCGGCCTCGACCGCGCCCGGGCGGGGCGACATCACGCTCGATTTCGACAATGCCGACGTCCGGGTCGTGATCGAGACGATCATGAGCGATCTCCTCGGCAGCAACTACGTGATCGATCCCGACGTCCGCGGCGTCGCGACCATCAAGACCGCCAAGCCGATCTCGCGCCAGGCGCTGATCCCGACCCTCGAAGCGGTGCTGGCCGGAAGCGGCGCCGTGCTGCTCAAAGTCGGCGAGATCTACCGCGTCGCCTCGGCGCAAGCCGCCGGGCGGACGCCCGCGCCCGCCGTACTCGGCGTGGCGACACCGCTTGGGGCCGGCTTCAGCCTGCTCGTCATTCCGCTCGAATTCATCGCCGCGTCCTCGATGCAGCGCATCCTGGCGCCGCTCGTGCCCGAGGGCCGGATCGCGCTGATCGACGAGGCGCGCAACCTGATCGTCGCGCGCGCCACCGGCGATGAGCAGAGACTGATCCGCGACACGGTGGCGATCTTCGACGTCGATCAGTTGGCCGGCACCACCGTCCTGCTTGAGGCGCTGGAACGGGTCGACGTGAAGACCGTCGTTGCCGAGCTCGAGAACATCTTCGGCAGCGGCAAGGGCGGGCCGCTCGCCGGCGTCGTTCGCTTCATCCCGATCGAACGCCTGAACGCGGTGCTGGTGCTGACCCAGCAGCCGCGCTACCTCGACGAGGTGCGCAACTGGATCGCCCGGCTCGACCGCAGCCAGAGCGTCGCCGGCCGCCAACTCTTCGTCTACTACGTCCAGAACGGCAAGGCCGCCGATCTCGCCCGCACGCTATCGGGCATTTTCGCGAGCGAGACGCGCGGATCTGGCGTGATCGGCGTTGCCGCCGCGACCGGCGGCGCCCAACGCGAGCCAGCGCCGAGCGCCGGGGCCCCGCCCCCGGCGGCGCCCGCGTCCCCGCCCGCGCCTGGGCTCCAGGGCGAGAGCGTTCGCATCATCGCCGACGACATCAACAACGCGCTCCTCATTCGCGCCGACCGCAGCGAGTACGCGTCCATTCAGGACGCGCTCGCCAAACTCGACATCACCCCGCTCCAGGTGTTGATCGAAGCGACCATCATCGAGGTCACGCTCCGCGACGTGCTGCGCTTCGGCGTCCAGTATTTCTTCAATACCGGCGGGCTCAACTTGGCCGACGGCGGCAGGACCATCCTGACCACGGCGGCGACGGCCCCGATCCAGTCGGTCTTGCCAGGGTTCTCCTTCACCCTCACCAACGGGCCGAGCCCCAAATTCATTATCGACACGCTGACCCAGTTGACCGAGGTCAACGTCCTGTCCTCGCCCCAGATCCTGGTGCTCGACAACCAGACCGCCAAGCTCCAGGTCGGCGATCAGGTCCCGATCACCACCCAGTTCCAGCAGAGCACCGCGATCACCGGTGCGCCCTTGGTCAACACGGTCGAATACCGCGACACTGGCGTGCAACTGAACGTGCGGCCGCGCGTCAACGCGAGCGGCCTCGTGACGCTCGAACTCACCCAGGAAGTGAGCGACGTGGTCGCGACCACCACCTCGACCATCAACTCGCCGACCATCCAGCAGCGCAAGATCGTGAGCACCGTCGCCGTCAACAACGCCGAGACCGTGACGTTGGGCGGTTTGATCCGCGAGCAGAGCACGCAGGACAAATCGGGCATCCCGGGCTTGAACGACTTGCCCCTGATCGGCCCGTTGTTCGGCAATCAATCGCGCGACCTGCGCCGCACCGAGCTTTTGGTGCTGCTGACGCCGCGGGTCGTGCGCAACCAGCAGGAAGCGCGCGACCTGACCCGCGACCTCAGCCGCCGCTTCCAGACCGTGCTCGAACTGCGCGAGACCGGCATCACTCAGCCCCGCCGCTTCGCCCCGGCGCGCTGATCGCGGCCCGCACGAAAAACAAAAAAGGCGCCCGCGGGCGCCTTTTTTCGTGGCGAAACGGCCGGCGCGATCAGGGCGTGAAAGTCGCGGTCACGCTGTAGGTACCAGTGCCCTGGCAGCAATGCAGTACGCGCGCGAAATACGTCCCGGCGCTGAGCGAGCGGCTCAAGGAGAAATTGTACCAAGTGCCGCTGTCGGCGTCGGAGGCGACGACGGTCCCGTTCACGTCCTCGAGCCGGACGTTGACGTCGGTCGGCCCCGACGAGGCGAGGCTGAGCGTGCCGGCGCCGGCGAGCGTCACTTGAAAGACATCGTTATCGGTCGTGGTGCCGATCGTACCGGTCGCGGTCGCGCCGGTCGCGAGCGCGGTTGCGGTAATCGCCGTATCGCCGTGATCGTCGGCGGTCGGCGTGAGCGACCCGGTGCCGCTGACGACCAGAAGGTCGAAGGTATCGACAGGAACGAACGTGTTGCCGGCATTGAAGAGA
>CAMDOQ010000097.1 GCA_945903685.1 Rhizobium sp. Q54
CACCGACGTCACCTTCACGCTGCCGCGCACCGAACTCGATCGCGCGCTGAAACTGCTCGACGGACTTAAACCGACGCTCGGGTTCAAGAGCGTTCTGGCCGACAAGAATGTGGTCAAGGTATCGGTGATCGGCGTCGGCATGCGTAGCCACGCCGGCGTCGCCGCGCGCATGTTCAAGACGCTGTCCGACAAAGGCATCAACATTCAGGTGATTTCGACCTCGGAGATCAAGGTGAGCGTGCTCATCGCCGAGGACTACACCGAGCTCGCGTTGCGCGCGCTCCATACCGCCTATGGACTGGATGCCGCCTAAACCCGGCGCTGACGCCGCCCGCGCCCGCCTCGACCGGCTGTGGCGGCGCGGCGCCGAGTTTCTGGGTGCGCGCCACGCCATCATGGGCGGCGCCATGACCTGGGTGTCGGAGCGGACCCTGGTCGCTGCGATTTCGAACGCCGATGGGTTTGGCGTCCTGGCCTCGGGCGCGATGAAACCGGCTGAGCTCGAAGCCGAGATCGAGGCGACCTTCGCCCGCACCGCCAAGCCGTTTGGCGTCAACATCATCACGCTCCACCCCCAGCTCGCCGAGCTGATCGACGTCTGCGGCCGGCACCGGGTTTCGCACGTCGTTCTCGCCGGCGGCGTTCCGACCCAGGCCGCGATCGCCCGCATCAAGGACCACGGCGCCAAGGCGATCGGCTTCGCGCCGGCGCTGGTCATCGCCAAGAAGCTGATCCGTAACGGGATCGACGCCCTGGTGATCGAAGGCATGGAAGCCGGCGGACACATCGGCCCGGTCGCGACTGGCGTCCTGGCGCAGGAAATCCTGCCGGCGATCGATGAAGTGCCGGTATTCGTCGCCGGTGGCATCGGCCGGGGCGATGCCATCGCGCTCTACCTCGAGATGGGCGCCGCGGGCTGCCAACTCGGAACTCGGTTCGTGTGTGCGACCGAATCGATCGCGCATCCGGCGTTCAAGAAGGCCTTTATCCGCGCGGCCGCGCGCGACGCGGTACCGTCGGTGCAGATCGATCCCGATTTTCCGGTGATTCCGGTCCGCGCGCTGGCCAATGCCGCGACCAAGCGTTTCATCGAGATGCAGCTCGAGGTGATTGCCAAGTTTCGCCGCGGCGAGCTCAACCAAAACGAAGCGCAGCTCGCGATCGAACATTTCTGGGCCGGGTCGCTGCGCCGCGCCGTGGTCGAGGGCGACGTCGAGAGCGGATCGTTGATGGCGGGCCAAAGCGTCGGGATGGTGACGCATGAGCAACCGGTTGCGGCCATCTTCGCCGAACTGATCGACCAAGCGGTGATCACGCTCAGCCGCCAGTTCGACGAGCCCGTGACCGTTGCCGCGTCGCGGCCAAACCGGGCGCGGGCGTAGCGCGCTGCGTTTTTTCGAGTGAGTCCGTTAGGTTGAGCGATCTTATTAATAACTCAACCTAACATAGTGATAAATATGATAAAATTCGTAGGAGTTGTGGAAAACTTTCGTAACCCATTGACATAGCTTATTTTCTTTTCTTTGCTTCGCCTATCACCTGAAAGCGATCTCGGAAGGTTAGGTTCGAGATTGATTTTGTCGTGATCCGTTCAGCAGGAGGCGCACGATCGAGTAGCGCCGTTGAACGAAGGGGGTAGTCACATGGCCGAGCGTTTGCCAGAGGCGACGAACCAGCCGCGATCGGCGCGCGAGCGTCGTCGTCTCCATTTGCGTGCAGCCGGCGGCACCGACGTGCGGTCGTCATACGACGGCATCGGCGCCGATCTCAAAGCGGCGCGGCTCCGGCGCGACCTGCGTTTGAGCGACGTCGCCGCTAAGCTGCGAATCCGCGAAGTTTATCTCGCGGCGATGGAAGAAGGCCGGTTCGTCGACCTGCCGGGTCCGGTGTATGCGGCCGGGTTCGTGCGAACCTACGGGGAGTATATCGGCCTCAACGGCGACGATTGCGTCGTCCAGTTCAAGCGCGAAGACAGCGCGAGCGAACATACGGCCGAGCTCCATTTCCCGACCCCGGCCAACGAGAGCCGGCTGCCCGGCCGCGGGTTATTGGCGGTCTCGCTGGCGATCGCCATCGGTCTCTACGCCGCGTGGTATTACGGTTCGAACGCCGATCGCGTCCGTGTCGAAAGCGTGCCGGCAGTTCCCGAACGCTTGGCGACGGGGACGAGCGAAATAACCGCGGGCGCTGCCATCGCGAAGGAAGATCCGACCAAAACGACGCCCGCCACCGCCGCGGCCGGCGACACGCCGCCCGATGGTAAGGCGGCCGCAACCGCACGCAGCGAGGTGTCGGGTGTCAGCGCGACTTCGGCCAAGCCGATCGAGACCGCCGCGCTCAAACCCGCAGAGCCGGCCAAGCCGGCCGCGACCCCGGCCCTGAAGCCGACCGACGCCGGCGCGACCAAACCGGTCGAGACGATGCCGCCCAAGCCGACCGAGTCTGGGACCGCCAAACCGATCGCGACGCCGGCCGCGCCTCAGCCAGGCGAGACAGCGTCGGTTAGATCGACCGAGGCGGCCGTAGCGAAACCAACCGAGCCAGCGGCGACCAAACCGGTTGATGCGACCGCGATCAAACCGGTCGAGGCGACCACCACCAAGCCGGTCGAAGCAGCGACCGCGAATCCGGTTGATGCGACGACCAACAAACCGATCGAGACGTCGACCACCAAACCGGTCGACCCGATGACATCGCGTCCCGCGACGACCGCCGCGGCCAAGCCACCCGCCGCGGCCGGCGAAGAGGCGGGGATTGCGGCGCGCCGCCCCGGCGCGGCGCCGGCCCGATCCGAGGAGGGCGGGCAAGATCGGCTACTGGCGGCCGTTCCGACCGTACCCGAGTCGCGTGCGCCGACGAGCGGCGGCGGCTACGTCCCGCAGGTCCTGGGTGCGGTGGGTGCGTCGCGCGTCACCCTCATCGCCAAAGTCGACAGCTGGGTGCAAATCCGCGGTACCAACAGCGAACTCCTGCTCACCCGCGTGCTCCGTGCCGGCGACAAGTACCACGTTCCCAACCGCAGCGGACTGACGCTCATGACCGGCAATGCCGGCGCGATCGAGATTGCCGTCGACGGCAAGTCGCTGCCGCCGCTAGGGCCGGTCGGCGAGGTCCGCCGTGACGTCTCGCTCGATCCTGACGAGCTGTTGAAGGGCGGCGCCGCCAACTAGCCGCGATTTCCTTCCGCGCGCCGCCCGTGTTATGGAAGGCGGCACGACGCCCGCGAACCCGGGCGTCTTCATTTTCGATCTTCGACGAGCCCGATCGCGCGCCATGAGCGTTCGCCCCTACCGCGACATCCAGCGACGGAAGTCACGCCAGATTCGCGTCGGGACGGTCGCGGTCGGCGGCGACGCGCCGATCACGGTCCAGTCGATGACCAATACCCCGACCGCGGACGCGGCCGCGACCATCGCTCAGGTCCGTGCCCTCGAGGCGGCCGGCGCCGACATCGTCCGCGTCTCGTGTCCGGACGTCGAATCGACCGCGGCGCTCGCGACCATCGTCAAGGCGGCGACGGTGCCGATCGTCGCCGACATTCACTTCCACTATAAGCGCGCGATCGAGGCGGCTGAGGCCGGCGCCGCCTGCCTGCGCATCAACCCCGGCAATATCGGCTCGACGGCGCGCGTCCGCGAGGTCGTGCAGGCCGCCAAGGACCATGGCGTCAGCATGCGGATCGGCGTCAATGCCGGCTCGCTCGAACGCGACCTCCTGGAAAAATACGGCGAGCCGTGCCCGGCGGCGATGGTCGAGAGCGCCTTGAACCACGCTCGCGTGCTCGAGGACAACGACTTCTTCGCGTTCAAGATCAGCGTCAAGGCGTCCGACGTGTTCCTGGCGGTTGCCGCCTATCACGAGCTCGCCGTCGCCTGCGACTATCCACTCCACTTGGGCGTCACCGAGGCCGGCGGCTTCGTCACCGGCTCGGTCAAGTCGGCGATCGGGATCGGCTCGCTCCTGTGGGCCGGGATCGGCGACACCATCCGGGTTTCGCTCTCGGCCGACCCGGTCGAGGAAGTCAAGGTCGGCTACGAGATCCTGAAGGCGCTCGGGCTCCGCCGCCGCGGCGTCACCGTGGTGGCGTGCCCGTCGTGCGCGCGCCAGGCATTTCCGGTGGTCAAGACCGTCGAAACGCTCGAAAAGCGCCTCGCTCACATTACGACGCCGCTCACGCTTTCGGTGATCGGCTGCGTCGTCAACGGCCCCGGCGAAGCGCGCGAGACCGATATCGGCTTGACCGGCGGGGGGCATGGCACCCACCTCATTTACTTGAACGGTGTCGCCGATCACAAGATCAACGACACCCGGTTGGTCGATCATCTGGTCGATCTGGTCGAGAAGAAAGCGGCCGAACTCGAAGCCGGCCCTGCGCCCGCGCTCGCCGCCCGCGCCTCTTAGCCACGGAGTTTGCCTGTGACCTCGCTGCAACCGGTGCGCGGGACGCACGATCTATTGCCGGAGGACAACCGCCGCCACCGCCACGTAGTCGAGCGCGCGCGCGCGATCGCCGAACGCTACGGCTACGCCGAGATCGCGACGCCGATCTTCGAATTTTCCGAGGTGTTTCGCCGCACCCTCGGCGAGACCTCCGACGTCGTCACCAAGGAGATGTACACGTTCGTCGACCGCGGCGGCGAAGAGGTGACGCTCCGGCCCGAATACACCGCCGGGATCGCGCGCGCCTTCATATCGGGCGGTTTGAAGCAGCACCTGCCGCTCAAGTTTTTCGGCGCCGGGCCGATGTTCCGCTATGAGCGCCCGCAGAAGGGGCGGCTGCGGCAGTTCCACCAGATCGACGTCGAGCTCTTGGGCGTCGCCGAGCCGGCGGCCGACATCGAAGTGATCGCGCTCGCCGCCGATATCCTGGCCGACTTGGGCGTGCTCGGGCACGCAACGCTCGAGCTCAATTCGCTCGGCGACCCCGACAGCCGCGCCGCCTACCGCGACGCGCTGGTCGGCTACCTCGCGCCCCACCGCGCCCGCCTTTCGGCCGATAGCCAGGCGCGGCTCGATCGCAACCCGCTCCGCATCCTGGATTCCAAAGACGAGGGCGACCGGGCGATCGTCGCGCAAGCGCCCGACATCTTCGACCATCTGACCCCGGCGGCGTCCGCGTTTTTTGCCGCCGTGCGCGCCGGCCTCGATAACTTAGGCATCGCCTATCGGGTCAACCATCGCCTGGTCCGCGGCCTCGACTACTACACCCACACCGCGTTCGAGTTCACTACGACTGCGCTCGGCGCGCAGGGTGCGTTGATCGCTGGCGGCCGCTACGACGGCCTGATCGAGGCCATGGGTGGGCCGGCGACGCCGGGGATCGGCTGGGCCGGCGGGATCGAGCGCTTGGCGCTGCTGTGCCAGGCCTATCCGCCGGCACCGCGCCCGCTCGCCTTGATTCCGCTCGGCCCCGCCGCCGAGGCGGCGGTGGCGCAGCTCGGCCAGCAGCTCCGGCGCGCCGGCCTCGCCGTCGATATCGGCTATAGCGGCAACCTGTCGCGGCGCATGAAGCGCGCCAACAAAATCAACGCGCGGACCGCCGTCATCGTCGGCGAGACCGAACTCGCGCGCGGCATCGCCACCGTGCGCGACCTCGACACCGGCGCGCAGCGCGAGGTAGCGCTTGCCGAGCTGGCGGCGGCGCTCCGCACCGGGCCCGCTTCCGCGCCATGATCGCGGCGGCTAAGCTCGACGCGGTCCGAACCCGGTTCGAGTCGCTCCAGGCGCAACTCGCCAACGCAGCGATGCTGCCGCGCGAGGAATTCGTCCGCGGCGCCCGCGAACTGTCGGACCTGACGCCGATCGTCGCCGAGATCGATGCGCTGCAAAAGCTGCAGGCCGAGATCGCCGGGCTCGAGGAGATCGTCGCCGACCCCGCCGCCGATGCCGAGATGAAGGGCATGGCGCAGGACGAGCTGCAGGGCCTCAAGACCCGCCTGCCCGAGGCCGAACGCAAGCTCTTGATGCTGCTGATCCCCAAGGACGAGGCCGACGAGAAGAGCGCGATCCTCGAAGTGCGGGCCGGGACCGGGGGCGATGAAGCGGCGCTGTTCGCGGGCGATCTCTTCCGCATGTACCAGCGCTACGCCGAGGCCAAACGTTGGAAGTTCGAAGTCCTCGATACGGCGGCGACCGATCTGCACGGGTTTCGCGAAGCGACCGCCTCGATCTCGGGCCGCGGCGTGTTCGCCCGCCTCAAATTCGAATCGGGCGTGCACCGCGTGCAGCGGGTGCCGGTGACCGAAGCGAGTGGCCGCATCCATACCTCGGCGGCGACCGTGGCGGTGCTGCCCGAGGCCGAGGAGGTCGATATCAAGATCGAGGACAAAGACCTGCGCATCGACGTGTTTCGCGCGCGCGGGCCGGGCGGGCAGTCGGTCAACACCACCGACAGCGCCGTCCGTATCACCCACATCCCGACCGGGCTCGTCGTCAGCCAGCAGGACGAAAAGTCGCAGCACAAGAACAAGGCGAAGGGGCTCAAGATCTTGCGCGCGCGGCTGTACGAGCGCGAGCGCCAACAGCGCGACCAAGAGCGTGCGGCGTTGCGCAAGAGTCAGATCGGCACCGGCGATCGTTCCGAGCGGGTCCGGACCTACAATTTCCCGCAGAACCGCGTCACCGACCATCGCGTCAACGTGACCGTGCACGACATCGATAAATTCCTGGCCGGCGAGGCGCTCGATCAACTGATCGAGCCGCTCATCACCGATGACCACGCGCAACGCCTGGCGCAGCTCAATGCCGATGACTGAGGCGGCAGCGGCCGGCGCCACGATCGCGGTCGCGGTCGCCGATGCGATTGCCGCCGCCCAGCGCGCGTTCGCCGCCGCCGGTCTCGCGACGCCTCGGCTCGATGCCGAGCTCTTGGTCGCCCATGCGCGTGGGTGCGCGCGGGTCGAACTCGCCTGGCGTCGGCGCGAGCCGCTCGCGGCGGAAGCCCAAACCGCGATCGCCGCGCTGGTCGAGCGCCGGCTCCGGCGCGAGCCGGTGGCGCGTATTCTCGGCGGTCGCGACTTCTGGGCGCACCGCTTTGCGCTGAGCCCGGCGGTGCTCGACCCGCGGCCGGAAACCGAGACGCTGGTCGAAGCCGCGCTGGCTCACATGACGGATGCGGACCGCGCGTACCGAATCCTCGATCTCGGCACCGGATCGGGCGCGCTGTTGGTGAGCCTGCTCGCGGAACGGCCGCGCGCGACCGGCATCGGCATCGATATCGAGGCCGCGGCGGTCGCGGTCGCGGCGGCGAACGCGGCCGCCACAGGGGTCGCGTCCCGCGCCGGCTTCGTCGTCGGCGACTGGGGCGCGGCGCTCGCAGCGCGGTTCGATATCGTCGTCTGCAATCCCCCCTATGTCGCAGAGCCCGACCTCGCCCGGCTCGCGCCCGAAGTCGGGTTCGATCCGCGCCGGGCGCTCGACGGCGGCCGCGATGGCCTCGACGGCTATCGCCAGCTCGCGCCGGCGACGCTAGCGTTGCTCGCCCCGGGTGGCGCCGCGTTCTTCGAACTCGGATTTGGCCAGCGTGAAGCGGTGGCGGCGCTGTTCGCAGCCGCCGGCGGCCATGTCGTCGGCGTGCGCGCCGACCTTGCCGGGATCGACCGTTGCCTGGTGGTCGGCGCCGCCACGCCCTGAAAGGCGCGAAAAAAAAGGATTGGATTTGGCGTACAGCCGGTCTAGCTTTTGCGGGTGACCTAAGGACGCCGCCGGGGGGCGGAGAAGTCCAAGAGGAATCCTTTCACGAGAATATCGTTGGGCACTCTTTCGGGACCGGCTTGCCGTGTCCGGGAGGCCCAAAATGGGGGCCGCGTGAACAAGTTCGACATGAAGCATGGGATGAACCCGCGTCGCCATCGTAACGGGCGCAACAACGGCAAGCGCTCGTTCGGTCCGAGCAATAACCGTAGCTACGAGAGCAACGGTCCGGACGTTAAAGTTCGCGGTACCGCCAATCAGATTTTCGACAAGTATCTCGCGCTCGCCCGCGATGCCACCGTGGCCGGCGACCGTGTCTCGGCCGAGGCCTACTACCAGCACGCCGAGCATTATTACCGCATGTTCACCGGCACGATCGACGGGCCGCGCCAGCAAGGTCCGCGCAGCAACGATCCCTCGATTCCGCCGTCGAACGATCCGTCGATGCCGCCGACGCAGCCGGGATCGAATCAAGCCGACCACGCGCGCGACGATTCGGGCGGCGACTACGACGTTCAGCCACAGCACAACGCCGCGCCGGAAACGCAACCGAACTGACGCCGCGCGCATACGAAAAAAGCCAAGGGCCGCCATTGTGCGGCCCTTGTGATGTAAAGCGGCAACCCTATATACGAAGAGCGTACCGGCCCGTTGACGGGCGGTACGTCGACGCGTGCCTGGCAAACGGGGCGCAAGGAGCGGATCGATGGACATCAATCGCTATACCGAGCGATCGCGGGGGTTCATTCAATCGGCGCAGGGCCTGGCGCTTCGCTCGGGCCATCAGCGCTTCGCCCCCGAACATCTTCTCAAAGTACTGGTCGACGACAAGGACGGATTGGCAGCCGCGCTGATCGGCGCGGCCGGCGGCCGTGTCGAACAGGTCCAGGCGCGGGTTGGTGCCGCGCTCGACAAGCTGCCCCAGGTCGAGGGCGGCGGCGCCGGCCAGGTCTACCTGGCGCCGGAAACCGCGCGCCTGTTCGAGGCGGCCGAGGAGCTGGCGCAGAAAGCCGGCGACGGCTTCGTCACCGCCGAGCGACTCCTGCTCGCGCTCGCGCT
>CAMDOQ010000098.1 GCA_945903685.1 Rhizobium sp. Q54
GTACGGCGCCAGATCGGCGGCGCCGATCCCCTGATAGGTTCCGGACTCCATCCGCTTGCCGATCCACGCGGTCGAGTCCTGGAGGCTGTCGAGGCTCGATCCGTCGAACACCATCGTCCGCACGTAGTTGGCGCCATCGACCGCGCGCCGCAGCAGCAGCACCGAATGCGCGGTCGGGAACAGCGTGCCACCGGGGAGCGCCAGGGTTTCACCGGCCGGCTTCACGAACTCGACCGTGCCGCCGACATCGGCCCGTCCTATCGCCGCCTGACCGCGCACCTCTTCGACGTCGGGGCCGGTGGTATGGCGCGACGCGAAGCGGAACTGGCGCCCGTCCTTGGATTCCCAGGTCGAGAGGTTGAAATCACTGACCGTTGCCTTGCCCTCCTCGTCGGTCTCCGAGCGCATGCGCTGCGATAGGATGTAGCCGTCGCAGGCGTCGGCCCACTCCATCACCAGCCGGCCGCGAACCCCGAACACGCCGCTGCCGGCGTTCGCACGCGCCAACGTAAGGTCGTAGACCGCGCGGTGCGAGAGCAGCGCAACACCCTGCGCCGCGACTGCGGTCGCGCCGGAGAAAAATAGGATGACAACCAAAGATAGGCGGAGGAGCCGCAAGCGATACCACCACTCGTTGTGCCGGGCGGGAGGAAAGTCAGGCTCTATAACACAGAAAACGCCCCGGTAACGCCGCGCCCGTGCACCGCTTGGCCCTGGTTAAACGTTCCCATCGGCAGGTCTTTCCAACCGAAACCTTTGTCTATCACGCTGAAAAATCACGAAAAACCGGCTGGCACGCCCGTTGCCAATAAGGCTGGGAGCGCTGCCCTGCGTTGCGTCCCACATCGAGTGAAAGCCCGTCGCGATGGCCCCATCCCTCTCCGCCAGCCTCAGCCCTAAACCGATGATCAGCATGCGCCCCGAGGCACAGCTTGAAAGCGCCGGGTTCGCGTTGACCGCCAACCGCATCGCCGATGGCGATGACGACGGCCACCTGCTCGAGCAAGCCCTGGCGCTGCTCGCGGCGGCCGAGCGTCGGATGGCAGTGCAGCGCGAGAAGATCGCCCAGCTCGAACTCGTCGTCCAAACCGACCCCCTGACCGGGCTGCCCAACCGGCGCGCGTTCGAGAACGCGCTCTATACCGGCCTCGCCGCCGCGCGCCGCCACCGCGAGGCGGGCGCGCTCGCCTTCGTCGACCTCGACAATTTCAAGACGGTCAACGACACGCTCGGTCGCGAGGCGGGCGATCAGGTCCTGATCCGCGTCGCCGAAGTGCTGGCGAGCCAGGTGCGGGCAACCGATCTGGTGGCGCGCTACGGGGGCGACGAGTTCGTCGTCATGCTAACGCGTGCCGAACCGGTCGAAGCCGAGAAGCGGCTGAAGCGGCTGCAGACGATCGTCAACTCCTCCTACGCCACCTTCAACTCGACACGCATCCATGTGCGCGCGAGCTTCGGCATCATTGCCTACGGGTCCGACGACTCGGCGGAGACGGTCCTGCAAAAGGCCGACGCGGCGATGTTCACCGACAAGCGGCTCTTGCCGCGGTCGCGGCCGATGGCCGAAGGCGGCCTCCCCAGCTAGCCACAACGTAATTTTCCCGCCACTGCGAGGCCGCGTCTTGTCGGACGCGGCCTCGATGTTAAGATGCGCCGCTAAATAAGGCTCCGTTGCGAGGGTGGATGGCCGGTCGAATCGAAAAACGGCTGAAGGACATCGGTATCACGCTGCCGAATGCGCCGGCACCGGTCGCCAACTACGTTCCCTTCGTCGTTCACCGCGAGCTCGTGTTCGTCTCGGGCCAAGTGCCGTTCGTCGGCTTGAGCATGTCCTATATCGGCACCGTCGGCGGCAACCTCTCGCTGGAGGACGGGCAGCAAGCGGCGCGCATTTGCGCACTCAACGTGCTCTCGCAGCTGCGGGTCGCGTGCAGCGGCGATCTCGACCGCGTCACCCGCTGCGTTCGCCTGGGCGGCTTCGTCAACTCCGCGCTCAACTTCAAGCTCCACCCGCAGATCATCAATGGCGCCTCCGACCTGATGGTCCAGGTGTTCGGCGACGCCGGACGCCACGCGCGCTTCGCGGTCGGCGCCCAGAACCTGCCGGGCGGCGCCGCGGTCGAAGTCGAAGGCATCTTCGCGATCGCCTGACGATGGCCGGACGCATCCACGCCCGCCTAGCCGAACTCGGGATCGTGCTGCCCGAGGCGTTCGCGTCGAGTGCCGGCAACTATGTCGGCTTCGTCCGCGCCAACGACCTCCTGTTCGTCGCCGGCCAGGGACCGATGGAGGGCGGCAAGCCCAAATACACCGGCAAGGTCGGCACCGGCCTCTCGCCCGAGGACGGCTACCAAGCCGCACGCCTGGCCGGCCTCAATGTCCTCGCCCAAGCCAGCAAAGCGCTCGACGGCGATCTCGACCGCATCGTCCGCTGCGTCCGCCTGTTCGGCCTAATCGCCTCGGGCCCCAAATACGTCGGCCAGGCCCAGGCCATGAACGGCGCCTCCGACTTGATGGTCGAGGTGTTGGGCGACGCCGGCCGCCACGCGCGCACGACGATCGGCTCGCCCGGGCTGCCGCACGACATGTCGGTCGAGGTCGAGGCGCTGTTTGCGATCGCCTGAGCGGTCGCCGCACGCCCGCGCCTGGCTCGCCGCGTCCGTCTACGCCCATCGCGGGCTGCACCGCCGCGGCGGCCCGCCCGAAAACAGCCGCGCCGCGTTCGCGGCCGCCATGGCTCGCGGCTACGGCATCGAGCTCGACGTGCGGGCGAGCGCGGACGGCGACGCGGTGGTGTTCCACGATCCGACGTTGAAGCGCATGACCGGCCGACGCGGCCGGGTCGCGGCGATGACCGCGGCCGAGCTCGGCGCCGTGCCGCTCGCGAACTCGGCCGAGACCATTCCGACGCTCGCTCAAGTCCTCGCGCTCATCGCCAGGCGCGTCCCGATCCTGATCGAGTTGAAGCGGGCCGGCTCCGGCTTCGCGCTCGAACAGGCCGTCGCCAGGGCGCTCGCCCGCTACCGCGGGCCGGCGGCGGTGATGTCGTTCGACCCGGCGGCGATCGCCTGGTTCGCGGAAAACGCGCCGGCCGCGTGGCGCGGGCTTGTCACCGAGGCGTGGCCGCCGGCGCTCATCACCAAAGCGTCGCCGCCCGCCCGCGGCGGCGCCATACCGCCCGTACGCGACCGCCGCGGGCGGCGGACTGCGCCGGTCGCGGGTGCGCCGCATTTCTTCGCCTGCGCCGTCGAAGCGATCGGCCGCCGGGCGCGGGCGGCCGGCTTCCTCTACCCCCTCCTCGCCTGGACCGTCCGCAGCGCCCGCGAGCGGGATCGCGCCAAACGCGTCGGAGCGGCTATCATCTTCGAGCGGCTGACGCCGTAAGTTCTCGTACGGCTAGCGCCGTACGTTTCGAGCGGCTGACGCCGCCACTGGAGCCGCACGACGTATGGGCGATGTCGAACTGCCGACGCTGACAGTCAAGGCGATGGGTGCGATCACCGATATCGGTGCGCCCGCGTGGGACGCTTGCGCCGGCGCCGACCACCCGTTCGTGAGCTACGCGTTCCTGAATGCGCTCGAACAGAGCGGCTCGGCCAACGCCGAGAGCGGGTGGGCACCCTATCATTTGCTGGTCGAGGAAGCCGGCCGCCCGGTCGCGTGCGCGCCGATGTACCTGAAGGGCCATTCCTATGGCGAATACGTGTTCGACTGGGCGTGGGCGGAGGCGTTCGAGCGCGCCGGCGGCCGCTACTACCCAAAACTCTTGATCGGGGTGCCGTTTACACCGGTGCCGGGACCGCGCCTGCTCGCCGCGCCCGGCCCGCACGGCGACGAACGCCGGCGCGCGCTCGTGGCCGGCGCCACCCAGATCGCGACCAAGCTCGGGGTGTCGTCGCTCCACGTCAATTTCGCGACCGAGCCCGAGTGGCGTTTCATGACCGAGCGCGGGTTCCTGGCCCGCACCGGCGAACAGTTCCACTGGTTCAACGAGGGGTACCGCAGCTTCGACGATTTCCTGGCCGCGCTGTCCTCGGCCAAGCGCAAGGCGATCCGCAAGGAACGCCGCGCGGCGTTGGGCGAAGACCTCACCATCGTCCGCCTGAGCGGCCGCGCGATCACCGAAGCAGACTGGGACGCGTTCTTTCAGTTCTACATGGACACCGGCGCGCGCAAATGGGGCACGCCCTATCTCACCCGCGCCTTCTTCAGCCTGATCGGCGCGACGATGGCCGAGCGGATCGTACTCATCCTCGCCAAGAGCGGCGACCGCGCCGTCGCCGGCGCGCTCAACTTCGTCGGCCGCGACACGCTCTACGGCCGCTATTGGGGCGAGCGCGAGTACCGCAAATTCCTCCACTTCGAGGTCTGCTACTACCAGGCGATCGAGCACGCGATCGAATCCGGCCTGGCCCGGGTCGAAGCCGGCGCGCAGGGGCCGCACAAACTGGCGCGCGGCTACCGGCCGGTCCCGACCTATAGCGCGCACTGGATCGAGAACGCCGGGTTCCGCGCCGCGGTCGATCAGTTCGTCGCCCGCGAGCGGCGAGCGGTCGCGCGCGACATCGAAGCGCTCGCCGAGCACACGCCGTTCCGCAAGACGGGCACGCCCCCATCGGCTACCATCGCACCCGCGACCCCAACCCCCGCGCGCGCCGCGAAACCGACGGAGGACGATCATGGCCAATGACCCCGACTGCATCTTTTGCAAGATCGCGGCTGGCATCGCGCCGAGCTTTAAGATCTACGAGGACGCCGAGGCGCTGGCGTTCATGGACATCAACCCGTTCAACGAGGGCCATACGCTTGCGATCCCGCGCGCGCACTTCGCCAACCTGCACGAGGTCGACGAAGCGGCGATGACGGCGACGCTGCGCGCGGCCAAGCGCGCGGCCAAGGCGATCGAGGCGGTCTTGAAGCCCGACGGCATAAACCTGATCCAGGCCAACGGTCCCGGCGCGGCGCAGTCGGTGATGCATTTCCACATCCACGTGTTCCCACGCAAATTCGGCGACGAGGCCTCGCTCAACTGGGGCCTGAAACCGGGCGATCGCAAGGCGATCGGCGCGCTGGCCGAGCGGCTCAAAGCGGCGATCGGGTAGTACCCGAAGTCGTCGGTTTGTACCTAGGCCTCATCCTTCAATAAGTTCAGGATGAGGCCCAAAAAGAAAGCCCTCATGGTGAGCTCGTCGAACCATGAGGGCGCATTTCGGCCGCGGAGCGAGTTTCGTCCGATAATTGGCAATTGAGGCGCGCTTAGTCGGCCAACGCCGGGACCTTGTCCGAGCCTTCGCCGCCGTCCTGGCCGCGCTTCTTCTTGAGCGCCTTCTCGGTTGCCGGGTCGAGCGGCGTAAATTCGAAGTCGAGCTCGTTGTCCTTGAGCTTGATCAGCACGGTGCCGCCTTTCACAAGGCGCCCGAACAGCAGCTCGTCGGCGAGCTTCTTCTTGACGTTCTCCTGGATGAAGCGCGCGAGCGGGCGGGCGCCGTACATGTCGTCGTAGCCCTTGGTCGCGATCCAGTTGCGGGCTTCGTCGGTGAGCTCGATCGCGACCGAGCGGTCGGCCAACTGGTTCTCGAGTTCGAGGATAAACTTGTCGACCACCAGCGCGACGACCTCGGGCTTGAGCCCGGCGAACTGGATGACGGCATCGAGCCGGTTGCGGAATTCGGGCGTGAACAGACGCTTGATCGCTTCCTCGTCCTCGCCTTCCTTGCGGCCGCGGCCGAACCCGATCGCCTGCTTGCTCGCTTCGAACGCGCCGGCGTTGGTGGTCATGATCAGGATGACACTGCGGAAATCGATGGTCTTGCCGTTGTGATCGGTGAGCTTACCGTGGTCCATCACCTGCAGGAGCAGGTTGAAGAGATCGGGGTGCGCCTTTTCGATTTCGTCGAGCAGCAGCACGGCATGCGGATGCTGGTCGATCGCATCGGTCAGGAGCCCGCCCTGGTCGAACCCGACATAGCCAGGCGGCGCGCCAATCAGACGCGAGACGGTGTGCCGCTCCATGTATTCCGACATGTCGAAGCGCACGAGTTCGATCCCCATGATCTTGGCGAGCTGGCGCGCGACCTCGGTCTTGCCGACGCCGGTCGGGCCGGAGAACAGATAGGAGCCGATCGGCTTCTCGCCTTCGCGCAGGCCCGCGCGCGCCATCTTGATCGCCGCCGCCAGCGCCTCGATCGCCTTGTCCTGGCCGAACACCACCGCCTGCAAATCGGACGCCAGTTTGCGGAGCGCCTCGGTGTCGTCCTTGGAAACGGTCTTGGGCGGAATCCGCGCGATCTTGGCGATGACTTCCTCGATCTCCTTGACGCCGATCGTCTTCTTGCGCTTGCCCTCGGCCACCAGCATCTGCGAGGCGCCGACCTCGTCGATCACGTCGATCGCCTTGTCGGGTAGCTTGCGGTCGTTGATGTACTTGGCCGAGAGCTCGACCGAGGCTTTGACCGCGTCCGAAGTGTAGCGGACCTTGTGGAACTCTTCGTAGTAGGGCTTCAGGCCCATCATGATCTTGACCGCGTCGTCGACGGTCGGCTCGTCGACGTCGATCTTCTGGAACCGGCGCAGGAGCGCGCGGTCCTTCTCGAAGTAGCTGCGGAATTCCTTGTAGGTGGTCGAGCCGATGCAACGGATCTGGCCGCCCTGAAGCGCGGGCTTCAACAGGTTCGAGGCGTCCATCGCCCCGCCCGAAGTCGCGCCGGCGCCGATCACGGTATGGATCTCGTCGATGAACAGGATCGCGCCTTCGTATTCTTCGAGCTCGGTCAGCACCGCCTTGACCCGCTCCTCGAAATCGCCGCGGTAGCGCGTGCCGGCCAGGAGCGAGCCCATGTCGAGCGCAAAGATGGTCGCGTTTTTCAAGACCTCGGGCACCTCGCCGCGCACGATCTGGCGCGCCAGACCTTCGGCGATCGCAGTCTTGCCGACGCCGGGGTCGCCCACAAACAGCGGATTGTTCTTGGTGCGCCGGCACAGGATCTGGATCGTGCGCTCGATTTCGCGCTCGCGTCCGATCAGCGGATCGATCTTCCCCGCCAGCGACTTTTCGTTGAGGTTGACGCAGTAGGCGGCGAGCGCTTCGGCGCCCTTCTTGACGACGGTCTCGCCCGAGGCCTGTTCCTCGGCGCCGCGCACCGGCCGGCTCTCGCCCTGGCTGCCGCCGCGCTTGGCGATGCCGTGCGAGATGTAGCTGACCGCGTCGAGCCGCGTCATGTCCTGCTGCTGCAGGAAGTAGACGGCGTGGCTCTCGCGCTCGGAGAAGATCGCGACCAAAACGTTGGCGCCGGTCACCGCTTCGCGGCCCGAGGTCTGGACGTGGATCAAGGCGCGCTGGATCACGCGCTGGAAGCCGGCGGTCGGTTTGGCGTCTTCGTCCGAATCGACCACCAGGTTCTGCAGCTCCTCGTCGACGTAGCGCTGCAGCGCCTCGCGCAGCTTCGGCACCTCGACGTTGCAGGCTTGCATCACCGCGATTGCGTCCTCGTCCTCGGTGAGCGCGAGCAGCAGATGCTCGAGGGTCGCGTATTCGTGTTGGCGGTCGTTGGCATAGGCCAACGCGCGGTGCAGGCTGCGTTCGAGGTTGCGTGAGAACGAGGGCACGTCACATCACCTATGGGCTAATCTTTTTCCATCGTGCACTGCAGAGGATGCTGGTTCTGCCGGGCGAAATCGATGACCTGCGTCACTTTCGTCTCTGCGACCTCGTATGTGTAGACCCCGCACACGCCGACGCCTTTTTGGTGCACGTGCAGCATGATGCGGTTCGCTTCGTCGCGATTCTTGTTGAAGAAACGTTCCAGTACGTGCACGACGAACTCCATTGGCGTGTAGTCGTCGTTTAATAGCAACACCTTATAGAGCGACGGTTTCTTGGTTTTCGGCTCGGTCTTGGTGACGACGCCGACGCCGTCGCCTTGCTGGTGGCCGGGCTTCCTGGGGTCGCTCATGATCTCGCGCAAAACGATAACCGCACTCGCCTTAACCCGATATTAATGCAGTTGATGATCGGCTCAAGAGTCTTGGGTGCTTTTTCGAGCCGCGGCAGTGACATAGATTGGACGCCGCAAGCGGCGAGTCCGGACTTTCCCGGACCGCGTGGCGGTCGCCCAGTTGCGCGCGAGCGTTGCCCCAGCGGCGTCGATGTTCGATCGACGCTTTTGTAGTGGACGGTGAATCAACGATTATCTACAGTCACTTACTAAGAACGAGCGAAACGAGATTTCGCGGTCCGGGGGGGACGCAGACGAGCACAGAGGCCGTAGGGAGTGCTTGGCGTGATGGTTTGCTTTCGCTGGTTCGGACTTTTCGCGCTGCTGATTTCGTTCACGGCGCCGTTGTCTGCGGCGGTCATCGACCGCGCGACCGCGTTGCCGGCCGCAATCATCGTCGATGCGCGCAACGGCAGCGTGATCGCCGAGTCCGATGCCGACGAACCTCGCATCCCGGCCTCACTCGTCAAGATGATGACGCTCTACCTGGTGTTCGAGGCGCTCGATGCCGGTAAGCTCACGCTCAGCCAGAAGCTCAAGGTTTCGGCCGACGCGGCCGAGCAAGAGCCGACCAAGCTCGGCTTACTCCCCAGTCAGACGATTACGACCAAGGACGCGCTTCTCGGCGTCATTACCCGTTCGGCCAACGACGCGGCCGTGGTGCTGGCCGAGGCGCTCGGCGGCAGCGAGGAGCGTTTCACGCGTCTCATGAACGCCAAGGCGCGCCAGCTCGGGATGGAGCGCTCGCTCTATCGC
>CAMDOQ010000099.1 GCA_945903685.1 Rhizobium sp. Q54
TCGGCGGATGTCCTTGATCACCTGCTCCGCAGGCTTTCTGGCAGTCGTGGATTTAAGGGTCATCTTCGTTCCTTCGTCTCTGCGACGAGGCCAAAACCCTCCTTAAATCAAAACATCAAATCTGCGCCATAGGTGCTGACGGCGGACACCCCACGACGATCGGACGCATGGCGAGGCCTTTGACCTAGCGAGCGGTTAAGATCGATACCGAACGGACGAAACGAAACGCATGATACTAAACGCTTAACTTCTCTCGGTCATGCCGCTTTCCCCTCAGGGTATTCCCGGAGCAGCGTACGATAGCGGCGAATAGCGGAGCGTCAACGCGGTCGCTGCCGCGATGGCAACGCCATAGGGGATGCCCTCGCCGGGGTCGAGCAGTCGGGCCTGCCACGTCGGCCGCGCTTTCGCGCCTTGCGGAACGAGCCGCCGGGCGGCGTAAACCACCGCCGCGAGGACACCGCCGGCCAGCGCCACGATCACCAAGAACCCCGGCAACAGATTCCAGCCGTACCAAAGCGCAGCGGCCGCGAGCAACTTGGCATCGCCCCCGCCGAACCACCCGCGGATGCCGAGCCCGAGCCCGACGGCGAAGACGAGGGCCGCGGCCGCGATGTGGTTGAACGCGACCGCAAGCGATGCACTGCTGGCGATGGCCGCTGCCACGAACCCGGCCGCGACTGCGATCGCCGCAAGGTCGGGAATGCGGTAGCGAACGAGATCGGAAAGGGCCGCCGCGGCCAGCCCCGCGGCCGCCACGACAATCCCGCTAGCGAGCAGCATCGGCGCCCACCCGAAAAAAGCACGGCGGGTGCCCCGCGATGCGGTGGCAGCCCGCCGCCCGCGAATCTAGGACGAAGTTCGTTCCCGGCGATCGCACCCGCGACCGCCGCCTCGTCACTTCGGAATCGTCGCGACCTTGCCCGAAATCGTCGTGAACACGGTCTTGAGGTCACCGCCGACCGTCACGACCAACACGATGATGCCAACGGCGATGCCGCCGGCGATCAGGCCGTACTCGATCGCGGTCACGCCCGAGGTGTCGCGCAGCGACTTGACCATCGCGCGGGCCGCGTTCTCGGCCGCCACATAGAGACGCATCATGCTGATTACCTCGTTCGAAGAGCGACGCTCGGCCAAGTCCGACCCCTGCTTTCGGGCCCACCCTACGCGCCAGGAAAGCGCAGTCTAGGCGATTTCGGGTGGTTTTTCAATCGAGGTCTGTGGCCTAAGCTATTGGAATTAACGGCTAATTAACTATACCTCACTTCGGAATCGTTGCCACTTGGCCCGAAATCGTAGTGAATACGGTCTTGAGGTCGCCGCCGACGGTGACGACCAGAACGATGATTGCGACCGCGATGCCGCCCGCGATCAAACCGTACTCGATTGCCGTCACCCCCGAGGTATCGAGAATCCGGGCCGCCAGTCGCCGCCACAACTTTGTCATGTGACTTCCCCTTTGCCAACCTATGGTTGTGTATAGAGCCGTTACTCTACCTCACTTCGGACGTGGCCATACAATAAACGAAGCGGCGATATTTGAAAAATCGTCGCGCCATGGAGAGCCATCGTCGTCGGGGAGCACGCTCCAGCGCGGATCGACCGCTACCGGTCCGAGGTCGGCCTCGGTCCGCGCCATCACGCCCCAGATCGAGGGGTATTTGAGACGCTCGCGGTGTTCATCCGAATAGCGCGTGTCGGCCTGATAGCGGCCGACCAGCCCGTGGCTCCGAGCGAGTGCGCCTAAGACCGGCGCAAGATCGAGATAGCGATTCGAGATATTGAAGACCAGCACGCCCGCGGGCGCGAGCTTGGCGAGATAGAGCCCGACCGCCTCGTACGTCAGCAGGTGGACCGGGACCGAGTCGGACGAAAAAGCATCGAGGATCATGACCGCGTAACCGCCGTCCGCGGCATCGGCGACGCGCAGGCGTGCATCGCCCAACACCACGTTGGCATCGGGCGCGCATTCGGCGAGGTAGGTGAAATAACGGGCGTCGCGGGCAATGCGCTCGACCGCTGGGTCGATCTCGTAGAACGTCCAGCGCTGGCCGGGCTGGCGGTAGCAGGCGATCGAGCCGACCCCGAGCCCGGTCACCGCGATCGCGGCGTCGCCGAGCCTGGGCGCCCACGCCGTCATCGCCTGGCCAAGCGGTCCGCCCAGCGAAAAATACGTGAGCGGCTCAGTGCGGCGCCCCGGGTCGAGGGCCTGGGCGCCGTGGACGGTGGTGCCGTGGCGCAGCATGTTGTAGCCGGCGATCGGGCTCGCGACCGCGACCACGCCGAAGAAATTTCGCTCGCGCAGGAGCGTACCGCCGCGGTCGTGGAACCAGAACGCACCCACGAACAGCACGACGCCGACGCCGAGCCCGAACCGGAGCGCGCGCGCGCGAAAGCTGTAGAGCGCGACGCCGACCGCGCACGAAATGAAGATGAGGAGCGCGAGCCGTAGTTCGAGCGCCTCGTCCTCGGCCCCGTCGGGCACCTCGATCAGCGGCAACCCGAGCGCCGCGAACAGCTTGGTGAGCCCGAGCACCGCCGCGCCCAGGATCAGCGCCGCCACGACATCCGACCAGCCGAACCGTGCCGCCACCCGATCAAAATGCGGCCGGAGGGCAACGGCGAGCGCGATCGCCAACGGATATTCGATGATGGCGTCGAACGCGACCGGCGCGACCAGCGCGTTGAAGACGCCGCCCAGCAGGCCGCCGACCGAGAGCCACAGATAAAACTCGGTGAGATGTCCGGGGACGGGCCGAAGCCGGGCCAACTCGCCGTGGCAGACGAGCGCGGTCAGGAAAAAGACGATCAGATGGAGCGGGTAGAGCACCGCGACAGCGGCATTGCCGCCCCAGAACATGAAGATGAGAAGAGGCAACAGAAAGAAGGGCTGCAACAGCACCGCGCGGTCGTGCCTGATCGCCGGCCGCCGCGCGAACACGATCACGAAGGTGAGGAGGTAGAGCGCGAGCGGGATCACCCAGAGCAGCGGCACCGCCGCAATATCGGTCGTGAGGTAGGTGGTGAGCCCGAGCAGAAGGCTCGAGGGCGCGAACGAGAGCAGCAGCCAATGCCCGCGTTCCGACCACGAAAGCGGCGCGAGCGGGACGGTCGCCGCCGCCGCGCGTTCCGGACCGGCGCGGTGCGCCGCCACGACCGCGCACGCCGCCGTGAGCGCAACCAGCGCGACGAAGGCGACCATCCATGCCCGACTCTGCAGCCCAAGCGTCATCAGCGGCTCGATCGCGCTCGGATAGGCAAGGAGCGCCAGCATGCTGCCGAGATTGCTCGCGCTATAGAGGAAATAGGGATTAGCAGCGGCGGCGTGGTCGGTGCGGGCGAACCAGCGCTGCAGCAAGGTCGCGTTGGCGGCGACGATCGTGAATGGGAGCCCGACAGCGACCGCGAGCAACCCGACGAGCCAGAACACCGGATTGGCTTCGGCCGGCGGACGCGCGTCGGCGCCGACCGCGAACGGAAGCGCCGTCAGCGCCGCCGCCATCACCCCGACATGTAGCGCGGCGTGGAGCCGGAACCCGAGCGCGCGGCTCGCCCAGTGCGCGTAGGCGTAGCCCGCGAGCAGCGCGGCCTGAAAGAACATCATCGCCGTGTTCCAGACCGCCGGCGTCCCGCCGAGGAGCGGCAGCACCATTTTCGTGAGCATCGGCTGGACCACGAAGATCAGCGCCGAGCCGGTGAAGATGGTGAGGGCGAAGAGGAAGGTCATGCGAGTCCCGCTCAGGCTATAGCGGCGCTACGGTTAAGCGCCCGTCAACGCGCGGTCGCCCCGGGTCCGCCACCACGTCCAGCCGCTTCCCACCAGGAGCGCACCGGCTACCGCCAGCATCGGCAGAATCGGGATCGAATGGCGCGGCAAATTGAGCGTGATCGCGGCGTGAAAGCCGAGCGCAAAGAGGCCGGGCAGCGCGAACGCGGCGAAGCCGGCAACGCGGCGGCGGCGTACCCACAACAGGACGATCAGCGCCGGCCCGGTCAGCACGATGAACTCGTCGATGAAGAGCCCGCGGTAGGCGACCGGGACGCTCACCAGAATCGTCTTCCACCACGCGGCGGCGATTTCCTGCTGCAGCACGGCCCCGACCGCGGTTTCGGCGGCGGTGAGACTCTGGCCGCGCGCGGTCTCGGCGGTGATGGCCGCGTGCCAGCGGCTTTGCGCGGCGTTGTAGAAGCCGTCGTCATACTTGAGATCGAAGCGGCGATACGCTTCGAGCGGCAGAAACCGCCGCGCCAGATTGTCGCCGGCGCCCCGGGTCCAGAACAGGAAGGCGACCGCGTATTCGGTCGGCGTCATGCGGTTGAGCTCGACCCGGTGCGCGAGAACCTGGGCACCGCGTTGCGCCAGCACCGGCTCCCCGATCGAGGCGGCGTTGCGCGCGACCCAGGCACCGACGATCGCGCCGTGAACGAGGGCGAAGACGAGGGCCGCCGCGAACGCGGGGCGCCGCTCCGGCCGAGGGCGACGAAAGGCGCACCCGATCAGCAACAGCAGAACGAGCGGGCTAAAGAACACGAACGCGGCCTTGGTGAGCACGAGCAGCGCGAGCCCGGCGCCGAGCGCGAGCCCCCACACCGCACGCGGCGTCCGCATCGTCTGCAGCAGCGCCAGGCTGACGAGCGCGGTGAAAAGCAGCGCCAGGAAATCGGAGACCAGGTAGGTCGCGTATTTGTGGAGCGTGTGATTGGCAAGGAACAAGAGCGCGGCGGCGTGGGCGATCCACGGCGCCCCGGCGAGTCGCGCGGCCGCCGACCAGACGACGAGGCCGGCCACGACGTAGAGCAGCAGGTTGAGCCGCTTCGCCCAAAAATAGGCCGGCGCGCACACAGGGTCGCGCGCGATGACGCAGGCGAGCGGAACGGCGGCCAAGCGCCGATCGAGCGCCATCAGGGCGGCAAGCAGGACGGGGTAAGCGGGTTCGCGAAACGCGGTCGGGGTCGCCGGCTGCGTCGCGCTCGGCGCGAGCGAGAGCGTCCCGCGATGATGGAGATTGTGCGCCATCACCACGTACTCGACTTCGTCGGCAAACGGTACGTTGCGGCCGATCTCGCGCTCAGCGAGGACGACGCCGAAGACGACAATCAACCCAAGGATCAGCGCGTCGCGCCACGTGGCCGGGCGAGCGCCGACGAACGTCATCGCATACCTCGGACGAACGTCATCGCATGCCTCCGACGAACTTCATCGCGCGATACCGAGCGCGTCATCGACGCCGGCTAACGCCCTTACCACGGCGACGCCCAGATCGAGGTCGCCGGTGTCCGGCCGCCCGGCGCGGATCGCGCGCACGAAACGCGCGAGCGCGGCATCGAGCGGCCGCGTCGCGGCGCAGGCGATCGCGCGCCCGTCGACCGTCGCCTTGACTGCGGCTTTATCGTCGTAGCGATAGCGCGCCGCGGTCGTTTCGACTTCGAGCCAGCGCGAGGTCGCGGCGGCGCCGTTCCCGAATGTGAGGATCGCGCCGGCCGCTCCCCAGTCGAGCGTTGCCTCGACCAACTCACCGTTCGCGTACACGCCGAGCCGGCGGGCACGGACCCGGTTGGGCGCGCGACCCATCAAGTCGAGGCACACCGCCATCGCATGCGCGCCCCAATCCCAACGCCCGGCGAACGTGCGGAATGGGCCATTCCCGGCGAAGGTTCCGGCGATACGCTGGACGGCGCCCCCCGCTTTGGCGGCGGCGCGGACCGCCTGCCACGCCGGATTGAAGAGATCGATGTGATCGACGTGGGCAACGACACCGGCGCGAACCGCCGCCGCGCGAACCGCTTCGGCATCGACCAGCGCCAGCGCGAGCGGCTTCTCGAGCAGGATCGCCAAGCGGCGCGCGACGATCGCCGATGCGAGCGCGACCTGCACCGCAGGCGGCACCGCGAGCACGACGCCGTCGAGCCGCACCGCATCGAGCATCGCGGCCGTCTCGGCGAACACCGCACACTCCGGCGCGGCCGCCGATGCGGTCGCGGGGTTGCGCGCAACGATCGCAACGAGTGTGGCATCCGCGCTGGCACGAATCGCGGTCATGTAGTTACGGCTCCACGGGCCGGCGCCGATCAAGCCAAGCCGCACCCGTGTGGGCGCGCCTGTGGCCTCGGTCACGGCGTACTCGCGGCGGCGCGCGTCATGATCTACCACCTTCGCCGATCACGGCGTGCCCCGGTAGTGGGCGTCGGTCCAGGCGAAGAAACGGCGCAAGCCTTCATCGAGCTCGACCGCGGGCGCGAAGCCCAGCTGCAGGCGCGCTTTGCGGATATCGGGGCAGCGCCGGTTGGGTTCGTCGGCCGGGTAGGAATCGGGATACTCGACCTGCTCGCGCGCGACCACGCGTCCGAGCACGCGTTCGATGCGATCGACCAGGTCGGCGATGCCGATCTCCGGCCCTTCGGTGCCGACATTGTAGGCCTCGCCGGCGATCCCGCGTGCGATCACGCGGACGAACCCGTCGAGCGCGTCGGTCACGTAGCAGAAGGTCCGAGTTTGGCGGCCGCTGCCGTAGACGCGCAGCGTCCGGCCGCCCTTGATCGCGCTCCCGAAGTTCGGCAGCACGCGGTAGTCGAGCTCCTGCATGCCGGGACCGTAGACATTGAACGGCCGGATCACGTTGGTGTGGAGCCCGAGATGCGTGTGGTAGATGTAGCAAAGCGTCTCGCCCAAACGCTTGCTCTCGTCGTAGCAGGCGCGCGGCCCCATCGCCGCGACGTTGCCGCGGTAGCTTTCCTGGATCGGCATGTGGCGCGGGTCGGGATCGCCGTAGATCTCGCTCGAACTGAAAAACGTGAAGCGCGCGCGTTTGGCGAGGGCGAGCTCGAGCAGGTTACGGGTGCCGTCGACCGCGGCGCGCAACGTTTCCAACGGATAGGCGCGGTAGTAGAACGGGCTCGCGATTCCGGCCGCGTTGACGACATAGTCGAGCGGCCCCTCGATCGCGACCGGGTCGGCGGCATCCTGCGTGAGATAGGTGAAAGACGGATCCTCGACCCGCTCGTCGGTCTTGGTCGTGATCATGTTGTCGATCACGATCAAGCGGCACGGCTTCGACAGGCGGCGGTTGAGTTCGGCGAACACCGCTTGGAAATAGCGACCCAAGAAGCCGCGGCCGCCCGCGAGCAAGATCGACTTGCCGGCGAAGACTTCGGCGGTGCCGCGCAAGCGGTCGGCGATCTCGACGATGTCGGCGGCGCGGAACATGGGGCCCCTCTCAGACGACGCGCACGGTCGGAAGCGGCACGATGAAACGCCCGCCGGCCTCGGCATAGGCACGGCACTTCGCGATGATCGGCGCGGCGAAATTCCACGCGAGAATCACGAGGTAGTCGGGTTGCCGCTCGGCGAGCGCCGCCGCCGTCACCACCGGAACGTGGAGCCCGGGCGAGTAGAGGCCCTGCTTCAACGGGCTGTCGTCGACGATGAACTCGATTTCGGCCGGGCCGAGCCCGAAGTGGTGCATAAGCGTGGTCGCCTTGGCCGGCGCGCCGTAGCCGGCGAGGTGCTTGCCGTCGCGCTTGAGCTTGGCGATCAACCCCTTGAGCTCGCGGCCGATCGCATCGATCCGGGCCGCAAACCCGACCCAGGTTTCGGCGCGATCGAGCCCGAGCCTCCGTTCGTCGGCCACCAGCGCAGCGACGCTCCCGTCCGCCGCCCGCGGTCCGCCGCGCCGCTGCACGTAGCCCCGCAAGCTGCCGCCATGGCTCGGATTGCGTTCGACCGCGAACAGCGCGAGGTCGTGGCGCGCGAAGAATCCGATCAACGGCCCGACCGAATGGTAGGCGAGATGCTCGTGGTAGATGGTGTCGAACAGCGTCTGCTCGTAGACGTCGCGCAGGTACGATACCTCGAACGCGAACACGCCGTCCGGCGCCAGCAGCGCACGGACCGCGTCGGCGATGCCGCCCAAATCATCGATGTGGGCGAACACGTTGTTGGCAGTGATGGCGCGGGCGGGGCCGCGTTCGCCCACGATCCGTTGGGCGAGCGAATTCGAGAAGAATCCGGCCCAGGTCTCGACTCCGGCCGCGGTCGCGGCCGCCGCGATTTTCGCGGCCGGATCGATGCCGAGCACCGAAAGCCCATGGTTTTTGAACGCCGCGAGCAGGGTACCGTCGTTAGAGCCGATGTCGACGACGAGGTCGCCACGGGTTAGTCCGAAGCGGCCCACCATCGCGGCCGCATAGTCGGCGAAGTGACGGACGAACACGGGCGACGTGCCCGAAACATACGGGTAGTCCTCAAACAGCAGAACCGGATCGACGACGTCGCGGAGCTGGACGTGTCCGCACGCCCCGCAAAACCAGACGTCGAGCGGGAAGGTCGGCTGCGCGCGGCCGAGCGCCGCGCGCGGCACGAACGCGTTCGCGGGCGGCGTCGGCGTCAGCGTGAGGACCCGGGTCCACTCGCGCCCGCCGCACAGCCGGCAGTCGTCGCGGCGGCGGCACGCCGCCGCGACGGCCGCGTCAGCGTGGCTTGACGAGCTCGATCCGCTCGACATCGGCCTCGTAGGCCTCCTGGACGCGCGAGTTCCGGGACAGGGTGAGAAACACCGTGTCTTCGAGAAACACCATCGCGTGGTCGACCAGGGGCGGCGTAAAGAACAGCTCGCCCTCCTTGACGATGACGACTTCGGGCGCGCCAGCGTCGCCATGGCGGCGGTGGTGGTACTCGATCCGGCCTTTGACCACGTAGCAATAGTGCCAATCGGTGTGGTGGAAATGATTGGCGCGCACC
>CAMDOQ010000100.1 GCA_945903685.1 Rhizobium sp. Q54
CTGCCGGATGCGCTCGCGCGTCACCGAGAACTGCTGGCCGACCTCTTCGAGTGTGTGGTCGGTGTTCATGCCGATGCCGAAGCGCATGCGGAGCACGCGCTCTTCGCGCGGCGTCAGCGTCGCCAGGACGCGCGTCGTCGTCTCGCGGAGGTTCGACTGGATCGCGGCATCGATCGGCAGCACCGCGTTCTTATCCTCGATGAAGTCGCCGAGGTGCGAGTCTTCCTCATCGCCGATCGGGGTCTCGAGGCTGATCGGCTCCTTGGCGATCTTCAGGACCTTCCGCACCTTCTCCAAGGGCATGCCGAGCTTCTCGGCCAATTCCTCCGGCGTCGGTTCGCGGCCGATCTCGTGCAGCATCTGGCGCGAAGTGCGTACCAGCTTGTTGATGGTCTCGATCATGTGCACCGGGATGCGGATGGTGCGCGCCTGGTCGGCGATCGAGCGGGTGATCGCCTGGCGGATCCACCACGTCGCGTAGGTCGAGAACTTGTAGCCGCGGCGGTACTCGAACTTATCGACCGCCTTCATCAGGCCGATGTTGCCTTCCTGGATCAGGTCCAAGAACTGCAGGCCGCGGTTGGTGTACTTCTTGGCGATCGAGATGACGAGCCGGAGGTTGGCCTCGACCATCTCCTTCTTGGCCTGCGCAGCGGCGCGTTCGCCGCGTTGCACGGTCTCGACGATGCGGCGGAACTCGCCGATGTCGAGCGACGTGATGTTCGAGACCTCGGCGATCTCGGCGCGGAGTTGCTTGATTTGGGCCTGGCCGCCGGTGGTGAACTCTTCCCAGCCCTTGTCTTTCAGGCGACGGACGCGGATGAGCCATTTGGGGTCGAGCTCGGAGCCGAAATAATTCCGCAGGAAACTCTCGCGGCTCACCTTGTAGCTTTCGCCCAGACGCAGCAGCCGTCCTTCGAGCCCGCGCAGGCGCTTGTTGAGGCCGTAGAGCTGGTCCATCAGCGCTTCGATGCGGCCGTTGTTCAGGTGGATCTCGCCCATCTGCTTGGCGATCTCGCCTTTGAGCTTCTCGTAGCGCTTGAGCTGCGGACCGGTCAGCACCTCGCCCTTGAGCGCGGCTTCGACCTTGGCATCTTGAATCTTCTTGAGGCGCTTGTAGCTCGAGGTGATGTCGGCGAACGCCTTGATCGTCTGCGGCTTCAGCGCCTCTTCCATCGCCGCGAGCGAGAGATTGGCCTCATCGTCGTCGTCCTCGTCGAACTCGCCCGGTTCGGCCGCGCCCTCCGGCGCCGCGCCCTCGGCGCTTCCGGGCGGGCGGCTGCCGTTGCCGCCCCGGAGCCGCGCCTTCTCGGCCTCGCGCCGTTTCTCGTCTTCTTTGGCGCGGTCCTCGGGCTTGATCGGAACCGGCGGCGGCGTCGGCGGTACCGCGGCGCGACCCTCGGGGCCGCCGCCGTAGGTAGCATCGAGGTCGATGATGTCGCGGAGCAGGATCCGGCTGTCGGCAAGATCGGTCCGCCACTTGACGATCGCCTGCATGGTGAGCGGGCTTTCGCACAGGCCGCCGATCATCATCTCGCGGCCCGATTCGATCCGCTTGGCGATCTCGATTTCACCCTGGCGCGATAGGAGCTCGATCGACCCCATCTCGCGCAAGTACATGCGAACCGGATCGTCGGTTCGCTCGACCGAGGTGGTTTCGGGTTGCACCGGCACCAGCGCGGTCGGCTCGGCTTCGGCCGGCTCGCCTTCCTGCGGTTGGGCGCCTTCCTCGGTCTCCTCGGCGTCGACCACGTTGATGCCCATTTCCGAGAGCATCGCCATGGTGTCCTCGATCTGCTCGGAGGATACCTGGTCGGGCGGCAGGACTTTGTTGAGTTCGTCGTAGGTGATGTAACCGCGCTCTTTGGCGCGGGCCAGCATCTTCTTGACCGTCGCCTGCGAGGAATCGATCAGCGGCTGATCGGCCTGCTCCTCGCGACCCTCCTCGCCCTCCTCGCCCGGGGTCTTGGCCGTTTTTTGCCCGCCCTTGGCTGCACCCTTGCCGGGCGCGACCGCCTTTTTGTGCGCGGCATCGAGCGCCGCCGGCTTGGCCGCCTTGGGTGCTCCCGCCGCGGCCTTGGGTGCTCCCGCCGCGGCCTTCGGTGCTCCGGCGGCGGCCTTCGGTACTCCCGCGGCGACCTTCGGTGCCCCGGCCGCGGCCTTGGCCGTTGGCCCGGCCTTGGGCGCCGGCACAGCCTTCGGCGCCGTCTTCGGCGCAACTTTCAGCGCGGGCTTTGCCGCCATCGGTATCGCTCCATTGCCGTTACCGGCGACCTTTGCCTGGGGGCGGAAGCGTTCAGCTTCCGCCCGGCGATCGCCCTTCTTTACGTTAGATCGTGACATCGCGTCCTGACGCCGCCGCGAGATCGTTCGCGGCTCCTTCATCGGCGGCAGCCTTCATTTCCTCTTTCAGCGCATCAAGCCGCGCCTTGGTCTCACCGCTCGGATCGTTGGCGTAGGCGCGCGCCGCTGCCTCGACCTCCGTCGGCAGCGTCACCGCCCGCCGGTGGAGATGGAAAGTATGACGCCAGCCGATTTCCGCCGCCTCAAGAGGCGCCTCGGGCCGCGCAAAGCGGTCGATAAGCGCTCCCGGCCCGGAACTCAACCGCTCCAGGCCGCGTGTAAAACCCTTGTCTGTAAGGTGTTGACGAAGACCCGCCGAATCAAGCCCCTGCACCCTCGCCCCCGAGCCGGCGATATCTAGGATGGCGGCACGAAGCGCGTCAAGTTCGTTGTCCTTGAGCGGCAAAGCGGCGAATTCCTCGGCGATACGCTCGATCAGGGCCGGATGGTTAACGACCGTAACCACGAGCAGGCGTTCACGGCGAAAAGTCGGGCTCAACGGGGGCGGCGGGCCGGTGCGTAGCCCGGGTCCGCCGGCGCGGAATCCGGGTCCGCGGTTGGGTGGCGGGGCGCGCCCGGAGCCGCGGTTCGAACGCAGGGCAGCCCCGGTACCGAAGGCCTGCCACAACCGCTCGCGCATAGCGGTATCATAATAGGTGCGGACGGTCGGATCCTCGATCCGGGCGACCATCTGCTTCAGATCGCGGTCGAGCGCCGCGCGCGCCTCGGGTTCCTCGAACCGGCGCCCTTTGGTCCGTGCTTCCCACAGTACCGCCGAGAGCGGTTTCGCGGCGTCGAGCACGGCGCGAAAGCCTTCGCGGCCCGCGTGTTGGACGTGACTATCCGGGTCCTCGCCCTCGGGCAGGAACGCGAAGCGGAGCGAGTGCCCGGGCTGGAGCAGCGGCAGCGCCCGTTCCGCCGCCGCATACGCGGCGCGCTGGCCGGCGGCATCGCCATCGAGGCAGACGATCGGCTCGGGCGTGAGGCGCCAGAGTTCGCGCATCTGATCCTCGGTGAGCGCGGTGCCGAGCGGCGCCACCACGTTCGGGATGCCGGCGGACGCGACCCCGATCACGTCCATGTAGCCCTCGACGACGATCACCGTGCCGGCGTCGCGGATCGCTTCGCGGGCGAGCGCGAGGCCGTAGAGATTCTTGCCTTTGTGGAAGATCGGGGTCTCGGGCGAGTTGATGTACTTGGCTTTGTGGTCGCCGAGCGTCCGCCCGCCGAAGCCGATCACCCGCCCGCGGCGATCGGTGATCGGAAACATGAGGCGTAAGCGAAAGCGATCGAAAGTCGCGCTGCCATCCTCGGGCTTGACCAGGAGACCGGCTTCGAGGAGTTGGGCCTCGCTCAGCTTGCGCGCGATCAATGCCTCTTTGAGCGCGGTGCGATGGTCCGGGCCGAAACCCAACTGAAACCGCTTGATCGCCTCGGCCGAAACGCCGCGTTTCTTCAGGTAATCGCGGGCAATCTGGCCGGCATTGCCCGCGAGCTGGGCTTCGAACCAGCGCGCCGCGAGTTCGAGCACTCCGACCAGCCCCTCGACCTTGGCCGCCCGCTCGGCCTCGCCGGGCGTCCGAGCCGGCATCTTGAGTCCAGCCTGGCCGGCCAGCTTTTCGACCGCCTCGATGAAGGGGATATTTTCGGTCTTCGCCACGAAATCGAAGATCGAACCGTGCGTACCGCAACCAAAACAGTGAAAGAAGCCCTTGTCGTCGCTCACCGTGAATGACGGCGTCTTCTCGTTGTGGAACGGGCAGAGGCCTTTGTGCTCGCGCCCGGCGCGGGTGAGCTTGACCCGCCGTCCGACGATCTCGGAGAGCGCGATGCGGGCGCGGATTTCGTCGAGGAAGTCCGGTGGGAGCATGGCGGCGACGGTCCGAAGCCGTTATCGCCCGCTCACGCCGCCGCCCCTAGGATGTTTTTGACGATGGCCGACGCCTTGGAGAGGTCGAGCTGCCCGGCGTAGCGGGCCTTGAGCTGGGCCATCACCTTACCCATGTCCTTGATCCCCTTGGCGCCGACTTCGGCCACCAGTTTCTTGGCTGCGTCCGTCACTTCGTGCTCGGACAACTGGCGGGGCAGATATTCCTCGATGATCGCGATTTCTTCGCGTTCCTGATCGGCGAGCTCCGAGCGCGCGCCTTTCTCGTAGAGTTCGATCGATTCGCGGCGCTGACGCACCATCATTTGCAACAGCACCAAAATCTCGTCGTCGGTGATGCCGTCAGGGCGGCCGTCGCCGCGCGCGGCGATGTCGCGGTCCTTGAGCGCGGCGAGGATCAGCCGCGTCGTCGAGACGCGACGTTCTTCCTTCGCCTTCATCGCAGCCTTAAGGGCTTCGTTCAGCTTTTGGCGCAGCATCCGGGCCCCGCTCTCTTTGGAAAGGGCGCATCCTACACCCCGCGCGCCCTGGGAGGCAATTCGGGAGGCTGTGTATAACTAATTGATTTTATTATAGAAATAGCCCATCGCTGAGCTTGACGCCAGCGCTCGAACTGCCTATTTTTCGCGCCGATGCGCGAGCCCCTCGGCGCGCCGCCCGATCCAAGGACCCAACCCGTTGCCCGACGCGAACTACGTCGCCGCCGCCGCGCCGCAAGGCCAAGCGACGGCGGTTTTGGTGCTGGCTGACGGGACGGCGTTTTGGGGTAGCGGCGTCGGCGCAACCGGCACCGCCGTCGGCGAGGTGTGCTTCAACACGTCGATGACCGGCTACCAGGAAATCCTGACCGATCCGTCGTATGCCGGCCAGATCATCGCCTTCACCTTCCCCCATATCGGCAACGTCGGTACCAACGGCGAGGACATCGAAACCGTAACCCCGGCCGCACGCGGCCTCGTGTTGCGGGCGCGGCCGACCGATCCCTCGAACTTCCGCGCCCTCGACCCGCTCGATCGCTGGCTGGTCCGGAACGGGATGCCCGGAATTGCCGGGGTCGATTGCCGGCGGCTCACGCGCCTGATCCGCGACCGCGGGCCGCAGACCGGGGTGGTCCACCACGCGGCCGCCGGGCACGCGATCGTGCTCGATGACCTCCTCGCGCAAGCGCGCGCGTGGCCGGGGCTCGAAGGCATGGACTTGGCGCTCGACGTCACTAGTACCCAAACGTACCAGTGGGATGAAACCCCGTGGCGGCTCGGGCACGGCTACGGTCGCCAGACGCAGCCGAGCCACCACGTCGTCGCCGTCGACTTCGGCGCCAAACGCAACATCCTCCGCTCGCTCGCCGCCGCTGGCGCCGCCGTCACCGTGGTGCCGGCGCAGGCAAGCGCAGCCGATATCCTTCGCCACAAGCCCGACGGAGTCTTTCTCTCGAACGGTCCGGGCGATCCGGCCGCGACCGGCCGTTACGCCGTGCCGATGATCCAAGGCGTAATCGCGGCCGGCGTGCCGCTGTTCGGGATTTGCCTGGGCTTCCAGATGCTGGCGCTCGCGCTCGACGCCAGGACGACCAAGATGTTTCGCGGCCATCGTGGCGCCAACCATCCGGTCAAGGATCTAGCGACCGGTAAAGTGGCGATCACCAGCCAGAATCACGGCTTCATGGTCGATCCAGCGACGCTGCCCGCGATCGTACGCGCTACCCACGTCTCGCTGTTCGACGGCTCGCTCGAAGGGCTGGCGGTCGAGGGCCGGCCGGTGTTCGGGGTTCAGTACCATCCCGAGGCCTCGCCCGGTCCGCACGACACCGCCGATCACTTCGCGGCGTTCGCGGCGACGATCGCCGTGCACAAGCGGAAGGCGTAGCGATGCCGCGCCGTACCGACATCAAATCGATCCTGATCATCGGCGCCGGGCCGATCGTGATCGGCCAGGCCTGCGAGTTCGACTACTCGGGAACCCAGGCGTGCCAGGCGCTCAAGGCCGAGGGCTACCGGATCGTGCTGGTCAACTCGAACCCGGCGACGATCATGACCGATCCCGATCTCGCCGACGCGACCTATATCGAACCGATCACGCCCGAGTTCGTGACCCGAATCATCGAGCGCGAGCGCCCCGACGCGCTGCTCTCGACCATGGGTGGCCAGACCGCGCTCAACACCTCCGCCAAGCTCGCCGAGGACGGCGTGCTCGAACGCCTGGGCGTCGAGCTGATCGGCGCCGACGTCCGCACCATCAAGATGGCCGAGGACCGCGAGCTCTTCCGCCGCGCGATGACCGAGATCGGGCTCGAGGTGCCGCGCGCCGGTATCGCCCGCAACCTCAAAGAGGCGCGCGGACTGCTCGAGCTGACCGGCCTCCCCGCCATCATCCGCCCCTCGTTCACGCTCGGCGGTTCGGGCGGCGGCGTCGCCTACAACCGCGAGGAGTTCGACCACATCGTCACCGGCGGCATCGACGCGTCGCCGATCGGCGAGGTGTTGGTCGAGGAGTCGCTGCTGGGCTGGAAAGAATTCGAGATGGAGGTGGTGCGCGACCGTGTCGACAACTGCATCATCGTCTGCTCGATCGAGAACGTCGACCCGATGGGCATCCACACCGGCGATTCGGTCACGGTCGCGCCGGCGCTGACGCTGACCGACAAAGAGTACCAGATCATGCGCGACGCCAGTTTCGCCGTCATGCGCAAGATCGGCGTCACCACCGGCGGTGCCAACGTCCAGTTCGCGGTCGAGCCGAAAACCGGCCGCCTGATCGTGATCGAGATGAACCCGCGGGTGTCGCGCTCCTCGGCGTTAGCGTCGAAAGCGACCGGCTTTCCGATCGCCAAGGTCGCGGCGCGGCTCGCGGTCGGCTACACCCTCGACGAGCTGATGAACGACATCACCGGCGTGACGCCGGCAGCGTTCGAGCCGACCATCGACTACGTCGTCACCAAGATTCCGCGCTTCACGTTCGAGAAGTTTCCCGGCGCCGAGGCCCTGCTCACGACCTCGATGAAGTCGGTGGGCGAGGTCATGGCGATCGGCCGCACCTTCGCCGAGTCGCTGCAAAAGGGCCTGCGCTCGATGGAGACCGGCTTGACCGGACTCGACGAAATCGCGATCCCGGGGCTCGCCGACGCCACCGATCCCGCCGACCGGCGCAACAAGGCGCGGGCCGCCCTGACGCTGCCGACTCCGGACCGGCTGCTCGCGATCGCGCAGGCGTTCCGGATCGGACTGTCGGTCGAGGATATTCACGACGCCTGCCGGTACGACCCCTGGTTCCTCCGCCAGATCGCCGCGCTGGTTACGACCGAAGACGAGATTCGAACCCGCGGCCTGCCGCCCAGTGCCAGGGCGATGCTCGATCTCAAAGCAATGGGTTTCTCGGATGCGCGGCTCGGCCACCTTGCCGGCCTCGACGAGGCGACCGTCGCCCAGCGCCGCGCGGCGCTCGGCGTTCACAGCGTTTTCAAACGCGTCGATACCTGCGCCGCCGAATTCGAATCGCGCACGCCTTACATGTATTCGACCTACGAGGGCGACGGCGTCAGCGCGCCTGAATGCGAGGCCGCGCCGAGCGCCCGCGACAAGATAATTATCCTCGGCAGCGGGCCGAACCGCATCGGTCAGGGCATCGAATTCGACTATTGCTGCGTGCACGCCGCCTACGCGCTGAAAGAAGCCGGGTTCGAGACCATCATGATCAATTGCAACCCGGAAACGGTCTCGACCGACTACGACACCTCCGACCGGCTTTATTTCGAGCCGCTGACGCTCGAGAACGTGCTCGATGTCGTGCGCATCGAACGTCGCAACGGGCGCGTCGTCGGCGTGATCGTCCAGTTCGGCGGCCAGACGCCGCTCAAGCTCGCGGTCGGGCTCGAGGCGGCCGGCGTGCCGATCCTGGGCACTTCGCCCGACGCCATCGACATCGCCGAGGATCGCAAGCGGTTCCAGGAACTGCTGACCCGGCTCGGGCTGCGCCAGCCCATCAATGGCATCGCGTACGCGGAAAAGGAGGCGCTGACCATCGCCGAGCGGATCGGATACCCGGTGGTGATCCGCCCGTCCTATGTGCTCGGCGGCCGCGCCATGGAAATCGTCCACGACGCCGCCGGCCTCGCGCGCTACATCGGCGCCGCCGTCAAGGTGACCAAGGACAGTCCGGTGCTGATTGATCGCTACCTCTCGAACGCGATCGAGATCGACATCGACGCGCTTTCCGACGGCAGCGGCGTGTTCGTCGCCGGCGTGCTCGAACATATCGAAGAAGCCGGCATCCATTCGGGCGACGCCGCCTGTTCGATCCCGCCGCATTCGCTAACGCCGGCCCAGATCGCCGAGCTGGTGCGCGAAACCGAGGCATTGGCGGCCGCGCTCAACGTCGTCGGCCTGATGAACGTCCAGTTCGCGATCCAGGGCGGCGAGGTCTACATCCTCGAAGTCAATCCGCGGGCCAGCCGCACGGTGCCGTTCGTCGCCAAGGCAATCGGCGTGCCGATCGCCAAGAT
>CAMDOQ010000101.1 GCA_945903685.1 Rhizobium sp. Q54
AGCTAGTCAGATGGAACTTAGCGTACGGCGCCGCCGACGACAAGTCGGCTAGTACTCGGAATCACAGAGTGATGACACAGCGTGGGTTTGAAGAAGCCCTCGTCCTGAGCCCGTCGAAGGACGAAGGCCCTCATGGTTCGACACGCTCACCATGAGGGCTCAACGCAGAGCGGCCGCCCGACTCACGTTTCCGTGATAGCTGGTACTAGGGTCTCACCACCCACAGCCGCTGATCCACGTCGGTCAGGATCTCGTGGCCCTGCTCGGTGATGAGCACGGTCTCGCTGATCCCCATCCCGTATTGCTTGTATTCGAACACCGCCGGCAGCAGGTGATAGACCATGCCGGGCACCAGCTTCCGTTTCTCGCCGCCCCGCAGCATCATCGTGCGCGCCTCGCTCCAGTCCGGCGGCAGCGCGATCCCGATCGAGTAGCCGGCCTTATGGCGGAACTTGGCGCCGTAGCCGGCATCGTCGATCACTTTGCGCGCCGCATGGTCGACCTTCTCGGCCGGCACGCCCGGCCGCATCCACTTCAGGCCGGCGTCGAGCGAGCGCCGGCAGAGGTCGTGCAAATCGTAGAAGAGTTTGGGCGGTCGGCCCACGAACCCGATCCGGAGCGTCGCGGCGTGGTAGCGCTTGATCGAGCCGCCGACCTCGAAATAGACGGCATCGCCCACCTTGACCGGATTCCCCTCGGCCATGCCGTGCGCCATGGTGTGGCGGACGCCGGCGTTGATCAGCGGCGGCACCCCCGGATACTCGCTGTGGCGGCCGAAGAGCCCGGCATAGGCCGCCGCCATCAACTGGTCTTCGTCGGTTCCAGGCCGAAGCGCCGCCAACGCCGAGCGCATCCCGGCCGAGGCGGCGATCCCGGCCTTGCGGCTATAGGCCTGCTCCAAGGGCGACTTCACCAGCCGCATGGTCTCGATCAGGAGCGAGGTATCGACCCAGGTGACCCGCGGCAGCCGCGCCTTCAATTTCTCGAAGTCGTCGATCGTCAGGTACCACGCGCTCTTGTCGATGCCGATGCGGCCCTTGTCCCAGCCGCGCTCCTTCATCAGCTCGACGGTCGCGTCCAGGTAATGAACGGTGTCGGGGTAGCAGACGACGTCCGGCACCCACGAGCTTCCCTGCAGCACCGTCTTCTCGATCAGGCGCGAAAGGTGGGTCGGGGTGCCGGCCACTGGCACGTAGAGCGCCATGTAGGAATAGAACCCGATCGTGCGGTAGCCGGTGAGGTAGTAGCTGTTCTCCGGCGTGTGCACGATCGCGGCGTCGAGGCCGCGTTTCGCGATTTCCGCCTGCACGCGTTTCAGGCGCGCGCGGTACTCGGTCATCGGGAACGGCAGATCGAAGGGCTGGGCGGTAGAGCTCGATTTCTTGGCCATTGGGGTGCCTATGCGTTTGCTTAGCGAAGGTAACCGAAGTAGCGGGGGATCGTGAGCGAGAGGTCGGGGACGTAGGTGATGAGCATGAGGACGCCGATCTGCACCAGCAGCAGCGGCCAGATCGCCCGAATCAGGGCCTCGAGGCGGACCCGCCCGATGTTGGATGCGAGGTAAAGCGCGGCCCCGACCGGCGGCGTCGCGAGCCCGATCACCAGGTTGATGCACATGACGAGGCCGAACAGCGTCGGGTCGATCCCGATCTGCTTGATCGCCGGCAGCAACACCGGCACCAGGATGATGATCGCGGCAGTGGTGTCCATCAGGCAGCCGACCACCAGGAGCAACAGGTTGATCAGCAGGAGCATCCACATCGGGTCGTGGGTGACCTCCAGAAGCCCGGCCATCATCGCCTGCGGCACCATTTCGGACGCGAGCAGGTCGGAGAAGATGCGCGCGGCGCCGACGATCACCATGATGAAGCCGGAGACGATGCCGGTGTTCAGGAAACACTCGTAGAGGTCGTTGAGCGTCAGTTTGCGGAACACGAATACGCCGACCAGTATGGCGTAAAGCGCCGCGACCGCGGCCGACTCGGTCGGGGTCATGACGCCGGCAAAGACCCCGCCCAGGATGATGAACGGCATCAGCAGCGCCATGATGGCGCGGGCGCCGGTGGTGCCGAGCGCGCGAAGCGAAAAGCGCGCGCCGACCGGGAGCTTCTGGCGCCGCGCCATGACGTAGATGTAGGCCATCATGCAGAGCGCGATCAGGAGCCCGGGCACGATCGCCGCCAGGAACAGCGCGCCGACCGAGGCGCCGGCGGCGACCGCGTAGATCACCATCGTAATCGAGGGCGGAATGATCGGCCCGATCAGCGAGGCGGCGCAGGTGATCGCAGTCGCGGTCGCGCGCGGATAGCCGCCCCGCTCCATCGCCGGGATCATGATCCGCCCGATCGCCGCCACCTGGGCGAGCGCGGAGCCGGTGTCCATCGCCAGGAGGGTGTTGGAGACGACGGTAGTGTGGCCCAAGCCGCCGCGGACGTGGCCGATCAGCGCCTGCGCGAACGCGATCAGGCGCTCGGCGATGCCGCCGCGGTTCATCAGTTCGCCGGCGAGCAAGAAAAACGGGATCGCCATCAACGGAAACGAGTCCATGCCGTTGTACATCGCGGTCGGTACGACGATCCACGGCACGTCCGGGATCATGAGCGTGCCGGCGAGCGCCGCCAACCCGATCGCGAACACGATCGGGATGCCGCCCAGCATCAGGAGCAGCATCGAGCCGAACAGGACCGCGGTCAGCATGCGCAGCGCCCGCCGCCGCTCACGTCTGCACGTCGACCGCGCCTTTTTCGAGGCGGGCCTTGCTCGAGATCATGATGACGAGGAGGTTGTAGATGAGGAGCGCGGCGCCGACCGGGACCGACGCGTAGGGCCCGGCCATCGAGATGCCGAGCGCGATCGTCGACTGGCGCGAGACGTTGCCGGTCGCCTTGATGCCGTACCACAGCACCACCAGGAGGAAGAATAGCGTAAGCAGCTCGCCGCCCAGCACCGCCGCCTTGCGCGCCTTGGGCGGCAGCGCGTCGATCGCGAACTCGACCGCGATGTGGCCGCCGCGCCGGAGCGCCAAGCTCGCGCCGAACCACGACATCCAGATCAGGCAATAGCGCGCGAGCTCTTCCGACCACGACAGCGAGTCGTTCAGGACGTAGCGGAAGAACACGCCGAGCAGCACCGAGGCCGTCATCGCCACGCCCAAGGCGACGACCAGACCGCAAGTCAGTCGCTGGAGCGAACGGTCGAACAGCTCGAACATGGCGCGGCGCACGAGGTTGGGAAAAGTCGCGGGCCGCTAACGGCGCGGCCCGCGTTCTCGGTCGAGCGCCGGGGCGACGCCGCCCCGGGCCCCAAACGTCACGAACCGCGGATGCGCTTTTCGGAGTCTGCCACCGCCTTGATCACGGCGTTGACCCAGTCGTCGCCGATCTCCTTGCGCACCAGCGCCTCGCCCGCCGGTTGTCCGAGTTTCCTGAATTCGGCGAACTCGGCTTCGGTCGGGAAATAGACTTCGATGCCCTTGGCTCTCAGGCTCTCGATCGCGGTGCGCTCGGTGAGCACGTTGGTGGCGCGTCCGATCGTGAGCGCGGTAGCCGCCGCCTCGTTGATCAACTGCTGGTAGCTCTTGGGCAAGCCCTGGAAGAACGCCTCGTTGATCATCGCCGTGTGCACACTGTAGAGGTGGCGATTGACGGTCAGGTACTTCTGGTGCTCGTAGAACTTCATCGCGAAGAACAGCCCGGGCGGGAGCTCCATGCCGTCGACCACCTTCTGCTGGAGCGAGGTGTAGACCTCGGTCCACGCGATCGGGGTCGGGTTGGCGCCGAGCGCCTTGACCATCGCCATGGGCACCGGGTTTTCGCCGGTGCGGATCTTGAGGCCGGCCAAGTCGGCCGGGGTCTTGATCGGCTTCTTGCTGTTGAAGAACGAGCGGAAGCCGGCTTCCATATGATTGAAGACGCGGACGCCGGTCGCCTTCTGAAATTCCGCATTGATGCGTTGGCCGAACGGACCGTCGAGCACGTCCCAGGCCACTGCCGATGAGCTGAACAGGAACGGCATGCCCAGCACCAGCGTCGGTTTGAAGAAGAACGGCTGGGTGATCTCGGAGACCAGCGCCATCTGGTTGGTACCGTTCTGGACCTTTTCGATCTGCTGGCGCTCGGCGCCGGCCTGGTTGGCGCCGAGGATGCGGACCTCGATGTCACCCTTGGAGCCCGCCTCGACCGCCTCCTTGAAGACGACCGCGTAGGCTTGTTGGTTCGAGGACATCTCCATCGGCATGCCGTGGGAGAGGCGGATGACGTGCTTGGCTTGCGCCCACGCGGCACCGTCGGCGAACGCGACCACCGCGAGCGCGGCGGCGGTGGCGAGCAAGGTGGTGTAAGCGGCTCTTTTCATGGGGTCCTCCCTTTGGTGTTTTATACGACACAAACTCCGCGGCTGACGCGCGGTAAGCCATATGACCGGAGCTAAACACATTTGACTTGGACCAGCAACGCGCCGGTACGGCTGCCGACCCTACCGCGGGGTGCGCTCGTCGGCGAGTGCGAGCAATTCGCGTTCCCAGTCGCCGCGGCTGAAGCCGAGAACGCGGAGCGGTTCGCCCGCCCGCCACGACAGGTCGAGGACGACGAGCGGCGCGCGCACGGTCAGGCGATGCGTCGCGATCCAATCGCGCTCGGCGGCGATTCGCTGCGGCGTCGCCACCGCTTGCGGGACCCCGGCCGGCCGGTCGGGGCCGCGTAGCGCGACCGCGATCGGCGTCCCACCCGGACCCGGCGCCGCCGTCGACCAGCCCGCGGCCGCGGTCGTTTCCGGCCGACCGGCGCGGGCGATGAGCGTAAGCGCGGCGGCCGCCAACTCGTGAAGCGTCGGCGCGGGCGCGGCGGACACCGGATCAGCCTCGCTTGCGGTTGCTCTTCGGGGTGCGGTAGCCGTCGTGCTTTCGCTCGGCCATGTAGGTCTTGTAGGTCGCGCGGCGCTCGGGATCGCGCGTCGTCTTGTGGATGTAGGGGCAAGCGTCGATGCAGATGTGGCAATACTCCTCTCGGAAGCGCGACACGGTGTAGCACTTCGCGTTGTCGATCAGCCAACGCTTGACGCCGTCGGTCGTGATGTACGCGGCCGGGATCGCGTCGGCCGGGCAGTTGTTGCGGCAGAGATTGCAGGTGAGGCAGTAGTCCTGCACGCCGAATTCGATCGGACGATCGTAGTCGAGCGGCAGATCGGTGGTGACGAAGCCCGGGCGGAAGTTCGCGCCGAACTGAGGATTGATCAGGCTGCCGTGTTTGCCGAGTTCACCGAAGCCGACCGCGTGCATGACCGGGATCGCCTGGATCTGGGTGCCGCCATTGTGGTGGGCGAGCGCAGGGTAGCCCCACTCCTCGCGGATGTAGCGGGCCAGGTCGGTCGCGATCTCGGCGCAGCGCGCGTAGACCCGCATCGCCTCGAGGTCGACCGCGTCGGGGCCGTCCAGCACCTTGGCGTAATCCTCGTAGCAAGCGATCGCGATCACGGATGCATGCGCGAGCTCGGTGCCGAGCTCGACGAACCCGGGGCGGAGCGCGGTCGCGCCGACCAAGTCGGCGCCGAGCGCCCGCGCCCGCGCCTTGATCGCGGCCGCGACAGCGGCGGTGTCGGTCGCCGGGGCGCGCTCGGCGCGGACCGGCCCGTCGCGGAGCGGCGCCAGCTCGATCCAGCGCTGCATCGCCCGCGTGCGCTCGGGAAAATCGCGCGCATAAAGCGGGATTTCGGTGAGGCCGCGCTCGCGCATCGCGTCGACCAGAAGCTGATCCTGGAAGTCCTGCTTGCGCATCCAACTGGTGCCGATCACGGTCGCGGCTCCCGGTCCGGCGCCGGTCGTCATGGCGCGTCGCGCCGGGACGCGGTGCCGCGAATCGGATAGTTACGCTCGCGGATAAATTTAACGCCGTTCAGGATCGATTGAAGGTCGGGCCGCGCGAACGGTGCGTTCGATATGTCGACGACGTGCACCCGCCCGTCGGGATTGACGAGGAACAGGCCGGGTTCCGGAAACGGCCGATCGGTTTCCTGCGGCGAGCGCGGCTCCGACACGTAGAGACCGAGCGCCCGCATTTGTTCGACCGACAGTCCGTACCCGACCGGGAAGCGCCAGCCCTCTTCGGACGTCTCGCTCGCGGCCTTTTCGAGCGTGTCGCCCGATAGGGCCACGACCTCGGTGTCCTCGGCCCGGAACGCGTCGAGCAGCCCGTCGAGACCTTTGAGGTACTTCCGGCAAAGCGGGCAGTGCTTGCCGCGGTAAATGACGATCAGCTGCCAGCGTCCACCGCCGCCCAATCGAATATAGCCGCCGGCGACGGCTGCGACCGACATCGGCGGCAGCGTGGCCCCGGCCGCCAGCTTGGTTGCTGTTTCCATGGAACGCTGTTCCCTTTGGACCGCGAGCCTAGCACGAAGCCGGCGCGCCCAAGTCGGGAACGGGGACGCGGCTCAACTGCGGCTCGTCCCCGATACGCGCGACGTGCTAATCATGGCCGTTTCCACTCTACACCGAGGAGAACCCCATGCCGCTCACTGCCCACAATCCGCCTTCGGTCGCCGCACCGATCGGCCCTTATAGCCACGGGATCGAGATTCCGGCTGGCGCGCGGCTCCTCCACGTCGCCGGCCAAGTCGGCATCAAGGCCGACGGCAGCGTGCCGAAATCCTGCGCCGAGCAGTGTGAGGTGGTGTGGCAGAACCTGGTCGCGATCCTGAAGAGCGCGGGTATGGACCCCTCGCACATCACCAAGATGAACACGTATCTCACCAACGCGGCCGACTTCCCCGTCGCCGGCCCGATCCGGGTCAAGTACCTGAAAGACCACAAGCCCGCCTCGACCGGCGTTTGCGTGACCGCGCTGGCGCGGCCGGAATTCCTGATCGAGATCGAAGTCTACGCCGCCAAGGGCTGAGCGCACGGGCGAGCCGGGAGCCGAGCGGTGCCGGACGCGCCGGGCCTCGTCGTCCGACCGCTTGGCCCCGCCGACATCGAACGCCACGGCGACGCGCTTGCCAATCTCCTGCTCGATGCGTTCGCGCACGGCGCGGCGATGGACATGCGAGCGCCGTTCGGCCGGGACGATGCGCGCGCCTATTGGCGGAGCGTCGCCGACCGGGCGGCCGCGGGCGCGGTGGTCGTGTGGGGCGCCTTCCAGGACGCGCGCCTTATCGGCACGGTCCAACTTCTGCTTGCGACGCCGCCCAACCAGGCGCACCGCGCTCAAGTCGCCAAGCTCATGGTCGCGAGCGCAGCCCGCCGCCGCGGGATCGCGCGGGCGTTGATGGTGGCACTCGAGGCGCGGGCGGGCGTTCTCGGCCGAACGCTCCTCACCTTGGAGACCGTAGCCGGGAGCGCCGCCGAGACGCTCTGGCGCGCACTCGGCTACATCCATGCCGGCACCGTTCCCGGCTACGAGCTTCGACCCGACGGAGCGCCTGCCGACACCGCGATCTTCTACAAAGAGCTCCGCCGATGAACGGGCGTCGGGACACGTCATAGTAGTAAAAATAGAGCGCGAGCGCGCCATAGTAGCAGTGCTCGATTCGCGGCAGGGGAGTAGACTAACGCTCGTACGCACGGTCGATTATCAATGCCAACGGAGAAAAAGCCCGTGGCCGCCAAGCGTTACGACTTGATCGTGATCGGATCGGGGCCCGCCGGCGAGAAGGGCGCGGCCCAGGCCGCCTATTTCGGCAAGAAGGTGGCGCTGATCGAGAAGGAGCTGGCGCTGGGCGGCGCCGCTGCCAACACCGGTACGCTGCCCTCCAAGACGCTCCGCGAATCGGCGCTTTATCTTTCCGGGTTCCGCCAGCGCGGCCTGTTCGGCATCAATTTCGGCTTGAAGAATGAGGTCACCGCGCGCGACTTCCTTTACCGCGAGCGGCTGGTGGTTCAGAGCGAGCACCAGCGGATCGCCGACAACTTGAAGCAACATCACGTCGACCTCTACCGCGGCTTCGCTTCGTTGGTCGATCCGCACACGGTCGCGGTGGCGCCGCGCCACTCGGCATCGATGGAGTTGCGGGCCGACAACATCCTGATCGCGACCGGGTCCTACCCGCACCACCCCGCCAACTTCCCGTTCCACGACGCCCGCGTCTACGACTCGGACACGATCCTCAACATCAACGACATGCCGAAGGCGATGCTGGTCGCCGGCGGCGGCGTTATCGGCTGCGAGTACGCCTGCATGTTCGCCGCGCTCGGCATCAAGGTGACGCTGGTCGAAGGCCGCGACCGGCTGCTCGCGTTCATGGATAGCGAGATCGCCGATGCGCTGGCCGGCTCGATGCGGAAGATGGGGATCGACCTCTGCCTGGCCGATACGATCGAGCGGGTCGAGGCGGGCGACAAGATCGCGGTCTCGCTGCGGTCGGGACGGACGGTCCCGGTCGATACGCTGCTCGCCGCGACCGGGCGCACCGGTGCGACCGACGGCATGACGCTCGATAAGGTCGGACTCAAACTTGGCGCGCGCGGCCTGATCGAGGTCAACGACCGCTACCAGACCAGCCTGCCGCATATCTACGCGGTCGGCGACGTGATCGGGTTCCCGGCGCTCGCCTCGACCTCGATGGAGCAGGCGCGGATCGCGATGGTCCATGCCTTCGACCTTCGTTACAAGACCACGCTCGCGCATATCCTGCCCTACGGCATCTACACGATCCCGGAATGCTCGATGGC
>CAMDOQ010000102.1 GCA_945903685.1 Rhizobium sp. Q54
TTCCGCGACGGGCGCTCGGGATCGCCGATGGCCGTTGCCGGAATCGATCTACCGCCTCGCCGGCCGGTCGCGCTCGCCGCGTGGGGTTTTCATCTTTGGATCGACGGGGCCGGGGGCCCGCTCGAACCGGGCATGACGATCGATCTCACGCTCGAATTCCGGGACGCCGGCACGATCGCGGTCCAAGTCGTGGTCGAGGGCGCACCCGGCCGCTAGCGGGCCGGCTGCCTTAAACCCGCCCCATTCGGGCGTTAGCTTTCCCCGGAGCCGGGTGTTTTGCGGTAAGATAAACGCCTGCCCGTTAACGATTTTTTCGAACCGGTCACGACGCATGCTGCGCTTCGTCCTGTACCTGTTGGTGGTGTCCGTGGTTCTGGCGATCGTCGGAACCGGCGGGGCGCTCTATGCGATCTATCACTTCGCGCGTGGCCTGCCCGATTACCAGCAGCTTGCCGTTTACGAGCCGCCGACGGTGACGCGCGTCCACGCTGCCGACGGACGGCTCCTCGCCGAGTACGCGGTCGAGAAACGGGTGTTCGTGCCGCTGGCGGCCATGCCCAAGCGCGTGGTCCAGGCCTTCCTCTCGGCCGAGGACCGCTATTTCTTCGAACACCCCGGCGTCAATTTTCTGTCGATCGTGCGTGCCGGCATCCAGAACTTGCGCGGTATCAGCGAGAACAAGCGCCCGGTCGGCGGCTCGACCATTACCCAGCAGGTCGCGAAGAACTTCCTCCTCACCAACGAGGTCACGATCGAGCGCAAGATCAAGGAAGCGATCCTGGCCTTCCGCATCGAGAAGGCGCTCACCAAAGAGCGCATCCTCGAGCTCTACCTGAACGAGATTTACCTGGGTTTCGGCTCCTACGGTGTCGCCGCCGCGGCGCTCAACTATTTCAACCGTTCGCTCGACGAACTGACGCTCGCCGAAATCGGATTTCTGGCCGCGCTGCCCAAGGCGCCCACCAACTACCATCCGATCCGCCGCGCGCTCGCGGCCAAGGCGCGGCGCGACTGGGTGATCGAGCAAATGCTCGAGGACGGCGTCATCACCGCGACCGCCGCCAACGCCGCCAGGGCCGAGCCGCTCGAAGTGCGCCAACGCAGCGAAGCCGAAGTAGTGCGGGCCGACTATTTCACCGAAGAGGTCCGGCGTTCGGTGCTCGCGCGTTTCGGCGATAAGCAGCTTTACGAGGGCGGTCTTTCGGTGTGGACGACGCTCGATCCGCGGCTCCAGGCGATCGCGACCGAGTCGTTCCGGAACGGACTGCAAATCTACGATCGCCGCCACGGCTGGCGCGGGCCGGTGACCCGGATTCCACTCGACCGGCAGTGGCAAACGCGGCTTTCGGAGGTCGAACCGCCCAAGGCGATCGGTCGCTGGTATTTGGCGGCAGTGCTCGACTTGCGCGACAACGGCGCCGAACTCGGCTTCGCCAACGGCACCCGCGGGTTCATTCCGCTCGCGGAAATGACATGGGCGCGGCCGCGGCTCGAAGGCTTGAAGCTCGGCAATCGTGTCCAGCACCCGCGCGACGTGTTGGCGTTGGGCGACGTGGTGATGGTCGAACCGATGCCGGGCGGCGGCGCGGGCGCGTTCGCGCTCCGCCAGATTCCGGACGTCGGCGGCGCACTGGTCGCGCTCGATCCACACACCGGGCGCGTTCTCGCGATGGTGGGCGGTTACGACTATGCCGACAGCCAGTTCAACCGGGTGACGCAGGCCAAGCGTCAGCCTGGCTCGGCATTCAAACCGATCGTCTACCTCGCCGCGCTCGATAACGGCTTCACGCCCTCGAGCCTCGTGCTCGACGGACCCATCGTGATCGACCAGGGGCCCGGCCTCAGCAAGTGGCGACCGTCGAACTATAGCCCCGAGTTCTACGGTCCGAGCACGCTCCGGCTCGGGATCGAGAAGTCACGCAACCTGATGACGATCCGCCTCGCCCGCTTCATCGGCATGGACAAGGTCTCGGACTACGCCAAGCGCCTCGGCGTGGTCGACGAAATGCCGCAGCTCCTGTCGATGGCGTTGGGCGCGTCGGAGACGACGCTGCTCAGGCTGGCGACCGCCTACGGCGTGATGGTGAACGGCGGCAAACGCGTCCAACCCACCATTATCGACCGGATCCAAGACCGCCGCGGCCGCACTATTTACCGCCACGACGAGCGCGTCTGCGCAGCCTGCCAGAACGTCGCGTGGCGCGGCCAAGCCGAGCCGGACCTCCCCGATCAGCGCCGGCAAGTGATCGAGCCGCAAACCGCCTACCAGATGGTGTCGATGCTGGAAGGCGTCGTCCACCGCGGCACCGGCGCCCGCGTCGCGCGCGAGGTTCCGAAGGCGCTCGCCGGCAAAACCGGCACCACCAACGATTTTCACGACGCCTGGTTCATCGGCTTCACGCCCGATCTCGTTGTCGGCATCTATGTCGGCTACGATCAACCGAAGTCGCTGGGCTCGTCCGAATCGGGCTCGGCGGTGTCGGTGCCGATCTTCATCGACTTTATGCAGGATGCGCTCGCCGACGCTCCCAACATTCCGTTTCGGATTCCGCCGGGCGTGCGCCTGGTACGGGTCGAGGCCGCGACCGGGCTCCCGTCCCGGCCGGGCGATCGCAGCGCGATCCTCGAGGCGTTTCGGCCCGGCACCGAACCCAGCATCGAGAACCGCGTGGTGCTCGACGGCTCCGATGCGCGCGACGGTCCGGCGCTCGGCCCGACAAGGGTTGGCGGCAGCACCGGCGGCCTGTATTAAAGCGGCGGTTCAGGCGGAGTAGGGAGCCTCGTCATGCGGGCCGAGACGCAAGCCATCGTCGATTCGATCAAGGAAGCGATCGCGCTGCTCCGGAGGCATCTTTGACTGGGATCGTGCACTAAAGCGGCTGGCCGAATTCGACACGCAGATCGCCGCCCCTGACTTCTGGAACGATGCCGTTTCCGCGCAGGCGCTGATGCGCGAGCGAACCGCCTTGACCGACGGCATCGCGGCGATCAAGGCGCTCGAGGAAAAGCTCGCTTTCAACGTCGATCTGCTCGATCTCGCAGCGAGCGAAAACGACGCCGCTACCGCCGCCGAGGCGGAGGCGGCGCTGGCTGCGCTCAAGAGCGAAGCCGAGAAAGCCGAGCTCGAGACCATGCTGTCGGGCGAGGCCGACACCAACGATTCCTATCTCGAGGTTCACGCCGGCGCCGGCGGCACCGAGTCGCAGGATTGGGCGCAGATGCTGCTGCGCATGTACGTACGATGGGCGGAGGCCCATCGCTATAAGGTCGAGTGGATTGAAGAAAGCGGCGGCGAAGAAGCCGGCATCAAGTCGGCGACCGTGCGCATTTCCGGCAAGAATGCCTACGGCTGGCTCAAAACCGAAAGCGGCGTCCATCGCCTGGTGCGGATCTCGCCCTACGACGCCAATGCCCGCCGCCACACTTCGTTCGCGAGCGTCGGTGCATATCCGGTGGTCGACGACGCGATCAACGTCGACATCCAGGAAAAGGATCTCCGCATCGACACCTACCGCGCCTCGGGCGCCGGCGGCCAGCACGTCAATCGCACAGACAGCGCGGTCCGTATCACCCACATGCCGACCGGGATCGTGGTGCAGTGCCAGAGCGATCGCTCCCAGCACAAGAACCGCTCGGCGGCGATGTCGATGCTGAAAGCGAGGATCTACGAGGTCGAGCTCCAGAAACGCGAGCAGGAGAAGCGGGCGCTGCACGACTCCAAGACCGAGATCGGGTGGGGCCATCAGATCCGGTCCTACGTACTGCACCCCTACCAGATGGTGAAGGATGTCCGCACCGATGTCGAAACGTCGAACACGCAAGCCGTGCTCGACGGCGACCTCGACCGCTTCATGGCGGCCGAGCTGGCGGCGCGCGTCGGCGGCGGCAAGAAAGCGGGAGCGCCGCCGGCCGGAAAGGACTCGGCGAAGAACCTGGCCCGCTAGTCCTGCGGTTTCACCACCAGGAACAGGTCGGTGTCGCCGGTCGACTGGCCGGCGGCGGTGAGCAGTAGGTGCGCCTGGCCGCGGTGATGGGTTTGGTGGTTGAAGAAATGCGCGACCGTGAAGCCACGCGGTGAACTCGCCTCGCGCCCGAGCGACCCGCTGAACCAGGTGAGCTGCTGCGTGAGCCAGGCGTCGTCGACGCCGGCTGCCCACGCTTCGATGTCGGCGTCGGCGTGCGTCCGCGCGGCGGCGAGCTCGCTAAAGTCGACGATCATGGTAGCGCTTTCTTTGATCCCGACCGTCGGCTTCGGCCAGCCGGCGAAGCGCGCCATCCACGCCTGATCACCCCATAGGATGTGGCAAAGCGTGCCGTGGAGGGTGCTCCAGAATGCGCCGGCGGGCTTGCGGCGTTCGGCGTCGCTCAAGTTGGCGGCGGCGGCATAGAGCCGCCGGTTCATCTCGCTGTTGTAGGCCGCCATCGTGCGGACATAGGCGGCGTTGACCATGGTGTTCGGCATGCCGTGCGGTTCCGTTACCAGGGCAGGTGACGGCGCGGGTCGTAGCGGCTTGTCGAAGCCCACGCCTCGATCGCGTCCTCGAGTGCCGGATCGGGCTTTTCCGGCAGCACGATCTTGAGATCGACGAACTGGTGGCCGTGCTTTCCGCTCTTGCGATCGAGCAGGCCCTTGTCCTTGAGGCGCAAGCGCTTGCCGGTCGAGGCGTTCTTGGGAATCGCGATCGTCACCGGCCCGGTCAGCGTCGGTACCGTCACGCCCCCGCCCAATACGGCTTCGGTGATCGTGATCGGTAGTTCGAGCACGACGTTGGCGCCGTCGCGCCGAAACCACGGATGCGGCGCCACCCGGATCGTCACCAAGGCATCGCCGGCCGGTCCACCGAAGCCGCCGGGTTGGCCCTGGCCTGCCAGGCGGATCGACTGACCGCCGTCGATGCCTTCCGGAATTTTGACGCGAAGCATCTTGCCGCTCGGCAGCGCCACTTCCCTGGTGGCACCGTTGGCGGCTTCGAGAAACGAGACTTCAAGCTCGTACTGCGCATCGCGCCCGCGCTCGGCCCGCATGCCGCCCGGCTGCGGGCCGGCGCGGTGGGCATCCGCGAAGAAGCTCGAGAAAAGGTCGGCGAAGTCGGCGAATCCGGCCTCGAAGGAGGGACCCTGGCCGCCCTGATTGCGGGTGTAGTTGCGATAGAAGCGCCGGGCTGCTTGCTCGGCCCCGGAGGCGTCGATCTCGCCGGCGTCGTAGCGCTTGCGCAAGGCCGGGTCCGATAGCAACGAGTAGGCGGCAGAGACCTCTTTGAAGCGCTCCTCGATCCCTTTTTTTCCGGGATGAAGATCGGGATGTAGCTCTTTGGCTAATTTACGATATGAGCGCTTTACTTCGTCGGAAGTCGCGGTTCGGCCGACGCCCAGAATGTCGTAGGGATCTCGCATGCCTTCACCCTCGCGCGGCCCCTGCGATTAGGGAGCAGCCAAGGGATATGGCACTCCCCTGCTGGCGGTGCAATCGGAGTGAGGGCCGGACGTGTCGGGGATTAGTTGGTGCGCGCAGGGCCGGCCTTATGGAGCACCGCTTGCGCGCCCGCCCCATGATCGGCGGCTGCGGCGATCCGCGCCAGCGGCTTCTCGGGTTCGGTCACGATCGTCGTTTTACGAGTCTCGCTGTCGAGCCGTTTGATATGGCCCTCGATATGCGCACCCGACTCGATCGAGAGCACCTCGTGCCAAATGTCGCCAATCACCTTGGCGGTCTTGGTGAGTTGGACGCGCTTGGCCTTGATGCGCCCCTCGATGGTGCCGCGGACGACGATATCTTCGGCCACGAGTTCGCCCGTAACCTTGGCGCGCTCGCCGATCGCGAGCGAGAGCCCGGCGACATCGCCTTGCACGGTGCCATCGACCTGAATTTCGCCATCGCTTTTAAGATTGCCGACGACATGGAGGTTCGCGCTGATGATCGAGGGCGCGACCCGCGAATCGCGCGAGGCGCCGTTGCCCTTGGACTCGTTCTTGTCGTTTTTCGAGAACATGGCGGGACTCCCTGCTGCCATCGATTTTTCTATTAATTCAATAACGTTGCCAGCGTTACTTCCGCTGGAATCGCAACTATTTCTTCTTTAGCTGCGTCATTTGGCCCGCCCGGAGAAACAACTCCGGGTTGAGCGGACGTCCGTCGAAATGTATCTCGTAATGGAGGTGGGCGCCAGTGCTGCGCCCGCTCGATCCCATCTCGCCGATCGCGGCGCCCGGGCTTACGGTCTCGCCGACCCGAACGCCGGTGCGGCGGAGATGCGCGTAGCGGGTCATGATGCCGAGGCCGTGGTCGATCTCGATGGTTCGGCCGTAGGGGCCGCGCGCGCCGACGTAGCTTACGACGCCATGCCCGGCGGCCAGGATCGTCGTGCGTTGCCGGCTCGAAAGGTCGACGCCATCGTGCATGGCCCACTGGCCGGTGAACGGATCGACACGCTTCCCGAAGCCGGAACGCGATTCGTATTGGCCGAGCGGCGGCGCGAAGGGGAGGCGCTTGAGCAGCGCCTGAAGCTGCTCCCACTGGTTCAGATTGCCTTCGAGTTCGGCCAAACTGCGATCGAACTCGGTTTCGGTTTCGGCCGCGTTCAGGCTGGCGACTTCGGTGTAGGGGACGAACGGCCCACCGATGCCTTCCTGCGAAGCCCGCAGCAGGAGTTCGCGGAACGGAATACCGGTCGCATCGATCACGGTCACGATCTCGCGGAAAGTCGCCGAGGCCTGCTCGTGGACGCGGTCGACCAGATCGCGCTGCGCGTCCTTGACCCGCCCGAGCCGGGTTTCGAGGCTGGCGACCTTGGCTTTCAGATGGTCCTGCGAACGGACCGCGTCCTTGTGCTTGTCGGTGATCGAGGCGAGTCGGTTTCGCGCTGCACTCAACGCGTCCTCGACCGTGAGCCGCTCGTTGGCAACGCTCCGCAGCGCTACTTCCAGTTCGCCGACGCGCTTTTGCAACGAACCCGAGCTGTTCACCGCTTCGTCGCGCTGTTGCGTTACGCGCGCGAGCTCCGAAGAGGTGCGGTTCAAACGATCTTCGAGCTGTGCGCGCTGGGCCAGCAGGTTGAGCAGGCTGCGGTGGTTGTCTTCGAGCTCACGCGCGACTTCGGAGAAGCGTTCCTGGGTGGCCTTCCAGTCGCCGGCGAGGTCGCGGTAGGCGCGCTCGATCTCCGCGATCTTCAGCGCACTCGCGTAGGAGGCGCGATCCTCGATATAGACGAACGTTGACGCGAACGCGACCCAGCCGAGAACCGTGATGGCGACAAGCGCGATGAACACCTGCGCCGGCTGCGACAACGACAAATACCGGATCTTGGCTTGGCTCCGGTAGATGAACTGACGCTCCGGGAACAGACGGTCCGTAGCGACACGGATCGTCTGCCGCAGGTCGAAACGATCCGCCCCCCGCTCGTGGTCGCGCATTACCCCACTCTGGATACTCCCCGATCGCATGGATAACGCCTTATGCCTCGGGATTCAACCGAAGAATCCGGCAGTTCAGGGCGCTCAGGGGTATCCCGCAGAAGGGGCGCCCGGCGGCCGTTTTAAAGGGCCTGGACGGCCTCGAAAACGGCTACGGCATGCCCTGCGACTTTGACGTTCCGCCAGACCCGGTGAACGATGCCTTTGTCCTTGGGGTAAAAGTAAAGGACGACGTTGGTGCCCTTGTGGTCCTTGAGCGCGATCGGCCCGTCGTCTCCGGAAAGCGAAAACGGCCGCGCCTTGTCGCCTTCGTTCGGTGTCTTCAACATGGATACTTAACCTTGCCCGGCCGCTTTGGCCGCCGATTGGTGGCCGAAATCAAACCGCCCCAAGGCGGGCGCAGTAGGCGGCTTCGACCCGTTTGCGGGTGGCGGTCAGTTTGGCGGCGAGGGTATCGATATCGGGCAGTCCGACGCCGGTCGCGAGGGCACGCTTGAGACCATCGGGCGCGCTCGCCTGGTCGAACGGCCCGCCGGTCGTGAGCCGCAAGATCGCTTGCACGTCGTAGAGAAGCCGGGTGGCGTCGGCGAGGGCCGCCGCTTCGTCGACTGGCAACAATCCGGCGCCGCTCAATTTTTCATAGATCGCAGCGGTGCTGCTGCCGACTAGGGACGGATGGTCGTCGGCGTGAGCGAGCAGAAGGTATTGGCAAAGAAACTCGGCATCGACGAGCCCCCCGGGTCCGTACTTGATGTCCCATAGACCGTCGCCTCGGCGCTCGCGGGCGATCCGCTCGCGCATCGAATGCACTTCATCCCTTAGCTTGCTAACGTCTCGCTTCTGCGCCAACACGCCGGCAATGACCGCAGTCAGTTTGGCTGCGAACGGCGCCGGCGCGGCGACGACGCGGGCGCGCGAGAGTGCCATGTGCTCCCAAGTCCAGGCCTCGGACTTGAGGTAACGCTGGAAGGCGCCGGCTTCGCTCGCGATCGCGCCTTTCGCGCCGGCCGGACGCAGCCGCATGTCGACGGGATAAAGGCGGCCGGTGGCCGTGAGCGTGGTGATCGCGGTAATGAGGCGCTGGCTCAAACGGCCGTAGTACTGGCTGACGGCGAGCGGCTGGGCGCCATCGGAGGCGGTAACCGTTTCGGGGGCTTCGTAGACGAAAACGAGATCGAGATCGGAGGCGGGCGTCAACTCGCGGCTGCCGAGCTTGCCGTAGC
>CAMDOQ010000103.1 GCA_945903685.1 Rhizobium sp. Q54
CGATCTACACCGCCTTCGCAACCACCAAGGTCGAGCTGCTGATCGGGTTCTCGGCGATCGGCCTATTCGGCGCGATCTACCACCCGGTCGGGATGGCGTGGTTGGTCAAGAACGCGGTCAATCGCGGCCGCGCGCTCGGCATCAACGGCGTGTTCGGCTCGGTCGGAACCGCCGGCGCCGCGGTAGTGGCGGGATCGCTCGCCGACTTGTGGGGCTGGCGCGCCGCCTACATCGTTCCCGGCGCGGTCGCGATCGCGGTCGGGTTCGCGTTCGTCGCCTGCATGGCGAGCGGCGTCATTCGCGACCGCACGAGCGAAGCCAGGACGGTGGCGCCGGCGAGCGTCGGCGACATGAAGCGGGTGTTCGCGATCCTGGTCATCACGACGATCGCGGTCGGGCTCATTTTCCAGGCGACGTCGGCAGCGCTGCCCAAGCTCTTCAGCGATCGGCTGTTCGCCGCCGAAGGCAGCGCTACCCGGGTCGGCGCGCTGGTGTCGGTGGTCTATCTTTTGTCGGCGGTCGCGCAGTGGGCGGGCGGCGAGCTCGCCGACCGCTACCCGCAGCGCACCGTCTATTTCGCCTGCCAGCTGCTGCAAGTGCCGGCGCTCCTGCTCGCGTTCGCGCTCCATAGCTGGCTCCTGGTCCCGGTCGCGGTGGTGATGATCGGGTTGAACTCGGCGCTCTCGCCGGCCGAGAACGCGATCGTCGCCCGCTATACCCCGCTCGGCTGGCGCAACCGCGTGTTCGGCCTCAAGTTCGTGGTCAGCCAGGGCTTGGCCTCGGGCGGGATCGCGCTGGTCGCAGTCGTCTACGACGCGACCGGCGCGCTCGATGCGAGCTTCCTGATTTTCGCCGCGTTCGCGGCCGTTGCGGCGGTCGGCGCGCTGTTGCTGCCGACCGATTCCGCGGCGGCCGTGCCGGCCCCGCGTGCGGCGGCCGCCGAGTAACGGATAGGAGCTGTTGCCATGACCTGGCTCAACGATCCCGACCTGTGGGCGAGCTTGCTGACGCTGACGGCGCTCGAGATCGTCCTCGGCATCGACAACATCATCTTTCTCTCGATCGTGACCAGCGGGCTCGCGCCCGACCGCCGCCGCTCGGCGCAGCGGCTCGGTTTGGCGCTCGCGCTCATCCTGCGGATCGTGTTTCTGGTGTCGATCGCCTGGATCATCGGCCTGACCGCTCCGATCTTCACCGTCTTCAACCAATCGGTGTCCTGGCGCGACATCATCCTGATCGGCGGCGGGCTGTTCCTGCTCTACAAGGGTACGCTCGAAATCCACCACGACGTCGAGGGCCGCACCGACGCCGAGGAGGAGCGCAAGCTCAAGCCGGCGAGCTACGCCGCCGTCATTGGCCAGATCATCGTGCTCGACATCGTGTTCTCGCTCGATTCGATCATCACCGCCGTCGGCATGACCGATAACGTGCCGGTGATGATCGCCGCGGTGGTGATCGCGATCGCGGTGATGATGTTCGCGGCCGGACCGGTCGGCGACTTCATCCAGCGCCACCCGACCACCAAGATGCTGGGGCTCTCGTTCCTGCTCCTGGTCGGCATGGCGCTGATCGCCGACGGCTTCCACTTCCATATTCCGCGCGAGTATCTCTACTTCGCGATCGCGTTTTCGGCGCTGGTCGAAGGGCTCAACATCCTCGCCAAAGAGCGGCGCCGCAGGGCGCGCCGCGCGCTGATGCAGGACGGCGGCTGACCGATCGGTGCCTGGGGATATCGCTGTTGATAATCCTTAATTTTTGAAGGCCGCCAACCCCCTGGTTCATCCACCTAACGGACTCAGGGAAGCTCCCAGTGTTGGCCCATGAACTACCGCTTTTTCGCCATGGATCAACCCAATTGGCGGTTTTCGTGGTTCCGCTAAGCTGTCCCCAAGAAAAAAAGATTAACCGTCGCGCGGGCGGCGACCCAGGGGAGTACGTACCGTGATCAAAGCCGATTATTCGGACTACGTCCGCTCGATGCGCGAAGGCGCCAACGCACTCCGCAGCCAGGGCGGCGGCCGCGAATTCCGCGCCATCGCCGCCTCGCTCGAAGCGACGGTCGGGCGGCTCGAAGCGCAAGTCCGGAGCGAGACGGCAGCGACGCCACGGGCGCGGGTATTCGACAGCGGCCGGTCGCTCGATCTTCGCGTCTAGCTTCGCACCGTCGCGCGCGTTCAGACCGCGGCCAGTGCCCGATCGAGATCGCGGATCAGGTCGTCCGCGGTCTCCAACCCAACCGATAACCGGACGACGTCCGGACCGGCGCCCGCCGCTTGGCGTTGGTCGTCCGAAAGCTGGCGGTGCGTGGTCGAAGCCGGATGGATGATCAGGCTCCGGGTATCGCCGATGTTGGCGAGGTGGGAGAAAATCTGGACGTTCTCGACCAGCTTGATGCCGGCTTCGTAGCCGCCCTTGATGCCGAAGGTGAAGACCGCGCCGGCGCCCTTGGGCAAGTATTTCTTGGCGAGGTTGTGGTAGGGGCTCGAGCGCAGGCCCGGGTACGACACCCACGCCACCTTCGCGTGCCCTTCGAGGAAGGTCGCGACTTTTTGCGCGTTCTCGGCGTGGCGCGCCATCCGGAGTGGCAGCGTCTCGATCCCGGTGAGCAGCAGGAAGGCGTTGAACGGGCTCAGGCACGGGCCCAAGTCGCGCAAGGAGAGCGCGCGCGCCGCGACGCAGAACGCCATGGTGCCGAAGGTCTCGTAGAAGGTGAGGCCGTGATAGGACGGCATCGGTTTCGATAGCGTCGGGAACTTGTCGTTCTGGAACCAATCGAACTTGCCCGATTCGACGATCGCGCCGCCCAGCGAGTTGCCGTGCCCGCCCAGGAATTTGGTCATCGAGTGGACGATCAAGTCGGCGCCCCATTCGAACGGGCGGCAAAGGTAGGGCGTCGCCAGCGTGTTATCGACGATCAACGGAATGCCGGCGCCGTGTGCGATCGCCGCGATGGCCTCCATGTCGAGGACGACGCCGCCCGGGTTGGCGAGATTTTCGATGAAGATCGCCTTGCACTTGGGGGTGAGCGCTTTCCGAAAATTCTCCGGGTCGTCGGGATCGACGAAGATCGCGTTCCAGCCCATTTTCTTGAACGACCACGAGAATTGCGTGATCGAGCCGCCGTAGAGCCGCCGCGACGCCAGGAACTCGTCGCCCGGTTCCATCAGCAGATGGAAGATCAATAGTTGGGCGGCGTGGCCCGAGGCGGCGCAGAGCGCCGCCGCGCCGCCTTCGAGCCCGGCGATCCGTTCCTCCAGGACCGACACGGTCGGGTTGGTGATGCGCGAATAGATATTGCCGAAGGTCTGGAGATTGAAGAGCGAGGCGGCGTGGTCGGCGTTCTCGAACACGTAGGACGTGGTCTGGTAGATCGGGGTCGCGCGCGCGCCGGTGGTAGGATCGGGTGCGGCACCGGCATGGATCGCGAGCGTCTCGAAGCCGTAGTCGGGGGTGTCGGTCATGGTGCCCCCTCCCAACCCTCCCCCGCTCCGCGGGGGAGGAAGGCAAACGACATGCGCCTCCCCCTGTGTGCAGGGGGAGGGTAGGGAGGGGGTTCGGTGAGCATGACCTATATCCGCTTCGTCCGTTTCGAGGTGATGATCTTGGTGTTGACGCCGAGCCAGCCGATCTCGCCGGAAAGCCGGCCGTACTCGATCTTGGTACAGCGGTTCATGACGACTTTCAAGCCGGCAGCTTCGGCCCTGGCCGCGGCGGCGTCGTTCCTGACGCCCAACTGCATCCACAGGACTTTGGCACCGATCCGGATCGCCTCCTCGGCGACCGGACCCACGGTTTCCGAGCGGCGAAACACCTGGACCATGTCGACCTTGACCGGCACGTCCGTCAACTCGGCATAGACCGTCTCGTTCAGGATCTTCTTGCCCGCCTCCTTGGGATTGACCGGGATCACCCGGTAGCCCTTGGCCTGCAGGTATTTCATCGCGAAGAAGCTCGGCCGGTTCCAGTTGGCCGATGCGCCGACCATCGCGATCGTGCGCACCTCGCGCAGGATGCCGCGGATCAGGTCGTCGTCGTAGGACTCGTGGTGGGCGAGGCGGAGGGGCGCCGCGGCCGGTTCGGTCATCGCCCTTCCCAGGTCGGCTTCCGCTTCCCGAGGAAGGCGTCGATCCCTTCGCCGGCGTCGCGCGCCAGCATGTTCTCGGTCATGACCCGGCTCACGCGCGCATAGGCCTCGGCAACTGGGAGCTCGGCCTGTTGGTAGAACGCTTCCTTGCCGATCTTGAGCGTCAACGGCGACTTCGAGGCGACCTTACGCGCGAGCCCGTAGACGGCGGTGTCGAGCTCGGCGTCGGGCACGACCCGATTGATAAGGCCGTAGGCGAGGGCGGTCTCGGCATCGATCGCGTCGCCCGTGAACAGCATTTCGAGCGCGTGCTTGCGGCTGACGTTGCGCGTGAGCGCCACCATCGGCGTCGAGCAGAACAGCCCGATATTGACGCCCGGCGTTGCAAACAGCGCCGATTTAGCGGCGATAGCAAGATCGCAGGTCGCGACCAACTGCAAGCCGGCGGCGCTGGCGGCGCCGTGGACGCGGGCGATCACCGGTTTCGGCAGCGCCGTGATCGACTGCATCAACGCGCTGCACTGCGCAAATAGCGCCTCGTAGACCGCGCGCGAGGGGGCCGCCCGCATCTCTTTCAAGTCGTGGCCGGCGCAAAACGCGGCTCCGCGCGCCGCGATCACTACCGCTTTGACGCTGGCATCGTCGCGGATCGCGTCGATCGCCTGTTGCAGCGCGGCCATCAGTGCGGTCGAAAGGCTGTTACGCGTGTCGGGGCGGTTGAGAGTCAGGGTGGCGATGCCGTTGCTGTCGTGACGCTCCAGGATCGGTGCGGCCGCACGGGCCTTCGCCGCCGGCTTGGATTTGGTCGCGTTCGGTACCGTCATCCCGTTCCTCTTCGCGCGTCACGAGAAAGATACCGCGCGTTCTCGCCTAAACCAACTGTGTCCGTTGGTGTAGCATCGCGGCCGGCGGGGAAGGTAGGCGATGACGAAGGAAAGCCTGATCACGATTGCGGAGTTCGAAGAACTGGCCCGCACCCATCTGCCGTACGCGGTCGAGCAGGGCGGCCGGCTCGAAGCCATCGCGCCCGGGCGGTCCTCTTACCGTCTACCTTATTCGCCCAAGCTGCTCCGGCCCGGTGGGTCGATCATCGGCCCCGCGCTCATGGGCTTGGCCGACATCGCCATGTACGCCGCCGTCTTGAGCCTGATCGGGCGGGTCGAGATGGCGCTTACCACCAACTTGAACATCAACTTCCTGCGCCGACCCGGCCAGCGCGACGTCATCGCCGAGGGCCGAATCCTGAAGCTCGGCAAGCGCTTGGCGTTTGGCGAGGTGACCTCTTATTCGGAAGGCGAGGACGACCCCGTCACCCACGCGACGCTCACCTATTCGATCCCGCCAGAAGCGCGATAGGAACGTTAAGGTATTTAGATACCTTTCTATAAATCATTGAAAAGGCCACGGGATCGGCGTTGACAGCGCATGTTCGGCGCCTATACTCCGCGCCATCGAACGAACCAGGAAGGATCAAGGCCGTGCGTACTTTCTCAGCAAAAGCGGCCGATGTGGCCCGCAAGTGGCTCCTGATCGACGCCGAAGGGGTGGCGCTCGGGCGGCTCGCGGTCATCATCGCCAATCGGCTGCGCGGCAAGCATAAGGTGATCTGGACCCGGCATGTCGACACCGGCGACAACATCGTCGTCGTCAACGCCGAGAAGGTCCGGCTGACGGGCAACAAATTCCACGACAAGATTTACTACTATCACACCGGATTTCCCGGCGGCATCAAGGAGCGCACCGCGCGCCAACTGCTCGAAGGCAAGGAGCCGGGCCGGGTGATCGAGAAGGCGGTCGAGCGCATGATCCCGAAGGGCCCGCTCGCGCGTCAGGTGATGCGCAAGCTCCACGTCTACGCCGGTCCCACGCACCCGCACGAGGCGCAGGCACCCGAGGTGCTGGACGTCGCCAAGCTCAACCCCAAGAACAAGCGAGCCGCCTAGCATGTCGGACACGAGAAGGATTACCGATCTCAAGGACCTGCGCCAGGCGCCGGCGACGCCGGCCGCGGTGGTCGCGAAGCCTCAGGGAACGCCTGAGCGGAAGCGCGATTCGAAGGGCCGGTGCTATGCGACCGGCCGGCGCAAAGATGCGGTCGCGCGGGTCTGGATCAAGGCCGGCTCCGGCAAGGTCGTCATCAACGGCAAGGAGCTCGAAAAATACTTCGCCCGCCCGGTGCTGCGCATGCTGATCAACCAGCCGTTCGTGGTGGCGCAGCGCATGGGCCAGTTCGACGTGTGGTCGACGGTCGCCGGCGGCGGGCTGTCGGGGCAGGCCGGCGCGCTTCGCCACGGCATCTCGCGCGCGCTGACCTATTACGAGCCGGGCCTGCGCGGCGCCCTCAAGAAGGACGGCTTCCTCACTCGCGACAGCCGCACGGTCGAGCGCAAGAAATACGGCCGGCGCAAGGCGCGTCGCAGCTTCCAGTTCTCGAAACGCTGATCCTCGGGATCGGCGCCCCGACGCGGGGCGGCTCCAATGTAAGGGCGCTCCTCGCGAGGGGAGCGCCCTTTCGATTTCAAGCGGATCGGCTAGAGTTCCCAAACGAACGTTGGACACCATGGTTACCGCGACCCTGACCCGCACGGTCTTCATCGACGGCGAAGCCGGCACGACCGGACTCGGCATTCGCCAGCGTTTGGCCGCCGTGCCGGGCTTGACGCTCCCATCGATCGCGCCCGAGCAGCGCAAGGATGCCGCGGCGCGGCGCGCGCTCATGGCCGCAGCCGACCTCGTGGTGCTGTGCCTCCCTGACGATGCCGCGCGCGAAGCGGCGGCGATGATCGACGGCATGGGGGCCGCGGGCCCCCGCATCGTCGATGCCTCGACCGCGCATCGGGTCGCACCCGGCTGGGTGTTCGGCTTCCCCGAACTGACGCCGGCCCAGCCGCAGGCGATCCGCGCCGCGCGCCGCGTTGCCAACCCGGGCTGCTATCCCTCGGGCGGGATCGCGCTGCTGCGGCCGCTGGTCGATGCCGGCCTCGTCCCGGCCGACTATCCGGTGACGGTCAATGCGGTCAGCGGCTATTCCGGCGGCGGGCGCACCATGATCGAAGGCTACGAGAAGGGCGAGGCGCCGGCCTTCGAGCTCTACGCGTTGGGGCTCGAGCACAAGCACATCCCCGAGCTTCAGAAGTACGCGGGGCTGACGCGCCGTCCGCTGTTCGTGCCCTCGGTCGGGAATTTTCGCCAGGGCATGCTGGTGAGCGTACCGCTCCATCTCGACACGCTCCCGGGGAAGCCGAAGGCTGCCGACCTCGAGGCCGTGCTCCGCGCCCGTTACGCCGCCAGCCCGGCGATTGCGGTGGTGCCGGTTCCGGCCGCCGACAAGGGCCGGCTCGAGCCGCAAGCGCTCAACGACACCGACAAGCTAGAGCTCCGCGTTTACGCCAACGAGATGCACCGCCAAGCGGTCCTGGTCGCGCGGCTCGACAATCTGGGCAAGGGCGCGTCGGGAGCGGCCGTGCAGAACATCGCGCTGATGCTGGGGCTCGACGGATGAGCGGGCGTATCCTCCGCTACCTCGACCGTACGCCTCGCATCGCCGCTTCCGCCTTCATCGCCCCCGACGCCACGCTGATCGGCGATGTCGAGGTCGGCGAAGGGTCCGGCATCTGGTTCGGATGCGTGCTCCGGGGCGACGTCAACCCGATCAGGGTCGGCGCCCGCACCAATATCCAGGACGGCGCGATCGTTCACGTCACCCGCAAGCTCTCGACCACGACGATCGGCAACGACGTCACCATCGGCCACCGCGCCATCGTTCACGGCGCGTTGCTCGAGGATGGCTGCTTTGTCGGCATGGCGGCGACGCTGATGGACGGCACCGTCGTCGAGTCAGGGGCGATGGTCGCCGCGGGCGCCTTGGTGACGCCGGGGAAGCGCGTGCCGCGCGGGCAGCTCTGGGGCGGGAGCCCGGCCAAGTACATGCGCGATCTCACGGCCGAGGAGACCGCCTATATCGCCAACGCCGCGCGTCACTACGCCGAACTTGCCGGCAACTATCGCGAGTCAATCGGGGTGGCGGCCGCAACTTAGGCGTCGCTTGTGTCGCCGCCTAAGTCACGCCACTATAGAGAGTATTCGGGGGGCGGTCCGTACGGCGCGCGGCAGTTGTGGTTCAACGCGGGCAGCTTCGCTATAAACACCGTGCGCACAGAGACTTCGCTGGACGAGGCACAACATGGTGGCGAGTATTTCCCGTAATTCCGCAAGGCCCCTGGGGTCTTTGACGGTCGTCGTTACGCTCGGGTTGGTGGTCGCGGGCTGCTCGTGGATCCCGGACTGGGCCAATCCGATGACCGCCTACGATCGTGTGTTCAGCAGTTCCTCGACGCCACCGCCGCCGCAACGTGCAAGCGAGGCCGAGCGCAAGACGCTCGCCCGCAAAGACGACAAACAGTTCCCGAATCTCGCGAGCGTGCCCGACAAAGCGCCGGCGACCTCGGATGAAGCGCAACGTCGTCAGGTGGTCTCGGGCCTCGTTTCCGACCGTCAGAACGCGCGCTA
>CAMDOQ010000104.1 GCA_945903685.1 Rhizobium sp. Q54
ACGTAGCTCCTTTGCGGTTGAGGGTGGATCCGGCGGGCGCACAGGCGCTGCCGGCACAGCAGTTCTCGGTGAGGTAAGCGATCAGTCCGGTCATCGCCGGAAAGTTGGCGGCGTAGATGAGCGAGCGACCGTCGCGCCGACTGACGACAAGGCCGGCGATCTTGAGCTCCTTCAGGTGAAACGAAAGGGTCGAGAGCGGCAGCTTGAGTTTGGCTCCGATCTGACCGGCCGCTGCCCCGACCGGACCGGCCGCGACGAGATGCCGGAATACGGCAAGGCGGCTTTCCTGCGATAGCGCGGCCAACGCGGAGAGAGCGGCTTTCATTTCCATAATTCGAGAAATATAGAAATATAATCGGAATGTCAAGCGGGGGTGAACGCAGGCGCCGTTGGGGTACCGCACGACCGTGCTAGCGTGGCCGGCGCGACGAACGAAGATCTCTCGGCCGATGACGACGTAAGCCCGTGGCGGACGATCTGGTACGCACCGCGCCGCACGATCCGTTGGACCCTCGACAACGACCCGACGTCCGACGTCAAGACTCTCGCCGTACTCGCCGGCATTGCCGACGCGATCGGCCGGGCCATGGACCGGGCTATGGGAGATACGTTTCCGATGCTGACCGTCGCCGTCATCGTACTTGGCGTCGGCACGGTAAGCGGGTTGGTTCTTCTCTACTTGATCGGAGCCGTCGCCCGCAGGGCTGGCATCTGGCTCGGCGGCCGCATGACGCACGAAGAGGCACGTGCCGCGCTAGCGTGGGCCTATCCGCCGCTGATCGCGACCCTGGCCGTCGCGCTCGTTCAGTACGCGATCTTCGGCGATGAGGTGTTCCGAAGCTTCGCGCCGACCATCGATGCGAGCCCGATAGTCGCCACCCCGCTCGCCGTGACCACCGTTCTGCTGGCGTTGTGGTCGTTCGGCCTTTTCATCGTCAACGTCAGCGAGGCCCAGGGTTTTACCTTGAAACGCGCACTCGCCAACGTCGCGCTCGCATCGCTGGCGATCGTAATACCGATCGTCGTGGCGCTGGCGTTGGCCGTTTTCCTGATTTAGCCGGGCGCGCTGATCGAAGGTTTACGGAGCGCAACCACTTCGCGCTCGAGTTCGGCGATGCGGGCGTCGCGGTCGGCGAGATCGGCCTTGAGATCCTCGATCTCACCCTCGAGCTCTTCGCGGGTGCGCTCGAGCGGGATCGGATCGTCGCTGCCGTCGCCGAGCAGGCGGGCGTGGAGCCCGCGCACATAACGCTCGTCGGCCGCATCGAGCTGCCCCGCCTCGAGGTCCTGTTTGAACGTCTCGAGATCGCCCCGGGTCTCGGGCAGCAATTGGCGCGCGAGCAGCTCGTCGATCAGTTTCGCGGAATCGGACATGGCGGGCGTGGGTTGTTGGCGGGGTGGGGAAGCCTACTCGGCAGCGCGTTTGTGGACCGGCGCCGCGCCGCCGTCAATCGCCGCCAACACCTGGGCGAGCGCCTTGCCGTCGGGGTCGGCGAACGCGGCAGTGCGGGCTTGCTTGATCTTGGTGGCCAGGTCGGCGGGCGGCGAGGTCCGAGCGACCAGGGCGTCGAAGATCCGGAGGAAGTTGGTGCGGCCGCGCTTGTGGGTCGAGCCGTAGCCCTTGATCAGGCGCGCGCACTCGGCGACTTCGAGCGCTGCGGCGTAGTCTTGGGGTGCGGTCGCGCCGATCGCAGCGAGCCAGCGTTCCTGCAGCGCACTCTCGTCCTGGAAGCGCCAGCTCGCGCGGCGCAGGCCTTTGAGCCGCGCCAGCGTCCACATCAAGAGAAAACCGGCGATCGTGGTGGTGCGAATGTAGAGGCCAATATTGAACCGCTCACCGAGGTTGCGGCGTTCAGCCCAGCGTAAGATCGGTCGCGCTAATGCCGGCGGCAGGATCGCGGTCAGCTCTTCAATTCCGGGCTTTAGATAATCGACGATCGCGACCGGTTCGTCGGGCTTGGCATTGACCTCGGCGCGGACGCGCGCGACCCGCGCCGCACGGGTCTTCAGATCGGCGACCCGGATCACGTCCTCGAACGCCATCCATACCGCCAAGTGGCGGGCGACGGCGCCGGTAAGCGCCCACGGCGGATCGCGGGTCGCGCCGTCCAACACGCGGACGCGGTCGAGCCGGTCGAGATAGAGCTCGGCATAGGCGCGGTCCTGGTATTCGCAGAGGCGCGCGATCCCCTCGTTGACGACTGGCAGCACCGCGGCGGGAAACGACGCGAGCGCGCGGTCGCGAAGTGCGTGCGTCGCGGGCGGCATCGCGCGCCAGCGCTTTTCGGGATCGGCCAGGGCGGGAACGGAGGCTGCGGTCTCGGCCTGAGCAAAGCCCAGCGCAAAGCCGGCCAAGTTGGATTTGACCTCGATCCCGGAATCGCGGATCACGCGCTCGAACTCCGCGCGCGCGATCGGAATTGCGCCCGAGCCGGCGATGGCGCCCAAGATGACAGCTGAAACCACGCTGCCGCTGGCCTTGGCGGCGGCATCCATGTCGAACAGGACCGGCCGCTGCGCGAGCTTGGCGGCGGTTTCGAGGATACGGCTGCCTTCGAACCGGCCGTCCGCCATCGCCGTCCGTTCGAGGATCGAGTACGTGCGGTGGGTCGAGGCGATCAAGGTCGTGCGCTCGGGCGCGACGAACCCGTTCTGCATCGCCCGGCCGGCTTCGAGCAGTTCGGACGCGACCATCACATCGATCGATCCCGGCGCCGGGGTCAGCGCGAAGACCGGAGAGCGCCCGCCCAACGATGCGATCGGCGTCGGCAACAGCTCGATGTAATAGGTGGTGGCACCGGTCCGCTGCGACACGCCCGGGATCGAGGTGCCCTGCACCGGGTATCCGGCCGCGGTCGCGGCCGCGATGACCCAGTCGGACAAGACCCCGCCGCCCTCGCCGCCCAAAGCGGCGATCAGGAGCGTGATCGGCCGGGTCGCCGCCGCCGTCACGCGGGCCGGGCTCCCGCGAGCTTGCGATCGACTTGCAGCCTGCCGATGACGCGGGCGCGCACCGCGGCCAACCAGCGGTCCCAGGACGAGGCGTTTTGGACGATCTCGGCGCGGAAGAACGACGGGCAAAGGACGGCGGCGTGCGCGACTTCGCCGCAGAGACCGCAGCCGACGCACTCGTTGTTGACGTGGGCGACCGGGTCGCTCTTGAGCGGATCGGGGTTGGGCTTGATCGTGAGCGAGGGGCATCCGGACAGACGGATGCAGGAGTGATCGCCGGTGCAGACATCGTCGTCGACGCCGAAGCGGGTGCGCACGACCCGCTCGCCGGCCGCGAGTTGTTGACGAATCTGCGGGCGGATGCGACGCTGGAGCGCCAGCTGGCACTCGCCGTCGGCGACGATGACCTTGAGGCCCTTTTCCTTGGTGGTCATCGCCTCGATAAGCGCATCCTTCATCTTGGCGACGCCGTAGGTGCGGAGCGTCTTGATCCAGCTGACGCCGACGCCGCGCAGCGCCCCCTCGATCGTCCCGGTCAGCGGCTCGCCTTTGGCGTTGGTAGCGGACGAAGGCAGATGCTGGGCGCCGGTCGCCGAGCTATAGCCGTTCTGCATGATGACCAGGACCGAATCGTCCTTGTTGAACACGGCGTTGGCGATGCCGCTCGACAGCCCGTTGTGCCAGAAGCCGCCGTCACCCATCACCGACACCACGCGCCGGCTCATCGCCGGGGCGACCCCGGTCGACGACGCGAGGCTCAGGCCATAGCCCAACGTGCTGTTGCCGATGTTGAAGGGTGGCAAGGTCGAGAACAGGTGGCAGCCGATGTCGGCGGCGATATGGAAGCGGCCGACATCGCGTTCGGCCAGCTTCATCGCGCTGAACACCGGCCGCTCGGGGCAGCCGACGCAGAACCCGGGCGGGCGCGGCGGCATCGGCCCGCCCAAGAGCTCTTGCGCCTTTTTCTTGGGCGCGAGCAGCGCCTGGTGGACGCGGGCGACGCGGGCGAGATCGACGCCGCGCGGCACCGCGCCTTCGAGAAAGCGCGCGAGCCCGGTCAGGACGACCTCGAGCGTGTATTCGCCGGCCATCGGGAGCGGCCCCTTGCCGACGACCTTGGTGTTGAGATCGGCTCGTCGCAGCGCCACGTGCACGGCATGCTCGATGAACTCGGGCTGCGATTCCTCGACCACCAGCACCGCCCGTTTCCCGGCGCAGAACTGGACCAGCTCGTCGTCGATGATCGGGTAGGCGACGTTCATCACATAGATCGGCACGTCGCTCGAGCCGAAGCCGTCGGCGAGGCCGTACTCCTGAAGCGCCCGCATCACCGAGTTGTAGAAGCCGCCGAGGACGATGATGCCGATGTCGTCGTGCTTGCCGGGGATCGTTTCGTTCAGCTTTTCGCGCTTGATGTACTCGATCGCGCGCGGCAGCCGGACCTCGATCTTGTGTTTCTCTTGCGCGTAGGTCGAGGGCGGCAAGACGATGCGGCCGTAGTCGAAATCGGGATCCGCGATCGTGTTCTTGCGCGAGAATTGGGGCGGCCGGTTGGCTTTGGCCGTGAACGAGCCGTGCACGTGGCAGGCACGGATGCGCAGCTCGAGCATGACCGGCGTATTGCTCGCTTCCGAGAGTTCGAACGATTTTTCGACCAGCTCGACGATCTTGGGGAGGTTCGGACGCGGATCGAGCAACCACATTTGCGACTTCATCGCGAACGGGTGGGTGCGCTCCTGCATGATCGAGGCGCCCTCACCGTAGTCCTCGCCCAAGATGATGACGGCGCCGCCCTTGACGCCGGCCGAGGCCAGGTTGGCGAGGGCGTCGGACGCGACATTGGTGCCGACCGGTGACTTGAAGGTGACGGCACCGCGCAGCGGATAGTTGATCGAGGCGCCGAGCATCGCCGCCGCCGTTGCTTCGGAGGCGCTGGCTTCGAAGTGGACGCCGAGCTCTTCGAGGAATTCGTTGGCGTCCGACATCACGTCGATCAGGTGCGAGACCGGCGCGCCCTGATAGCCGCCGACGTAGCTCACGCCCGATTGCAGCAGGGCCTTCGTCACAGCGAGGATGCCTTCGCCGTGGAACGTATCGCCTTCGCCCAGACGCAGGAGCGCGATTTCTTTCTTGAACGAGCGCTCGCCCATGCCGTTCGACCTCGTGTCCGCGCCGTAAAATGGCGCACAAACGTTACGGTTATTAAACGATGCGGCTTAAGGCGTGACTATAGTGCCCCGGCAGGGAAAAGACAGCTTGGCCGGACGCCGGCTGGCGCGGCTCCGCGGATCGACGAGCGCGGCCGTGAGTGCCGACGAGCGCGGCCATGAGTGCCGGCTAGCTCGACCGGAAGCGGTCGAAGGGGCGTGCCAAGCGTGCGGCGCTGCCCAGCGCTTCCTCGATCCGGATACCTTCATTCCACTTGGCCATCCGTTCGGAACGGGCGAACGAGCCCACTTTGAGTTCGGGTGCCCCCCAGCCGACCGCGAGATGGACGATGGTGACGTCTTCGGTTTCGCCGGAGCGCGCCGAGACGATCGTATTCCAGCCGGCGGCGCGGGCGGCATCGAGCGCGGCCTTGGCCTCAGTCAGGGTCCCGGCCTGGTTCGGCTTGACGAGCACCGCGTTACACGCCCGGGCGGCCGCGGCGGCTTCGACCCGGGCGGCGTTGGTAACCAGAAAATCGTCGCCGACGATCTGCACGCGATCCCGTGCGGCGGCGGCAAAACGCGCGAAGCCGTCGCGGTCGTGCTCCGCCAGCGGGTCTTCGATCGAGACGATCGGGTAGCGGTCGAGCCAGCCGAGCAGGAGCGTCGCCAGCGAATCGGAATCGTGGTCGCGGCCGTCGAACCGGTAGCGGCCGTCCTTGAAAAACTGGGTCGCGGCGATGTCGAGCGCGATCGCGACGTCGTGACCCGGTACGAAGCCGGCGCGTTCGATCGCCCGGACCAGGGTCGTCAGCGCATCGTCGTTATTGGCGAATGCGGGCCAATAACCGCCTTCGTCCGCAACCCCCTGAAGCGAACCGCGCTCGGCCATGAGACTTCCGGCCGCAATGTAGACTTCGGCAGTCATCGCCAAGGCGGCGGCGAAGGACGTGGCGCCCACGGCAACGACCATGAAGTCCTGGAGGTCGACCCGCCGCGCCGCATGCGCCCCGCCGCCGAAAATCTGGATCTGAGGTAACGGCAGCACCGTCGCGCGATCGCCGCCGAGGTGGCGCCAGAGCGGCACGCCGGCGGCCGCGGCGGCGGCGTGGGCGAGCGCCATCGATGTGGCGACGATCGCGTTGCCGCCGAACCGCGACCGGTCGACGGTGCCGTCGGCCGCGATCAGAGCGCGATCAAGCGCGGCCTGGTCGGCCGCGTCGCGCCCGGCGAGCAGTTTGGCGATCGGGCCGTTGACGTTGGCGACTGCGGTGGCGACGTCGTAGCCGCCCAGCGCGCGTCCGCCGTCGCGCAAGTCGCGGGCTTCGCCGCTCCCGGTCGATGCGCCGGCCGGGGCGATCGCCGTGCCGCGGGCGCCGCCGGCCAGGTGAATCTCGACCTCGACGGTTGGGCGACCGCGCGAGTCCCAGACTCGCCGGCCGACGACGCGCGCGATCGCGGCGGTACTCATGGGGAGTCGGTCGCGCGCGCCGCGTAGAGTTCGGCCGCCCACGCCGCCCGTACCTCGGCCAGGCGTTCGGGCGGATCGGCAAGCAGCATGCGTGCCGTGCGGCGGACTCGGTCGCGGTCGGCCTCGGCGGTGATGTACTCGGCCGGCGATTTGCCGTCGATCCGGGCAAGAAAAAGCCCGGGCAGCAGGCACGCGATCCGGGCTTCGAGCGCAGCCGGCGCTTCCCAACGGCAGCGTGCGAGATAGGTCCGCGCCAGTGCATCGAAACAGGCGAGGAACCCGGCGGTCCAGGCCGGATTCCACAGGCACTTGAGCAGGAGGTGGTTCAAGCAGAAGGCGGCGTCGAACGCCGGGTCGCCGAACCAGGCGCCCTCGGCATCGAGGAAGACCGGCCCCTTGGGGCCGACCAGGATGTTCTTCGGGCTGACGTCGCCATGGACGAGCGTACGCCGCGTCGCCCCGGTCGTCTCGACCAAGCGCTCGATCGCGCCGGCGCGGTCGGGGTGGGCGCGGGCGGTCGCGAGCAGGTAGGACTCGAGCCGCAGCGGAAAGAAGATGTAGGTCGTATCGAACGCTGCTGCGATCGCCGGATCGTCGGCGGTCGCGGCATGAATCCGGCCCAACGCGTCGCCGACCGCGGCCGCGGTCGCCGGATCGGCGATCCCATCTCGGAGCTGGAGTTTCCAGAGCGGATGGGTGGCGGGATCGAGGTAGGCCATCACGAACAACCCTGCGGCCGTGTCCTGGCCCAAGATTTCCGGCACGGCGTCGGGCACGGTGCGGCCTGCGACCCGCATCCACTGGCATTCGAAGTTGGTACGCTCGACCGGAACCTGCCAGTCGGCCTTGACGCGGAGTTTGGGCACGGCGCGCTTGATGCACGCCGGCCCGCGGTCGAGCGCGACCCGCCAGATGTCCGACGAGACGCCGCCGGTCATTCGCTCGAAACGCGGATGGCGGCCGTGCTCGAGCAACGCCATCCGCACGAGTGCCGACTCGAGGTCGTGGCGCTCGGGAAAGTCGGCTTCCGTTTGGGCGCTCGCCGTTGTCACGCTCGGCCTCGGTTTCCGTATATTAGTCTCGGTCTGTAGTTATCGGAGCCGGCGTCCGGCTTGCAAGCGGTCCGTCGGCAGGAACGGCGAAGCGATGAAAGTCGTATTTCAGTATGACGCGAGCCCAGGGCTCGCCCAAGAACTCGCGCGGCTTTCGGTCGACGGACTTTCGATCGCGCCGTGCCCGGAAGGCGACATGCCGCGTTTCCTCGCGATGATGGCCGAGGCCGAGGCCTTGTTTCACGTGCTGCGCCCGATCACCGCCGAGATCATCGCCGCGTCGCCCAAGCTCAAGCTGATCCAGAAGATCGGCGTTGGCGTCAACACCATCGACCTCGCCGCCGCCAAGGCTCGCGGTATCAAGGTCGCCAACATGCCCGGGACCAACACGCGCGCGGTCGCGGAAACCACCGTGCTGCTGATGCTGGCTGCGCTCCGGCGTCTACCGGCGCTCGACCGCGCCACCCGCGATGGCCGCGGCTGGAGCCTCGAGCCTGGCGTCTACGATGCCGTCGGCGAGATCGGCGGTAAGGTCGTCGGCCTCGTCGGCTACGGTGCGGTCGGCCGGATGCTCACGCCGATGCTGCGCGCACTCGGCGCCGACGTCATCTACACCGCGCGCGAAGCCAAGCCCGACGCGCTGGCGCGTTATTGCTCGCTTGCCGCGCTGCTGGCCGAAGCCGATATCGTCTCGCTCCACCTGCCGCTCACCGACGCGACGGCTAAATTGATCGATGACGCCGCGCTTCGGCGGATGAAGCCGGGCGCGGTATTCGTCAACACCGCTCGCGGCGGTTTGACCGATGAGGCCGCCCTGGTCGCCGCCCTACGCGAGGGTCGGGTTCGGGCCGCTGGGCTCGATGTGTTTGCGACCGAGCCAGTCGGACGCGACAATCCGCTGCTCGCCCTCGAGAACGTCGTTGTCATGCCCCAT
>CAMDOQ010000105.1 GCA_945903685.1 Rhizobium sp. Q54
CGACAAGGCGAGCGGCCCCGATGTCGCCACCGTATCGCCGCCGATCAGGACAATCCCGAACTCCGCCTGGTCCGCCGCCAAACCGGCAACGAAGCGCTCGAGCCAGGCTTCGCCGAGGTTCTCGGGCAGCGCGATGGTGAGGACATAGGAGTGCGGCCGGGCGCCCATCGCCGCGATGTCGGAGAGATTGACGCGGAGTGCCTTCTGCGCGACCCAATCGGCCCGCTCGTCGACCGGGAAGTGGACGCCGGCGATCAGTGCGTCGGCGGTCACGACGATCTCCTCGCCCGGCGCCGGCGCCAGCACGGCGGCATCGTCGGTGAGCCCGAACGCGAGCGGGTAGGAACGCGCGAGCGGCGCAAACAGATCGGCGATCAGCTCAAATTCGCCGCGCCGGCGGCCGGTCATGGCACCCGGCGCTCGAGTTCCGGCGCGCGCAGCTCGTGCGCCAAGCGATCGAGCACCCCGTTGACGACGCCGGGCTCGGGCCCGGAGAAGAAAGCGTGGGCGACGTCGATATACTCGGTGATGACGACGCGGACCGGAACGTCGGGGTGGGCCAGGAGTTCGAACGCGCCGGCCCGCAGAATCGCGCGAAGAATATTGTCGATGCGGGCGAGCGTCCAGCCTTCGCCCAGCGCGGCGGCGAGCCGCGGGTCGATCTCGCCCGCGCGCGCGATCGTGCCGGCGACGATCGCGCGAAACAGTTCGCGGTCGGCGCCGCGATAGTCGACGCCCTCGAGAACATGACCGATACGATGGGCGAGAAACTGCGCGATCACCTCGTCGGCCACCGCGGTCGTGAGGTCGATCTGATAAAGCGCTTGCACCGCGCACAAGCGCGCGGCCGTGCGCGGACGCAGCGCAGACGGCACCCCGCTCATTGACCTTTTCGCCGCTCGAACGCGCGCTTCATGTCGAGCACCGTGAACGCGGCGCGGGCCGCTTCCGCGCCCTTGTTGCCGCGATCGATCGCGGCCCGTTCCATTGCTTGTTCGAACGTGTGGCAGGTTAGAACGCCAAACCCGACCACGATCGATTCGCGCGTTACCAAATCGGACAAGCCTTGGACGCAGGCGCTCGCGACATGTTCGTGGTGGTCAGTCTCGCCGCGAATGATGCAGCCGAGCGCGACATAGGCCGAATAGCGGCGGCGGGCGCCGTCGAGCGCGGCACGGATCGCCGCCGGTATCTCGAACGCGCCCGGCACCGTCACAGTCTCGTGGGTGGCACCGTGGGCGTCGATTTCGACGCGCGCTCCCTGCAGAAGCTCGTCGGCGATCTCCTCGTAGAAACGCGCCTCGACGATCAGGATGTTGGGAACCGCCATCGTCCGCCCTTACCGACCGCCCGGGACCGCACGGCGCGCGACGATTTCGAGGCCGTAGCCCTCGAGACCGACCAGCGGCTGCTGCGAGTTCGAGAGCAGGACCATCTTGCGGACGCCGAGATCGACCAGGATCTGCGAGCCGATCCCGATCTCGCGCCACTTGGCGATCGGCACCGGATCTTCATGTACATGGGTGGTGCGATCGACCAGATCTTGAACGCGGCTCTTGCGGATCAGGACGACCACGCCGCGGTCGGCGTCGGCGACCGCGCGCATCGCGCTTTGCAGGACGCCGCCGCGGCTCGAGCGGTCGCCGAGCACATCGCCCAGGACATCGAAGGTGTGGACGCGGACCAGGACCGGCTCGGATCCGCCGATCTCGCCCTTGACCAGCGCCACGTGCTCGCCGCCTTCGACCGCGGTCGTGTAGACGATCATGCGGAAGCGACCGCCGTGGACGCTGTCGAGCGTCGACTCGGCCGCGCGCTGCACGAGCTTATCCTTGCGTAAGCGATACGCGATCAGGTCGGCGATCGTTGCAACCTTGATGCCGTGGTACTGCGCGAACTTCACGAGGTCGGGCATCCGCGCCATCGTGCCGTCGTCGTTCATCACTTCGCAGATGACGCCTGAGGGGTTGAACCCGGCGAGGCGGGCGAGGTCGACGGCGGCCTCGGTGTGCCCGCCCCGCACCAGGACGCCGCCCGAACGCGCAACCAGCGGAAACACGTGCCCCGGCGTCGAGATATCGGCCTTGCCTTTGGCAGGATCGATCGCGACTGCGATCGTGCGGGCGCGGTCGGCAGCCGAGATTCCCGTCGAGATGCCCTCGCGCGCTTCGATCGAGACCGTGAAGGCGGTCTGCCGGCGTGCCTGGTTCTCGCGCGGCATCAACGGCAGGCCGAGCGTCGCGACCCGCTCGGACGTCAACGCCAAACAGATGAGACCGCGCCCGAACTTGGCCATGAAATTGATGACGTCGGGGGTCGCCTTCTCGGCCGGGATGACGAGATCGCCCTCGTTCTCGCGGTCCTCGGCGTCGACCAGCACGATCATGCGGCCGCGGCGCACGTCGTCGAGCGCCTCTTCGATGGTCGACAAGTTTTCAACGACGCGAACGGTCACGGTTTTTCCACCAAGCGGGCAAGGTAGCGCGCGATCATATCGACTTCCACGTTGACGCGCTCGCCGGGCCGCCGGCGGCCGAAGGTCGTGACCGCGCCGGTGAGGGGAATGATATTGACGCCGAAGCGCACGCCGTCGACTTCGTTGACGGTGAGCGACACGCCATCGAGCGTGATCGAACCTTTGGGCGCGATGAAACGCGCGAGCGCCGCCGGCGCCTCGAACGCGAAGCGGAACGAATCGCCATCGGCCCGACGGTCGATCACCGCCGCGGTCGCATCGATATGGCCGAGGACGAAGTGGCCGCCTAATTCCTGACCGGCCGTGAGACTTCGCTCGAGATTGACTTCGGTACCGACCGTCCACGCGCCGAGCGTCGTCGCGGCCAAGGTTTCGTTCGAGACGTCGACCGCAAACCAGCCGTCGCCCGACTCGACCACCGTCAAGCAAGTGCCCGAGCACGCGATCGAAGCGCCGACGCCGAGCGCGGAAGCCGGGAAACGGCACGCGATCGTCAAGCGCCGGTCGCCCCGCTGCTCGACTGCACGGACGCGCCCGAGGTCGGTCACGATGCCGGTAAACATGGCCTTTACTTACGTCTGGACCGCGTAGGTTTCCAGCACATCCTCGCCGAGCGTTTGCATCGCCAGCCGCGCGAGCGTCGGCATCGCCCCGACATCCACGACCCCGAGCGGCAGGATTGCCGCCCGCCCGTCGCCGCCGACGACCCGAGCGGCGCGGAACCAGAGCACGCGGTCGACGAGCGCGGCCCTAAAGAGCGATGCGGCGAGCCCGCCGCCGCCCTCGACCAAGAGCCGGGTGATGCCACGCGCGCCGAGCGCGCCAAGCGCCTGGCCGAGATCCGGTCGACCCAGGGCATCGGCATCGACTTCGATCAGCTCGACGCCGGCGTCGCGAAAGGCGCGTTTGCGTTCGGCATCGCCCCGCCCGAGCGTCACGAACCAGGTCGGCTGGGTGTTGGCGGTCGCCACGACTTTGTGGGTGAGTGGCGTGCGGAGGTGCGAGTCGGCGACGATCCGGACCGGCGACGCGTGCGTCAGCCCGGGCAAGCGGCAGGTCAACGCGGGGTTGTCGGCCGCGGCCGTGCCGGCGCCCACCATGATCGCGTCGTGGCGGGCGCGTTCGAGATGCGCCCGCCGTCGAGCCGCCTCCCCGGTGATCCATTGCGAGGCGCCGCTCGCGGTCGCGATGCGACCGTCGAGCGTGGTTGCCGTCTTCAAGGTTACGAGTGGCCGGCCGCGCGCGAGCCGCATGAAGAATCCGGCGTTCAGCGCCTCGGCCACCCCCGCCAGCACGCCGCTTTCAACCGCGACGCCGGCCGCCTGCAGCCGGGCGATGCCGCCGCCGTTGACGCGGGGATCGGGATCGACGATTGCGACCACGGCGCGCACGATCCCGGCGGCGACGAGCGCGTCGGCGCACGGCGGCGTCCGCCCGTGATGCGCGCACGGTTCGAGCGTGACGTAGACGGTGGCGCCGCGCGCCGCGGCGCCGGCGCGGCCCAAGGCCTCGGTTTCGGCGTGCGGCCGTCCGCCGGCTTGGGTCCAGCCGCGGCCGACCACCGTGCCGTCCTTGACGAGAACGCAGCCGACGGCGGGATTGGGCCATACCCGCCCGAGCCCGCGCGTCGCGAGCCCGAGCGCCGCCGTCATGTGGTGCGTGTCAGTCGTCGTTCTTGCCGCCTTCGGGGTTACCAACCAGACCGCCTATGAACTTCTCGAAGTCCTTGGCTTCGCGGAAGTTGCGGTAGACCGACGCGAACCGGACGTAGGCGACCGGATCGAGGTTGGCCAAACCCTCCATCACCATCTCGCCCACCATCTCGGAAGGGATTTCCGATTCGCCCAGACTCTCGAGCCGGCGAACGATGCCGTTGACCATGCGCTCGACCCGTTCGGGATCGACCGGCCGCTTGCGGCACGCTACCAGGATCGAGCGGTGCAGTTTGTCGCGGTCGAACGGGACGCGCTGGCCGCCGCGCTTGACCACGGTCAACTCGCGGAGCTGGACCCGTTCAAACGTGGTGAAGCGCGACCCGCACGCGGGACAGAAGCGCCGCCGCCGGATCGCCGAGTTGTCCTCGGTCGGACGCGAGTCTTTGACTTGCGTTTCGTCATTGCCGCAAAACGGGCAGCGCATGGTCCCCCCAGTCTTCTTATCGCCGTATCGCTCGTTGTCGTCCTTGTCGCCTGGTCGCTGTTATCCGCCGAGCCCATAGATCGGAAAGCGCCGGCACAGCGCCAGTACCTCCGTCCGCACTTTGCTTTCGACCGCCGTGTTGTCGTCGGGGTGCCGGGCAAGGCCGTCCAATACTTCGACGATCATGCGGCCGACCTCGCGAAATTCGACGAGCCCGAAGCCGCGCGTGGTGGCGGCGGGCGAGCCCAATCGAACCCCCGACGTGACGGTCGGCTTCTCGGGATCGAACGGGATGCCGTTCTTGTTGCAAGTCATGTGCGCGGCCTCGAGCGAGCGCTCGGCCGCTTTGCCGGTCAGGCGTTTGGGACGGAGGTCGACCAGCATCAGGTGCGTGTCGGTACCGCCGGAAACGATCGCGAGGCCGCCATTGACGAGGCTTGCCGCCAGGGCGCGGGCGTTGTCGACCACCGCCTGCGCGTAGGAGCGGAACTCGGGCCGGAGCGCCTCGCCGAACGCGACCGCCTTGGCCGCGATCACATGCATGAGCGGCCCGCCCTGCAGGAACGGGAATACCGCCGAATCGACTTTCTTGGCGATGTCGGGATCGTTGGTGAGGATCATGCCGCCGCGCGGACCGCGCAGCGTCTTGTGCGTGGTGGTGGTAACGATGTGGGCGTGCGGGAACGGGCTCGGATGTACGCCAGCGGCGACCAGGCCGGCGAAATGCGCCATGTCGACCATGAACAGCGCGCCGACGTCGTCGGCGATCGCGCGGAACGCCGCGAAATCGATGATGCGCGGATAGGCCGAGCCGCCGGCAATGATCAATTTGGGCCGGTGCGCACCGGCGAGCGTCGCCACTTCGGCGAGGTCGATGCGGTGATCGTCGCGGCGGACGCCATATTGATGCGCCTTGAACCACTTGCCGGACAGGTTGGGTGGGGCGCCATGGGTCAAATGCCCGCCGGCCGCGAGCGACATGCCGAGGATGACATCGTTCGGCTGGAGCAGAGCGCCGAACACGCCCTGGTTCGCCTGCGCGCCCGAGTGCGGCTGGACGTTGGCAAAGCCGCAGCCGAACAATTTCTTGGCGCGGTCGCGGGCGAGGTCCTCGACATCGTCCATGAACTCGCAGCCGCCGTAGTAGCGCCGGCCAGGATACCCCTCGGCGTACTTGTTGGTCATCACCGAACCCTGGGCGGCTAGCACCGCCGGGCTCACGATGTTTTCCGATGCGATCAACTCGATCTGGTCCTGCTCGCGGCGGAGTTCGCCAGCGATCGCGGCGTGCACCTGCGGATCGGCGGTTTCGAGATCGGCCGCAAAAAATCCGGACGCCGCCGGGCGGACCCGGGCTTCAGACCGGGACATTGGCGGGCTTTCTCGGTGTCGCTGGATCACCGAGCTTGGCGACGCGACGCTCGTGGCGGCCGCCGGCAAAGGGCGTCGCCAGAAAAGCCCGCACGCAATCGCGCGCCACCTCCTCGCCGACGATGCGGGCGCCGAGCGCGATCACGTTGGCGTCGTTGTGGGCGCGCGCGAGCGTCGCAGTGGTGACGTCATGGCAGACGGCGGCACGGATATGGGGGGCACGGTTGGCGGCGATGGCGACGCCGATCCCGGTGCCGCAGACGAGGACGCCGCGGCTCGCGCGCCCCTGCGCCAGCGCATCGACCAGCGCGTACGCGAAATCCGGATAGTCGACCGACTCGGGCCCATCGGTCCCGCAATCGAGCGTGGCGTAGCCCGCCCCCTCGATCTCGTCCTTAAGGACGTTCTTCAAGCGGAACCCTGCATGGTCGGCGGCGAGCGCGATCGTTTCCTGATGGGCCATTCGCGGACGGGCGGGCACCTGTACGGGACGAGACCGGCTTCAATACCACAGGTCGCTTGGCCTCGCTATGCCCGCACAAATAGTCGACAGCGTTCGCGCTCGTCGAAGGTGCGGACCCAAGATATTGATATTGCGGCCTTTTACCGCACCGCTCAAACGATGATGCCGCCACGGCCGGTCGAACCGGCGTCGGCTGGCGGCTCGTCGTCGCCTTTTTTCTTGGCGAGGACGTAGCGGAGTTTGCGGATGGCAAGCGCGCTCAGTTCGGATTCGGCCGTGTTAGCCGGAGCGATGACCGAGACTTCTTCGCCGGTTTCCGGATCGATGGCGGTCGCTTTGACCGAACCGCCGATCTGGCGAAATTCGAGTAGGTATTCTTGTTTATCGTTCGCGCCCATGCCGGTAAGGCAGCATGCCATTCAGGATCGACGAGCGCCACCGCCCGACCCTTTTGCGCGGAACATAAAAAAACGCCCCGCTCGCGCGGGGCGTTAGTTTGGGCTTGGGATCGTGATGGATCCGTGCGTAGGACGTTCATTAGAGCCATCTTTAGGGGATTAATCAAGATATAAATTCTATCTTAAGTTGTATTTTTTCGAACGACGCAATGTTTCCGCTAAGTTACTGATCCATCTTGTCGCTTTTAGATTTACGCGGCGCGCCGAAGCGATAACTCGCCCCAGACCGCGTTCAACGCACGGATTAGGTCATCCATCATCGCGTCGGTATGGAGCGGGCCAGGCGTGAAGCGCAGCCGCTCGGTCCCCCGCGGGACGGTCGGATAGTTGATCGGCTGCACATAAATCTTGTAGCGGTCGAGCAGGATGTCGGAGACCCGCTTGCAAAGGTCGGCGTCGCCAACCAGCACCGGCACGATGTGACTAGCGGATTCCATGACCGGCAGGCCGGCGTCCGCCAACAATTTTTTGAGCCGCGTCGCGCGCTCGTGCTGGCGGTCACGCTCGGCACCGCTCGTCTTGAGGTGCCGAACGCTCGCGAGCGCGCCGGCCGCAAGCACCGGCGACAGCGCGGTCGTAAAGATAAATCCCGGCGCATAGCTCCGGACCGCGTCGACGGTGACGGCATCGGCCGCGATATAGCCGCCCTGAACGCCAAACGCCTTGCCGAGCGTACCTTCGATGATATCGACGCGCGCCATCACGCCGTCGCGTTCGGCAACGCCGGCACCATGCGCGCCATACATGCCGACGGCATGAACCTCGTCGAGATAGGTCAGCGCGCCGTAGCGCTCGGCGAGATCGCAAATCGCGCCGATCGGCGCGATGTCCCCGTCCATCGAATAGACCGATTCGAAAGCGATGACTTTGGGCCGATCGCGATCATGCTCGCGCAACAGCGCCTCGAGGTGAGCAACGTCGTTGTGGCGGAAGACCTTCTTCTCGCCCTTGCCGAAGCGAATGCCCTGGATCATCGACGCGTGGTTGAGCGCATCGGAGAAAACCACGCAGTCGGGCAAGAGGTTCGAGAGCGTCGACAGCGTCGCCTCATTCGCGACGTAACCCGACGTAAAAAGAAGCGCGGCGTCCTTGCCGTGCAGGCTCGCGAGCTCGCGTTCGAGCAAGACGTGGTAGTGGGTGGTGCCCGAAATGTTGCGGGTGCCGCCGGCGCCGGCGCCGACCTTGTCGAGCGCCTCGCGGATCGCCGTGCGGACGGCGGCGTGCTGACCCATGCCGAGATAGTCGTTCGAGCACCACACCACGACCTCCTCGACGCCGACGCCCTTGTGGCGGGTCGCGCGAGGGAAGTCGCCGGCGTGCCGCTCGAGGTCGGCGAACACGCGATAGCGCCCTTCGCGCTTGAGCTCGCCGATCTTGTCGGCGAAGAATTTGGTGTAATTCATGCGAACCTTGCGGCGGCCACTTTAACCCGATTTCCCAAAGCTCACAAACCGGGCCCTCTCACGAGTGCGTGTCTGAACGATCGCCCGGGCGCGTTGCCGCGCGGGCTAACAGAGGTTAAAAGCCGGTGGTCGAGAAAGGAAGATCAATGCAGGTACTGAACCCGAAAGGGTGGAAACAGCCCAAAGGCTATGCCAACGGGATCGCCGC
>CAMDOQ010000106.1 GCA_945903685.1 Rhizobium sp. Q54
CGAGCGTTCCGGCCGGGCGCCGAATCCCGGCCGCCACCAGCCGCTCGCGCCGGCGCGGGCGCCGTCGTTCGCGACGACGACGCGCAAGGCGCAGCGCCCCGGCGAGGCCGAAGTGGCGCGTAACCCGCGCTCGCGCTCGGCTCGGTTTCGGAGCGCGGTCCGCACCGAAGCGCCGGCCTGGCCGAGCGAGCGGGAACAGCCGTGAAACGCCACCTCACCGCGCTCGGCCTCGTCTTGGCGGTCGTGCTCACCTTCGCGCTCTATAGCCTCAAATACGAGGTCCAACGGCTCGAGGCGCGCGACGAATCGCTTATCCAGGCGATCGCCGCCGAGCACGAAGGGGTCCGCGTTCTCAAGGCGGAATGGAGCTATCTCAACAATCCGAAGCGGCTTGAAGAATTGGCGCTGCGTCACCTCGATCTCGCGCCGGCTGACGGGCGCCGGTTTATGAGCCTGATCGCGGTCCCGCGCGGCGTACGGCCGGTCGAGGACGATCCCACGGTCGATCCGTCCGCCGCCGTCCCCGCAGAAGAGCCGACCGGCGCAGGCACGATCTGGTTCGTCGGCACGCCCGAGCCCGAGGAGACGCCCTGATGCGGCGGCTGTTCGCTCGTTTGGTCGTACGATCGGCCCCGGCCACCCGGGTTGCCGGCTGGCGGCGGCCGCCGATCGAAACCGGTCGGAGCCGCCTGATCGCGATCGGCGCCGGCTTTGCCCTGCTGTTCACGATCATGGCCGGCCGCCTGATCGAGCTCACGCTCCTACGCGAAGGCGAGGAGCCGCGCCTGACCGCGTCCGATGCGCGCACCCCGGCCGAGCGCGCCGACATCGTCGATCGCAACGGTATCCTGCTCGCGACCAGCCTCAAGACCGCGTCGCTTTATGCCAACCCGAAGCGCGTGCTCGATGCTGACGCTGCGGCGCGCGACCTCGCTAAAGCGCTACCGAACCTCGATCGCCGCGACCTCGCGGAGAAGCTTGCGTCCGACAAGACGTTCGTCTGGATCAAACGCGGCCTCACGCCGGGTGAGCAGAACGCGGTCCATCGCCTCGGGCTTCCCGGCCTCGCGTTCCAAGAGGAGTACCGCCGGGTCTACCCGCACGGGCGGCTCGCCGCCCACGTCCTGGGCTTCTCGAGCGTCGACAACGAAGGACTGGCCGGCGTCGAAAAGGGACTCGAAGGCCTGCTCAAGACGCCGGTACGCGACCTCGCCGGGCCGCTCGCGTTGTCGATCGACTTGCGGGTCCAGCACGTCCTCACCGAGGAGCTCGGCGAAGCGGTCGGGCAGTTTCATGCGATCGGCGCCGCTGCGCTCGTTACCGACGTCAGCACCGGCGAAATCATCGCCCTGGTCTCGCTTCCGGATTTCGATCCCAACCATCCCAGCGCCATGCCGAAGGACGCGCTCTTCAACCGCGCCACCCTCGGCATCTACGAGATGGGGTCGACCTTCAAGGCGTTTACGGTCGCGATGGCGCTCGATTCGGGCGCGGCGTCGCTCGCCAGCCGCTACGACGCGACCGAGCCGATGAAAATCTCGCGCTTCGTCATCAACGACTACCACGCCAAGCGCCGCGTGCTCACCGTACCCGAGGTGTTTCTTTATTCGTCGAACATCGGCGCCGCCAAGATGGCGCTCGACGTCGGCACCAAGCGGCAGCAGTCGTACCTCCGCGCGTTCGGCCTGCTCGATCCGGCCACGCTCGAACTGCCCGAAGTCGGGAAGCCGATGTCGCCTTCGCCCTCGCAGTGGCGCGAGATCAACACGGTCACCGTCGCGTATGGCCATGGCGTTGCGGTTTCGCCGGTGCAGCTCGCCGAGGGAGTCGGCGCGATCGTCAATGCCGGTGTCCGCATGTCCTCGACCCTGGTCAAGCGGCCGGCCGACGCGCCGCTCGCCGGCCGTCGCGTGATCTCGTCCGAAGCGTCGCGCGACATGCGTCAGCTCATGCACCAGGTCGTGAGCAAAGGCACTGGCACCAAAGCGTCGGCGCCGGGCTATAGCGTCGGCGGCAAGACCGGTACCGCGGAGAAGACCGGGGTCGGCGGCTACCGAACGCGCGCACTACTGTCGTCGTTCGTCGGCGTCTTTCCGATCACTGCACCCAAGTACCTCGTGGTCGTAATCCTCGACGAGCCTAAGGGCAATGCGCGGACCCAGGGTTACGCGACCGGCGGTTGGACGGCAGCTCCGGTCGTCGGTCGCGTCGTCGCGCGGATCGGGCCGCTGCTCGGTGTCGCACCAAATGCGCCCGACGACGTGCTGCCCGAGCGAACCGTGTTGGCGGCGAGCGCGCCGGCGGGAGGGTCGCGTGTATCTCGCTGACCTGTTCGATCCCACCGACCTAGCTCCGGCGGCGCCGGGCTCGGCCCTCAACCCGGCGATCGCCGGCCTCACCGCCGACAGTCGCGCGGTCAAACCTGGGTTCTTGTTCGCAGCTCTCGCCGGATCGCGCGCGGATGGCGCCTCGTTCATCGGCGAGGCGGTCGCACGCGGTGCCGTTGCCGTGTTGTGCGAGCGTACGGCAGCTCGCCCGAATGTGGCGATCGCGGTGGTGCCGCATGTCAATCCGCGCCGGGCGCTGGCGCGCGCCGCGGCCCGCTTTTACCCGCGCCATCCGGCCCACCTCGCCGCGGTCACCGGTACCAATGGCAAGACCTCGGTCGCCTGCTTCACGCGTCAGCTTTGGCAGTCGATGGGCCGCCGTGCCGGCACGATCGGGACTTTGGGCGCGCAGTGGCGGGACCGTGTCGAGCCGCTCGCGACGACAACGCCCGATCCGGTTCAGCTCCACGCGCTGCTCGACCGCATGGTCGGCGATGGGGTCGACTATGTCGCGATCGAAGCGTCGAGCCACGCGCTCGATCAACATCGGGTCGACGGTGCGACGGTCAAGTCGGCGGCGTTCACCAACCTGAGCCACGACCACCTCGACTATCATCCCTCGCTCGCGGCGTACTTCGCGTGCAAGACCCGCCTCTTCGCCGAAGTGCTCGACTCCGGCGGTACCGCGGTCTTGAACGCCGATGTGCCCGAAGCCGAACCGCTCGGCGCCGTGTGCGCCAAGCGCGGCGTCAAGACGCTCACCTATGGCCGCGCCGGCCGCGATATCGCCTTGGTCGACGCGTCGCCGAGCGCCCGTGGCCAGCGCCTCGCGCTCGAGGTCGACGGCGCCCGGCATGACGTGGCGTTGCCCCTGGTCGGCGATTTTCAGGCCGCCAACGCGCTCTGTGCGCTCGGGCTCGCGCTGGCCTCCGGCGGCCAAGCGGCGGCGCTCGCCGAAGCGCTCGCCGGGTTGAGCGTCGTCCCGGGCCGCCTCGAGCATGCGGCAACCCACGCGAACGGCGCGCCGATTTACGTCGACTACGCCCATACGCCCGACGCACTGGCCAAGGTCCTGATCGCGTTGCGCCCCCATGCCAAGGGACGCCTGAGCGTCGTCTTCGGCGCTGGCGGCGATCGCGATCCGACCAAGCGCCCGCGGATGGGTGCGGTGGTCGCGCGCCTCGCCGATACCGCGATCGTGACTGACGACAACCCGCGCAACGAAGACCCAGCGGCGATCCGGCGCGCCGTTCTTGCCGCGTGTCCGCGCGCGCGTGAGATCGCCGATCGCCGCGAGGCGATCGCTGCAGCGGTCGCCGCGCTGCAACCGGGCGACGTCCTCCTGATCGCCGGTAAGGGCCACGAGGGCGGCCAGATCGTCGCCGACCACGTCGCACCGTTCGATGACCGCGAGGTCGCCCGCGAGGCGGCCGCTCGGCGCGAGGCGGTGGCATGAACGACGCCGCAACCTTGCCTTTGTGGACCGCGGCCGAAGCGGCCCGCGCGACCGGTGGGCGGACGCCACCTGGCTGGGCCGCGACCGGAGTCTCGATCGACAGCCGTTCGCTCGACTCGGGCGATCTGTTCGTAGCCATCAAGGGAACGCGCGATGGCCATGAATTCGTCGCCGATGCCCTCGCCAACCGGGCTGCCGCTGCGGTCGTGAGCCGTCACCCGGCGGGCGTCGCCGCCGACGCGCCGCTCTTGCACGTTGACGACACGCTGGCGGCGCTGAACGCGCTCGGCGTGGGGTCGCGCGCGCGCGCGAGCGGCCATATCGTCGCGGTCACCGGCAGCGTCGGCAAGACCAGCACCAAGGAAGCGCTCCGGCTGGCGTTCGGTTGCCAGGCGCGCACCCATGCCAGCGAAGCGAGCTACAACAATCTGTGGGGTGTTCCGCTCAGCTTGGCGCGGATGCGAGCAGACGCCGCCTTCGGCATCTTCGAGCTCGGCATGAACCATGCCGGAGAGCTCGGCCCGCTCGCCAAGCTGGTGCGTCCGCACGTCGCGATCGTGACCACCGTCGAACCGGCCCATCTCGCCTATTTCAAAAACGTCGCCGAGATCGCGGCGGCGAAGGCCGAGATCTTCGACGGACTCGAGCCCGGCGGCATTGCGATCTTGAACCGCGACAACCCTCATTTCCGCCAGCTCGCCGATGCTGCGCTTGGACACGGTGCTGCGCGCGTGCTCGGCTTCGGCGCCAATGCCGAAGCTTGGGCGCGGCTGGTGAGCGTCGCGCCGAGCGCGACCGCCAGCATGGTCACGGCCGAGATCGGCGGCCGGACGATTGCCTACAAGATCAATGCGCCGGGCCGGCATTGGGTGATGAACAGCCTGGCGGTCCTGGCCGCAGTGGGTGCACTCGGAGCCGATCTCGGCCGCGCCGGCATGGCGCTCGCCGACCTGACGCCGCTGCGCGGCCGCGGCCAGCGCCACGTCGTGCCATTTGGCCCCGGTACGATCGAGGTAGTCGACGAAAGCTACAACGCGAGCCCGGCTTCGATGCGGGCGGCGATCTCGACCTTGGGCGCAGCGGAGCCGGGCGCGCGCGGCCGCCGCATTGCCGTGCTCGGCGACATGCTCGAGCTGGGCCCCGACTCGCCGCGGCTGCATGCGCAACTCGCCGGCGCCATCGCCGAGGCCGCAATCGATCTCGTGTTCGCGGCCGGGCTCAACATGGCGCATCTTGACGCCGCCCTGCCGGCGGCGCGGCGTGCCCTCCACGTCGATAAGTCGAGCGAACTCGTTGTGCCGCTGGTTGCGGCGTTGCGCCCGGGCGATGTCGTCATGGTCAAGGGTTCGCTCGGGAGCCGCATGGGCCCGGTGGTAGCAGCGCTGCTCGCGCTCGATGGTAAGCCCAAGATGATGAGAGCCGGCTGATGCTGTTCAACCTGTTTTCGCCGCTCGCCGACGAGTCCATCTTCTTCAACCTGTTCCGCTATCTCACCTTCCGCACCGGCGGCGCGGTGGTGACGGCGCTGGTGGTGAGCTTCGTTTTCGGACCGAGCGTCATCCGCTGGCTCAAGTCAAAGCAGCGGAATGGCCAGCCGATTCGCCCCGAAGGCCCGGAACGGCACCTGCTTGAAAAGCAGGGGACGCCGACGATGGGTGGATTCCTGATCCTGCTCGGCCTTGGGGTCGGGACCTTGCTGTGGGCGGACTTGCGCAATCCGTATGTGTGGGCGGCGCTCCTCGTGACGCTTGGCTTCGGCGCGGTCGGCTTCGCCGACGACTACTTGAAGGTCGTGCGCACTAGTCACCGCGGCTTGCCGGGCAAGCTCAAGCTCGCGTTCGAGATCGCGATCGCGCTGGCGGCGGTGATCTGGGTCGTCGCGACCATGCGCTCGCCGCTCGATACTTCGCTCGCGGTTCCTTTTCTCAAGGATGCGCTGGTCGACTTCGGCTGGTTTTTCGTACCGATGGCAGCGCTCATCATCGTTGGCGCGTCGAACGCGGTGAACCTAACCGACGGGCTCGACGGCCTCGCGATCGGCCCGGTGATGATCGCTGCCGCGACCTTCGCCCTGATCGCCTACCTCGTCGGCAACGCGGTGTTCTCGAACTACCTGCAGATCCACGCCGTACCCGGCGCCGGCGAGCTCGCGGTCTTCTGCGGCGCGCTGGTCGGGGCCGGGCTCGGGTTCCTGTGGTTCAACGCGCCGCCGGCGATGGTGTTCATGGGCGATACCGGTTCGCTTTCGATGGGCGGTGCGCTCGGGATCGTCAGCGTCATCACCAAGCACGAGCTGGTGCTGGCTTTGGTCGGCGGCCTGTTCGTGCTCGAGACCGTGTCGGTGATCGTCCAGGTCGCGTCGTTCAAGCTGACCGGCCGGCGCGTATTCCGCATGGCGCCGCTCCACCATCACTTCGAGCAGAAGGGTTGGGCGGAGCCCACCATCGTCATTCGTTTTTGGATTATCGCCGTCATCCTCGCCCTGTTCGGGCTAGCGACGTTGAAGTTGAGATAGCGCGTGATCGTCGACACCTACAAAGGACGGACGGTCGCCGTAGTCGGGCTCGGCAAGAGCGGGCTCGCGGCGGCGCGCGCGTTGGCGACTGGCGGTGCAAACGTCTTGTCGTGGGACGACAACGAGGCGCGCCGCGCCGAGGCCGAGCGCGCCGGCTTGACCGTCCGCGATCCGGCGTCGATCGACGGGGCGACGCTCGCTGCCTTGATCCTGAGCCCGGGCATTCCGCTGACCCACCCGGCGCCGCATCCCGCGGTCGCGCGCGCGCGCGCGGCCAAGGTTCCGGTGATCGGCGATATCGAGCTGTTCGCCCATGCCAAGGGCCAGGCCCGTGTCGTCGGCGTAACCGGAACCAACGGCAAGTCGACGACGACGACCCTGATCGGCCACATTCTCAAGGCGATCGGCGCCGAAGTCGCGGTCGGGGGCAATTTGGGAACCCCGGCGCTCGATTTACCGGCGCTCGGGTCCGCGGGCATCTACGTCCTCGAACTCTCATCGTACCAGCTCGACCTGGTTGAGAGCTTGCGCCTCGACGTCGCGGTCTTTCTTAATCTCAGCCCCGACCATATCGACCGGCATGGCGACATGGCGGGCTACGTCGCGGCCAAGACGCGGATTTTCCAAAACCAAGGTGCCGGTCAGACCGCGGTCGTCGGCCGCGACGACCCCGACAGCGAACGCGTTTACGCGGCGCTCGTCGACCAAATGCGTCAGCAGGTGATCGGCATCGCGGCAACCCGCGAGCTCGCGAGCGGCGTGTTCGCGGCCGACGGCGTCGTCCGCGACACCGCGACTCCCGGCGCTCGTGCGGCGCTGGTCGGCATCCAAAGCCTGCTCGGCGTTCACAACTGGCAGAACGCCGCTGCCGCGGTTGCGGCGGCGCGCGCGCTCGGGTTTCCGTTCGCGGCGATCGCGGCGGCGCTGCCGCGCTTCGCCGGTCTCGCGCATCGGATGGAGTTGATCGCAACCATCGATCGGGTGCGCTACGTCAACGACTCCAAGGCGACCAACGCCGATGCCACGGCCCGCGCGCTGGCGTCGTTCGACGACATCTACTGGATCGCCGGCGGACTCGCCAAGGCCGGCGGCATCGCTTCGCTCGGCCCCTACTTCGCGAAGATCGCCCACGCCTTCCTGATCGGCCGTGCCGCCGACGAGTTCGCCCGAACGCTCGACGGCCGCGTTCCCTACACCAAGGCCGGCACGCTCGAAGCGGCGCTCGAGGCCGCGCGTCGTACCGCCACCGCCGACCAGCGCACCAATCCGGTCGTGCTGCTGTCCCCGGCCTGCGCGTCGTTCGATCAGTTCGCGAATTTCGAGGCGCGCGGCGAGCGTTTCCGCGCGCTGGTCCAGGCGTTGCGATCGGCCGGTTCGGCCGCACGTCCGACGGCGTGCGTCGCATGATCAACTTGCGCCGCACCGATACCAGTATCGTCGGCCGCTGGTGGTGGACCGTCGATCGCTGGGCACTGCTCGCACTCGCGCTCCTGGTCGCGCTCGGCATCATCTTGATCCTGGCTGCGAGCCCGCCGGTGGCGGCGCGGCTCCGGCTCGACACCTTTCATTTCGTCCGCCGCCAGATCGGGTTCGCGGTGCCGGCGTGCCTGGTCCTGATCCTGGTTTCGTACCTCAACCCGTTTGGGATTCGTCGCTTGGCGATCGCCGGCTTCCTCGGCTCGATTGCACTGCTGACGCTGACGTTGTTCTTCGGCACCGAGATCAACGGCGCGCGGCGCTGGCTCGATATCGGCGGCTTCGTGCTTCAGCCGTCGGAGTTCGCCAAGCCGTTCTTCATCGTCGTTACCGCCTATCTGCTCGCCAAGCGCCAGACGAGCCCGAGCTTCCCCGGCATCGCCGTCTCGGCGCTGATGCTGGCGCTGGTCCTGACGTTCCTCCTGCTGCAGCCCGATTTCGGTATGGCGGTCGTGGTGTGCGCGGTCTGGCTCGCCCAGGTGTTTATGGCCGGCCTGCCGCTCGGGTGGCTGGTGGTGATGGGGGCGCTCGGCATTGCCGGTCTCGGGCTCGCTTATGCGTTGCTTCCCCACGTTGCCAGCCGGATCGATCGCTTCCTCGATCCGGCGAGCGGCGATTCGTTCCAAATCGAGACCGCGCGCGAGGCCTTCATGCAAGGCGGCCTGTTCGGTCGCGGTCCCGGTGAGGGCGT
>CAMDOQ010000107.1 GCA_945903685.1 Rhizobium sp. Q54
GATCCGCGGCTACATCCTCGAGCGCGGCATGAAGGGGCTCGCCACGCCCAAGATCGAAGGCAAGTTCGCGCTCCGCGCCGGCCCCACCGGCCAAATCGCCATGGACGAGGTGTTCGTGCCGGCGGAGAACGAACTACCCGAGGTCTCCGGACTCAAAGGGCCGTTCTCGTGCCTCAATAAGGCGCGCTACGGCATCGGTTGGGGGGCGCTCGGCGCTGCCGAGTTCTGCTGGCACGCGGCGCGGAGCTATACGCTCGAACGTAAACAGTTCGGCCGGCCGCTCGCCGCCAACCAGTTGATCCAGAAGAAGCTCGCCGACATGCAGACCGAGATCTCGATCGGGCTGCAGGCGTGCCTGCGCGTCGGTCGGTTGATGGACGAGGGCCGCGCGACGCCCGAAATGGTCTCGATCATCAAGCGCAACAGTTGCGGCAAGGCGATCGACATCGCTCGTGTCGCCCGCGACATGCACGGCGGCAACGGCATCGCCGACGAGTATCACGTGATCCGTCATGTCCTGAACCTCGAAGCGGTCAACACCTACGAAGGCACCCACGACGTCCACGCTCTGATCCTCGGCCGCGCCCAGACCGGGATTCAGGCGTTCTCGGCCTGACCGGCGAACCGGCCGATGCTCAGCCCGCAGCTTCGGATGCTCGGCCGCTTCAATCGGTGGGCCAATCGCAAGGTCTACGCCGCGGTCGCCGGCTTGACCGATGCCGAGTATCGGGCCGATTGCGGCGCTTTCTTCCGCTCCGCCCACCGCACCCTGAACCACATCCTGGTCGGCGACCGGCTGTGGCTCCGGCGCCTGACCGGAAGCGGCGATCAGCCGAACAGTTTGGATGCGGTCCTCTACGACGACTTCGCCGCTTTGGGCGCGGCCCGCGCGCGGGAAGACGAACGCATCGTCGACTACGTTGATGGACTGGACGAAGCCGCGCTCGATCGCCCGTGTGCATTCACGAACATGGCGGGCGAGGCGTTCACCTTTACGCTCGGCCCCCTCGTCATCAATATGTTCAACCATGCGACCCATCACCGCGGCCAGGTGCATGGGATTTTGACCGGGCTCGGCAAGGAGTCGCTCGCGCTCGATCTCTTCATCTACATGCGCGAGGCCGGCGCGTAGCGCAAAGCCGCTCCCCCTAAAGCCGAAAGGACCGACGTCATGGCTCGCTCACCGACCCGCCGCTTGGTAATCGCGTTAGCCGCATCTGCCGCCTTCGCCCTCGCCGCGGGTTCGACGGCGCACGCGCAAGAGAAGTTAAAGCTCACGGTCGTGTTCCCAACGCCGCCGCAGACCTTCGGCATCCCCTACTACATCGCCAAGGATTCGGGCTGGTACACCAAGAACGGCCTCGAGATCGAGGAGCAGACCATCGCCGGCACGCCCAACGTGATTCGCGCCATGCTGACGGGCCAAGCCGACGTCGGTATTCTCGTGATCGACAGTTTCTTCGTCGCCGTCGCCGAAGGCGCCAAGATGAAAGCGATCGGCTCATGGCAGCCGGTCGCCGACTACCAGTTGGTCGCGCGCAAGGGCCTGATCAAGTCAATTCCCGATATGGCCGGGAAGACGTTCGCTGGCTTCTCGAGCGGCAATCTCTTGGAGCACGTGCCGCAACTCCTGATGAAGAAGTACGGGAAGGACCCGAAGGCGATGGACTATGTCTCGATCGGCGGCCATCCCGAGCGCGTGCAGGCGGTCGCGATCGGCAAGGCCGACGTCACGATGGTCAACACGATCGCGGCCTTGGGCGGCGTCAAGCAGGGTTCGGTCGAAATCATCACCACGGTCGAGAAGGAGCTACCGGGGCTGGGCTACGTCTATTCGGTGGTGACCGATCCCACCTTGGCCGATCCGGCCAAGCGCAAGGCGCTCGAAGTCTTCACCCGCGGCGCGGTCGAGGGTGCGCGCGCCGCGCTCAAAGACGCGGCGCTCGCGACCGCGACGATGCTGAAACGCACGCCCAATGTCGACCCGGTGCTGCTCAAGGCGGTGATCGAGGAGTTGATCCGCTTGAAAGCGTGGGACGCCAACGGCGGCGCCGATATCGCGGCCGCTGGAGCCGCAGCCAGGACCTACAACGACCTCGGCATCGTCAAGCGGCTGCTGGGCGCGGCCGAAATCATGGACCGCTCGATCATGGAAAAGGTGCTGAAGGACCTGGGGACGGTCTGAGCCGCTCAAGCTCGCCTAAGCCGTCGCCACGTCGGTCAGGCCGAAGTCGGTACCCTTATAGAGCAGCGGCGCGCGGTGCTCGTAGCGAGCGTGTAAGCACAACAGGCGCCGAAATTGAGGTTGGCGCGTTGTCGGCCGCGCCCGTATGGATGATCGGCTTCGCGCGCCATTTCCCCGTGGGCTCGATCGACCGGCACGACATCAAGGCCGGCCCGCAGCATCAATCGATCGAGGTCGCGTCGGCCGACGTCACGCCGGCGTTGATCGAGCACGATCTAGGCTTGTTTATCTGAATTAAATCAATACGTTACGTGTTGCGCCGGTACTGACCGCCGACCTCGAAAAAGGCCTGGGTGATCTGACCGAGCGAGCAATGGCGGACTGCCTGCATCAAGCCGGCGAACACGTTGCCGCCGGCTAGCGCGGTTTCTTTTAGCATACTAATCATATCGCCGGCCTGGGCAGCGTGACGCGCTTGAAAGGAGTTGAGCCGCTCCAGCTGATCGTCCTTCTCCGCCACGCTCGACCGCATCAGCGCCACGGTCGTCTTGGCCGGCTCCGGATTCGGGTTGCGGAACGTATTGACGCCGACGATCGGCAGGCTGCCATCGTGTTTCAGCATCTCGTAATGGAGCGACTCGTCCTGGATCTTGCCGCGCTGGTAGCCGGTCTCCATCGCGCCCAAGACGCCACCGCGCGCGGCGATGCGGTCGAGTTCGGCCAGCACCGCCTCCTCGACGAGATCGGTGAGCTCATCGATCACGAACGAACCCTGGAGCGGGTTTTCGTTCTTGGCGAGCCCCCACTCCTTGTTGAGGATCAGTTGGATCGCCATCGCGCGCCGGACCGATTCTTCCGACGGCGTCGTGATCGCCTCATCGTACGCGTTGGTGTGGAGCGAGTTGGCGTTGTCGTAGGTGCCGATCAGCGCCTGCAGCGTGGTGCGGATGTCGTTGAACGAATATTCCTGGGCGTGGAGCGAACGGCCCGAGGTCTGCAGGTGGTACTTGAGCTTCTGGCTGCGCTCGTTGGCGCCGTAGCGGTCGCGCATTGCCACCGCCCAGATCCGGCGCGCCACCCGGCCGAGCACGGTGTATTCGGGGTCCATCCCGGCCGAAAAGAAGAACGAGAAGTTGGGCGCGAAGTCGTCGACCTTCATGCCGCGTGCCCGATACGCCTCGACGTAGGTGAAACCGTTGGCGAGCGTGAACGCAAGCTGGCTCAGCGGTTTCGCCCCGGCCTCGGCGATGTGGTAGCCCGAGATCGAGACCGAGTAGAAATTGCGCACCCCCCGCTCGATGAAGTACGCCTGAATGTCACCCATCACTTTGAGCGAGAACTCGGCCGAGAACAGGCAGGTATTCTGGCCCTGATCCTCTTTCAGGATATCGGCCTGGACGGTGCCGCGTAGGTTCGCGTGAACGAAACGCTCGATCTTGACGCGCTCATCGGGCGCCGGCGCGCGGCCGTGCTCGCGCTCGAATTTAGCGACCTGCTGGTCGATCGCGGTGTTGAAGAACATCGCCAGCAGCGTCGGCGCCGGCCCGTTGATCGTCATCGAGACCGAGGTCTGCGGGTCGCAGAGGTCGAACCCGCCATAGAGCACCTTCATGTCGTCGAGCGTAGCAATTGAGACGCCGGCGGTGCCGACCTTGCCGTAAATATCGGGCCGGACCGCTGGATCCGCGCCGTAGAGCGTCACTGAATCGAACGCGGTCGACAGCCGGACCGCGGGCTGGTCCTTGGACAGCAGTTTGAAACGGGCGTTGGTGCGGGCGGGGCCGCCCTCGCCCGCAAACATCCGGGTCGGGTCTTCGTTCTCGCGCTTGAACGGAAACACGCCCGCGGTGAACGGGAAGAAGCCGGGCAGATTCTCCTTGCGCAGCCACGCCAGGAGCGCGCCATCGTCATCGAACTTCGGCAGCGCGACCTTGGGCAGCAAGAGCCCCGACAGCGTCTTCCGCTTGAGCGCAATCCGCGTCTCGTGCCCGCGCACCTTGGCGACGAACTCCTCGCCGCCATACGCGGCGCACTGTTTGGGCCAGGCATCGAGCAAAGCTCGCGCCTCAGGCGCAAGCTTGGCGTCGCGGTCTGCGATCAGCTTGTCGAGGTCGGCAGCGGGCGGGGCACCCGCTTCGGCCAGGAGCCGCTTGGCCGCCGCGAGCTGCTGGCGCTCGCGGGCGAGCGCGGCCTGCTCGGCCGTACGGTGATGATAGGCGCGAACCGTGGCGGCAATCTCGGCCAGATAGCGCTGACGCTCGTCGGGGATCAAACCGGTGCGGTCGGTCGAACAGCGGGTTGCGGCGCCCGTCTGCGCGCTCACCCATTCGGCGAGGCCCTTGGTGCGGAGCGTGGCGAGCAGTTCGAGATAGAACGCGGTCACGCCGTCGTCGTTGAACTTGGCGGCGACCGTGCCGAACACTGGCATGATCTCGGGACTGGCACCGAAAGCGCCGCGGTTGCGCTGCACTTGCTTCCTGACGTCGCGGAGCGCGTCCTCGGCGCCGCGGCGGTCGAACTTATTGATGGCGACGACGTCGGCGAAGTCGAGCATATCGATCTTCTCGAGCTGGCTCGCCGACCCGAATTCGGGCGTCATGACGTAGACGGTGACGTCGACCAGCGGCACGATCGCCGAATCGCCCTGACCGATTCCGGCGGTTTCGACGATCACCAGTTCGAATCCAGCCGCCTTGCAGACGTGGATCGCGTCGCTCAAGCACGCCGCGATCTCGCGCTCCGAGCCGCGCGTTCCCATCGAGCGCATGAAGACGCGCGGCGCATCGATCGCGTTCATGCGGATGCGATCGCCCAACAGCGCGCCGCCGGTCTTGCGCCGCGACGGATCGACCGCGAGAATCGCGATCGCGAGATCGGGCTGGTCGTGCCGGAAGCGCCGAACCAGCTCATCGACGAACGAGGATTTGCCGGCGCCGCCGGTGCCGGTGACGCCGACTACTGGCACCTTTGCTAGGGCCGCGCGTTCGCCGAGCGCGGTCTTGAGCGCCGGCGGCAGGGTCTTGGCTTCGAGCGCCGTGATGACACGGCCGACGATCGCGGGCCGATCGACCGTAAGTTCGTCGAGCGCGGACGGCACCCGCGCCGCGAGGCCGCGATCGAGCCGGCCGAACATGTCATCGATGATGCCGCGCAGGCCCAGGCGCTGGCCGTCCTCGGGCGAATAGATGCGGGCGACCCCGTAGGCTTCGAGTTCGGCCACTTCCTCGGGCACGATCACGCCGCCGCCGCCGCCGAATACCTTGATGTGGGCAGCGCCCTCCGACTTGAGCCGGTCGACCATGTACTTGAAAAACTCGACGTGGCCGCCCTGGTAGGACGAAACCGCGATGCCGTGCACGTCCTCGGCGATGGCGGCCTTGACGATCTCGTCGACCGAGCGGTTGTGGCCCAGGTGGACAACCTCGGCGCCAGCGCCCTGGAGGATGCGCCGGATCACATTGATCGCAGCATCGTGGCCGTCGAACAGGCTGGCCGCCGTCACGAATCGGACCGGCAGCGCGGCGGGCTCGACCGCGCGCAGTGCGCGGCTTCCCTCACGGCGGCTAGCGGCGGAACGATCGACGGCGGCGTCGTCCATAGGCCGTGCTCTCCTCACACTTCGCGCGGATCAGCTTGAACTATAGCGCACTTCGCCCGGCTTGCGCGCGACCGGCCGGCCATGCGAAATCTAGCCGCATGACCCGGCCTCTTTCATCCCAATTCCCGCCGCTCGGGGCGTTTCCACGGACGCGGCTCCGGCGCAATCGGCGCGATGCGTGGGCGCGGCGCCTGGTCGCCGAGCGCCAGCTTTCGACGGCCGATCTCATTTGGCCGCTGTTCGTCCACGACGGCGCCAATCGGCGCCAGCCGGTACCCTCGATGCCCAACGTCGAGCGGCTATCGGTCGATCTCCTGGTCAAGGCCGCGGGCGAGGCCAAGGACGCTGGCATTCCGCTGATTGCGGTCTTCCCGGCGATCGACGATCGTTTGAAATCGCCAGACGGCGACGAAGCCGTCAACGCCGACAATCTCGTCTGCCGCGCGGTCAAGGCGGTCAAGGACGCGCACCCTGATTTAGGCGTCATGTGCGATGTGGCGCTCGATCCCTTCACCACGCACGGCCACGACGGGCTCCTCCGCGAGGGTTACGTCGTCAACGACGAGACGGTCCAGGTCTTGTGCGAGCAGGCGCTGGTGCAAGCGGCGGCCGGCTGCGACGTAATCGCGCCCTCCGACATGATGGACGGACGCGTCAAGGCGATCCGCGAGGCGCTCGACGCCAACGGCTACGAGCACGTGCGGATCATGGCCTACGCCGCCAAGTACGCTTCGGCGTTCTATGCACCGTTTCGCGACGCGGTCGGTTCGGCGAATTCTTTGGGCCAGGGCGATAAAAAGACCTACCAGATGGACCCGGCCAATTCGGACGAGGCCTTGCGCGAAGTCGCCTTCGACATCGCCGAGGGCGCCGACATGGTGATGGTGAAGCCGGGTACGCCCTACTTGGACGTCGTCCGCCGCGTCAAAGACACATTCGGCGTTCCTACCTACGCCTACCAGGTGAGCGGCGAGTATTCGATGATCCAGGCCGCCGCCGAGCGCGGCTGGATCGACGGCCCGCGCATCATGATGGAAATGCTGCTCGGCTTTAAGCGCGCCGGCGCCGACGGCGTCCTCACCTATTTCGCCCGCGAGGCGGCGCGGCTCCTGAACGGCGACAAGTAGCGGGGCGTTCGATGCTTAAGCCTTCGGCCGTCGCCGGGCCGCTCAACGGCGTGACCATTGTCGACCTGACCCGAGTCCTGGCTGGGCCGTTCTGCACCATGACCTTGGCCGAACTGGGTGCCCGCGTGATCAAGGTCGAAGCACCGGACGGGGGCGACGATTCGCGCCAGTACGGGCCGTTCGTCAACGGCAAGTCGGCCTACTACATGTCCTTGAACCGCAACAAGGAGAGCGTCGCGCTCAACCTGAAGGAGGCCGCCGACCGCGCGATCTTCGAGGACCTGCTCTCCCATGCCGACGTGTTGATCGAAAACTTCCGCCCGGGCGCGATGGCGCGCCTAGGCTACGGCTGGGAAGCGCTCCACGCCAAGTACCCGCGCCTGATCTTCTGCGCTGCTTCGGGCTTTGGCCAGACCGGCCCCTACGCGCAGCGTCCGGCCTACGACGTAGTGGTCCAGGGCATGGGCGGCGTCATGAGCATGACCGGGCATCCCGGCATGCCGCCGGCACGCGTCGGCACTTCGGTCGGCGACATCACCGCCGGTTTATTCTCGACGATCGCGATCAATGCCGCGCTCTATCACCGCGCCGCCACCGGCCAGGCGATCCAGATCGACGTCTCGATGTTGGATTGCCAGGTCGCGATCTGCGAGAACGCGCTCGCGCGCTACTTCGCAACCGGCAAGGTGCCGGGCCCCTCGGGCGCCCGCAATCCGTCGATCACGCCATTCGAGAGCTATGCCACCGCTGACGACTACATGATTATCGCCGCCGGCAACAACGCCCTCTTCGCCAAGCTCGCCGAGATTTTGGGGAAACCCGCGCTCGCGACCGACCCGCGCTTCGACTCGAACGACACCCGCACCAACAACGCCGAGGCGCTCAAAGCCGAAATGGAAGCGGTGTTGAAGACCAAGTCGCGCGCACGCTGGTTCGCACTGTTCGACAAGAACGGCATCCCGTGCGGGCCGATCAACAACATCAAGCAGGTCGCCGAAGACGCCCAGGTCGCAGCCCGCAACATGATCGTCGAGGCCGCTGACCCGGTCGCCGGACGCGTGCGCATGGCCGGCAACCCGATCAAGATGCCGGCCTTCGCCGACTCCAACTCGCGCGCGCCGAGCCCCGAGCTCGGACAACACCGCGCCGCGCTCGTGGCCGAACTCAAGACTGCGCGGGCGCGGTAGCGTTTCACGCCATGCGCGGACTTTCCCACGGCGATAGTCCGTCATGGCGGGGCCGGCCGTAGCCGGAGTCCCGGCCATCCACGAC
>CAMDOQ010000108.1 GCA_945903685.1 Rhizobium sp. Q54
GGCGCTTCGGGCTAACATTGCTCCCGGACCACCAACTGCAGGCAGTCCAATTCTCCATTCAAAAGTGGGCCAATCCTAACTCTCGACTTGGACCACTTTCGACAGGGCAGACCACGCCAGTCACGTTGGGAATGTGGTGCGAGCGAACGCGCCCGCCACGTTCGACCAGGGTGTGAACGATAGCCTTGCCAGTCCCGCCGATGTTTCCGGCATTGCGCTTTCCAACGTGCTTGTTCTTCTCTTTGCCGCCGACATAGGTGGTGTCGGCTTCTATCACCTTACCCTCGCCACCGAGCGGGCCAAGGCCGCCGTCGCCCATCGCCTCACGGATACGGTGCGTTAGGTGCCAAGCCGTCTTCATGCTGCATTGGAGCATCCGTTGAATTTGGCGGGTGCTGATGCCCTTCTTGCTGGCATTTATCAAGTGGATCACTTGCAGCCAGAGATGCAGCGGAAGGTGGCTGTCCTCGAAAATCGTTCCCATGCGAACCGTGAAGGTCGCGCGGCAGGCGTAGCACTTACGAAGGCCAACGCGACTGCTTTTGCCAGTCAGTCGCCCAACATGTTCTTCCATCGCGCCGCAATGCGGGCAGACCGGGCCATCCGGCCACAGGCGCGCCTCAACGTGAGCGAAGGCGGCTTCTTCGTTGTGGAAATGCAAGGCGTTCAAAACAGCGTTGGCCATAGGGGTAACTCCATATGACCAAAACACTAACCCTAGCGCGTGGGGTTGTCAAGTGTAACGGTGCCCCTTCGAGGGGGCGGGTCAGGGTGGGGGTGGCCGGGCGATCGCGGCGAGACGGGGAGAGGGGACCGGCTTAGACGAGGTAGATCAGCCTCTCATCGTCGATCTTTGCGGTATCCCCGAGCGGGCCGCTTCGTTCGACCGAGAATTGCGCGCGCAGCCCGTCGGGGTCGGTGATCACGACCGTCCGGCGTGAAGGATGATCGATATCGGCGAGCTTGGTGACGCCGGCGGCCGCGAGCCGTTTGACCGCGGCGTCGAGGTCCGCTTCCGAAGCGACCACGAACCCCATGTGGTGGAACCCGACCGGCCGCTTGGCGCCCGCCCGGAACAGCGCTACGTCGCGCCCGCCGCAGGTGCCGCCGAAGACCACGAAACGGTCGTGGCGGCCGCCCAGTTTCACCGTCAAGCCGACGTGGTTCGCGTAATAGTCGATCATCGCTTCGTACTTGTCGGCGACCAGGCAGATGTTGGTGATCTTCAAGGGGTGAAACACCGCTTCCTCGACCCGCTTGAACACCGGATGGGGGTCGTAGTTGATCGCGCGCAAAGGCGGGGTGTCGCCCGGCTTCCAGTTGCGGTTCGGCATCTGGTGGGCAGGGCGATTTAAGTAACGATCCTCCCACCAGCGCCACTCGGTGTCGGCGTAGATCTCGACCATGTTGCCGTCGGGATCGGCGGTGTAGATCGACTGCGAGATCTCGTGGTCGTAGCTGTACTTGATGTTCATGCCGCCGGCGAGGCCGCGGCGGTAGCCCTCGACCAGATCGACCTGGTTCTCGAGCTCGAAGGCCAGGTGGAAGAGGCCCGGTTTCTTGTCCTTGAACTGCGGATTATCGAGATCGACCATGCCGACATCGTGGTGCGTGTTGCCGTTGTTCAAGAAGCCGGCGCGGATGTTCTCGCGCCGCCATGCTTCCTCGAGGCCGATCACGTTCCGGTAGAACGTCATCGATCGTTCCAGGCTGCTGACGAACACGTTGGCGTGGGTGAAACGCCGCGGCCGAAAATAGGGTGCGTTCGCGCGGGCTGCGGTGGGCGCTTCCTGAAGTGCCATGGCTCTTCTCCAATCGTGACCTTCTCGCCGCCGACTATAGCGCAGGCGCGTGTTCGGGGAAGTGCCCGTTCCGTCAATGAAAATCGCTCGCATTCGCTTGCACTCGGCGGCGCTCTCATGGAGTATCGGCGCCCCGACAGCCATTCCGGACCGCCGCTCCTCCCGCCCATGGACTTCCTCGAAACGGCCATCCGCGATTACGGCTATCTCGCCATCCTCATCGTCACCTTGTTCGAGGGCGAGACCATCCAGATCATCGGCGGCATCGCCGCCGGGCAGGATTGGCTCCGGATCGAGTGGGTGATCGTCGCCGGCTTCACCGGCACGTTCATCAGCGATCAAACCGTATTCCTGATCGCCCGCCGCTACGGCCCGCAGCTGGTCGCGCGCTTCCCGCGGCTCAAGCGCCGGGTCGACAAAGCGACGCCCTACCTCGAGCGCTGGAACACGTGGTTCATCCTCGGCTTCCGTTTCGTCTATGGCGTCCGCAACATCGCCGCGATCGCGGTGGCGCTCTCGAACGTCCCGGCGATCCGCTTCTTCTGGCTCAACATGATCGCGGCCGCGGTGTGGGCGGTCACGTTCGCGCTGGTCGGCTACATCTTCGGCTACGCGGTCCGCGAGATTGTCGGCGACATCAAGGGATGGATTCTCGAAGCGTTGGTCGTGATTGTCGTGCTGTGGCTCGGCGGCAGATATCTCCTGAAGTGGATCAGCCGGCGCCGGCTCGAGCGGCCGTAAGCCCGGTTGCGCCGCCGGTGGCGGCGCGGTTTGCAGGCGACTGCCCCGCGGGCGAGGAACGCGGCAGGTGCGCATGGATCAGGTGGCGTTCGACGCCGCTATCTCGCGCGCGCCAATCGCCGGCAACATCGTTAAGCCGCGACCGGCATTCGATACCGGCGCGGCACCCTCGCTCTACCGGCAGCCTTGACGAAGAAAACCCGGACGCCTGATCGCCGGGTTAAGCTCCTGCCTCCTTCGAGCGCTCAACTTCAGGGCGTGCGGGGCGGGTAGCGATCCTTATCTTATATGCTGCGATCTGCTGAGGGAACTCGCCCGCCCCACAGCCCGCTCATGCAAGTTACGAACTGGTCGACAGCGCGGGGTTCATCTCCGCTGCCGCAGGATTTTGGTCCCTCCCCGCGTGCGCGGAGAACGCGCCGCAAAGGCCGAGGTCGAGGCGAGCGGATTCGGTCCCTCCCCGCGTGCGCGGAGAACGCCCGGCCGGTCGGTCGGCGCTACCGTTGGTCCGCGGTTCATCCCCGCGTGCGCGGGGAACGCTGGAAAAACAACGCCCAAGTCGTGCCGCAGATCGGTTCATCCCCGCGTGCGCGGGGAACGCTCGGACCCCAAACAATTTGATCGAGTGCGATCCGGTTCATCCCCGCGTGCGCGGGGAACGCCCCAGAGCCGGGGGCTTGCCCTATTCTGGGCTCGGTTCATCCCCGCGTGCGCGGGGAACGCCTATCCCGAATCGTCGTCGCCGTTGTGCCTGACGGTTCATCCCCGCGTGCGCGGGGAACGCCGTTTTTCGCCGCGCCCGGCGGCACGCTTCGACGGTTCATCCCCGCGTGCGCGGGGAACGCTCGCTCATTTTATCCGGAGCGAAATATTGGCGCGGTTCATCCCCGCGTGCGCGGGGAACGCGAATTACAAATCGAGCCGCGCTTGCCTTGGGACGGTTCATCCCCGCGTGCGCGGGGAACGCAAGTGGCGCACCGAAGCGCGTGAGGACTACGACGGTTCATCCCCGCGTGCGCGGGGAACGCGTTTCCCCGGACATACTCAACGCGCTCCATCACGGTTCATCCCCGCGTGCGCGGGGAACGCCCGCGCTCAGTCAGGCTCAGGCGATCGCGCACCGGTTCATCCCCGCGTGCGCGGGGAACGCGCTCAGGTTGTCGATCAGATCATCCAGCTTGTCGGTTCATCCCCGCGTGCGCGGGGAACGCGCGCTTTGACTTTGTGCGTTATGAACGCGAAGCGGTTCATCCCCGCGTGCGCGGGGAACGCACGATCAGCTCGAGCTTGGTGCCGTCGTCGAGCGGTTCATCCCCGCGTGCGCGGGGAACGCCTTGACCCATTGGATCGAGCCGTCGAGATTGCCGGTTCATCCCCGCGTGCGCGGGGAACGCGGCCCACTGGCGTAGCGAATGACGGCGCCGATCGGTTCATCCCCGCGTGCGCGGGGAACGCATCCCCCCCTGATGCAAGTGCATGGCGTGAGGCGGTTCATCCCCGCGTGCGCGGGGAACGCTTTCGATGGATAGGACAAATTCGGGCATAGCGCGGTTCATCCCCGCGTGCGCGGGGAACGCGTCGGCTCAATCGCCGGCGAGCCGGGCCGGAGCGGTTCATCCCCGCGTGCGCGGGGAACGCGTCGAGTTGGCGTTCCGCATCCTGACCGACAGCGGTTCATCCCCGCGTGCGCGGGGAACGCCCATACGGGCCGAGCGTCGAGAGAATCCCGGCCGGTTCATCCCCGCGTGCGCGGGGAACGCGAGACCGCGGTGATGTAGAGCCCGATCGGCACCGGTTCATCCCCGCGTGCGCGGGGAACGCCCCCGTGTCGGCTTCCTCGATCTCATCGGCCGGCGCGGCTTGGGGTCGACCCATGCTCGTGGCAAGTTCGAGCGTAGCGGTCACGTAGGCGTCGACCGCGGCCAGGTGCTCGGGCTTGAAGCGATCGTCAACGAGTAGGTGACTAGGTGTCACATCCCGGGGCTTGCCGTGATGGCAGATCGCCGATTCGATCCAGGCCCTTACGGCGTCGCGGCGTGCGCGCGGCCGGTCACCGCTCAAGATCGCAAACGCCGACGCCAAATCCTCGCGCTTCGCTAGCCGCCGAGCCCAGAGCAGGCGACCGTCGAGGTCGTGACCGCTGTCAGGCCCGACATAGCCGTCGAGGCCGAAGACGGCTGCGAAGCGCTCAGGGTTTTTTGCTTGGAATACGGGCGCGAACTTGCCGAGGTCGTGCAGCGCCAGCGCCAAGAACGTCCAACGAACCACGGCATCCGTGCCGAGCCCCGATACCGCGGCGAGGCGCGACTCGAGGCGCGGGTCGGCCTCGAGAAGCGCGCAGCCAACAGCGGCGACATCGAGCGAATGAAACGCGAGCGGGTGCCAGCGCGGACCATCGGCCGTGCCCGGCCGCGCTTTGCCCCAGTAGTCGAGAAATTGGAACACTCGCATCTCCGTCACACTCGCTGAACTTGGCTGCGATTGTATCAAACCGCGTCTAAACGGGCCGGTTGCGCCGCCGGTTGCGGCGGACGACAATACGCCCATGTCCACCAGTCATGCGCCGGGCGACGGGGCCGGAACCCCGTATCGCAGCCGGCAGCGGCGGCGCGCGGGGGTCGTGCTCCTGACCCTGGGCCCGTTCGCAGCGGCCGTGGTCGCCGGCTATTTTTACGTCTCGGGCGGGCGGTTCGCCGCGACCGAGAACGCCTACGTCAAGACCGACCGCGCCGCCATCAGCGCCGAGGTCGCCGGCCAGATCGCGCGCGTGCTGGTTCGCGAGAACGAGCGCGTCGCCAAGGACCAGCCGTTGTTCGAGCTCGCGACCGAGCCGTTCCAGATCGCGCTCGAAAGCGCCGAGGCGCAGATGGCCAAGGTCAAGCGCGAGCTCGACGTCTTGAAGGAGAGTTACCGGCTGAAGCAGCAGGAACTCAAGATGGCGAACGCGAGCCTCGACTTCGCCGATCAGACCTTCCGCCGCAATACCGAACTCATGCAGCGGAGCGTGCTGCCGCGCTCGAAGTTCGACGAATCCGAGCATGCCGTCACCATGGCGCGTCAGCAAACCGACGTGCTGAAGCAGGACCTCGCCCGCTTGCTGGCGAGCCTGGGCGGCGACATCAACCTGCCGCTCGACCGGCAGCCGGCCTACCGCGAAGCCAAGGCGCAGCGCGATCGGGCGGCCTACGACTTGAAGCGGACCGTGGCCTACGCGCCGCTCGCCGGGATCGCGGCGCGGGTGCCGGAGCGCGGCGAAAGCGTGCGCGCCGGCACCCCGGTGATGACGGTGGTGGCGGTCGACCGTGCCTGGATCGAAGCCAACTTCAAGGAGACCGACCTCGCCCATGTTGAAGTCGGTCAGCTCGCTTCGATCGCGATCGATACCTATGGCGGGCGGCGCTGGACCGGTGTCGTCGAATCGATCGCCCAGACCACCGGCTCCGAATTCTCGCTGTTGCCGCCGCAGAACGCGTCGGGCAACTGGGTCAAGGTGGTGCAGCGCATTCCGGTCCGGATCGCGATCGCGACCCAGCCCAACGATCCGCCGCTCCGCGCCGGCATGAGCGCCGAGGTCACGATCGACACCGGCTACCAGCGCCCGGTTCCGGGCGCGCTCGCCGGTCTCATCAACTGGCTGCGCGAAGGGATCGACGGGCCGGCCCCGCGCCGGCCGTGACCGCAGTCGCGCTGCCGGGGCTGGCCGGACGCAGCGCCGCCTTCCACCGTGCCGCCATCACCGTCTCGGTGATGATGGCGACCGTCATTCAGGTTCTCGATAACACCATCGCCAACGTCGCGCTACCCTCGATGCGCGGCAGCCTGTCGGCGTCGCAAGAAGAGATCGCCTGGGTCCTGACGTCCTACATCGTCGCCACCGCGATCGCGACCCCGGCGACCGGCTATCTCGCCGGACGGTTCGGGCGCAAGCGTCTGTTCATCGCCTCGGTCGCCGGCTTCGTCGCCGCCTCGATGCTGTGCGGCGCCGCGCCCTCGCTCGAGGTGCTGGTGCTTGCCCGCATCCTGCAGGGCGCTTCGGGCGCAGCGTTGATCCCGCTGTCGCAGTCGGTGTTGCTCGATGCCTATCCGCGCGAGCGGCACGGCTCGGCGATGGCGATCTGGGGCATGGGCGTCATGGCCGGCCCGATCCTGGGCCCGACCATCGGCGGCTACATCACCGAACTCTACGGCTGGCGCTGGGTGTTCTACATCAATTTGCCGGTCGGGATCGTGACCCTGCTCGGCCTGTGGGTTTTCCTGCCCGAGACCGCCCGCGACCGCCAGCGGTCGTTCAATTGGTTCGGCTTCACCGTGCTCGCGCTCGGCATCGGCGCGCTCCAGGCGGTCTTGGATCGTGGCGAAGTCAAAGGCTGGTTCGATTCGACCGAGATCGTGGTCGAGGCGTTCCTCGCCGCGCTCGGGCTCTACATGTTCCTGGTCCACATGGCGACCGGCGCGCGGCCGTTCCTGCCACCCGCGCTGTTTCGCGACCGCAACTTCGTGGTCGGCCTGATCGTGATGCCGCTCACCAGCGTCACCTTGATGGCGTCGGTGGTGTTGATGCCGCCGTTTCTCGAGGACCTGCAGGGGTACCCGGCCTACATGGTCGGCTATCTGATGATGCCGCGCGGCTTCGGCAACCTGCTCGCCCTGGTGGTGGCGGGCCGGCTGGTCGGCCGGGTCGACAGCCGCTCGATCATCCTGGCCGGCCTCGTCAGCGCCGCGGTCGGCGCCTACTACATGACCCGGTTCACAATCGAGGTCGAAGCGTGGCCGGTGTTGTGGACCGGGTTCGTCCAGGGCTTCGGCCTCGGGCTCATTTGGGTTCCGCTCTCGACGCTCGCCTTCGCGACGCTCGACCCCCGGCTTCGTACCGAAGCGACCTCGATCTTCAGTCTGGTGCGCAACACCGGCGCCAGCATCGGCATCTCGTACGTGATCGCGGTGCTCGGGCAGAGCACCCAGGCGAACCGGGCGGAGATGGCGGCGCAGGTTTCGACGCTCAACCCGCTCTATCAGGCGCCGTTCCTGCCGCCCACCTGGAGCCTCGGCGATCCGGCCGGGTTGGCCGCGATCGACGCCGAGATCGTGCGCCAGGCGACGATGATCGGCTACCTCAACGACTTCGTCATCCTGACGTACACGCCGCTCGTCGCCATTCCGCTGTTGTTTTTCTTCAAGTCCGACCGGCGCCCGGCGCCGGCCAGACCCGTACCTTGAGGAGGTCGTCATGGCAGAACCCGAGGCGGCCGGCGCGGTTCCGGCTACCGATCCGGAGCGGCGCGCGTTCATGACGCGGCTGTTCGGCGCTGGCGCGCTCGCCCTCGCGGCATCGGCGGTCGCGCCGCCGGCGCGCGCGGCCGGCCCCGAGCACGCGCCCTTCATCGTTCGCGCCCAAGACATGCGCGCCCGCGCGCTCGCC
>CAMDOQ010000109.1 GCA_945903685.1 Rhizobium sp. Q54
CCGTTCTCCATGATCAAGCCGAGTGAGAAATATTCGACGTAGAACTCGACGTCGTGCTTGATCGACTGCTGATAAAGCGTGTGCAGGATGGCGTGGCCGGTGCGGTCGGCGGCGGCGCAGGTGCGCTGGATGATGCGCTTGCCGAACTCGGCGGTCATGCCGCCGAACGCGCGTTGATAGATGGTGCCGGTCTCGGTGCGCGAGAACGGCACGCCGTAGTGCTCGAGCTCGATGATCGCGGCTGGACCTTCCTTGCACATGTACTCGATCGCGTCCTGGTCGCCGAGCCAATCGGCGCCCTTGACGGTGTCGTACATGTGCCAGCGCCAGTCGTCCTGGCCCATATTGCCGAGCGCGGCCGAGATGCCACCTTGGGCGGCGACGGTGTGGCTCCGGGTCGGGAACACTTTGGTGAGGCAGGCGGTGGTGAGGCCGGCTTCGGCCAAGCCAACCACCGCGCGCAAGCCGGCGCCGCCGGCGCCGACCACGACGACGTCGTAGGTGTGGTCGATGATGTCGTAGGCAGCCATCTCAGCCTCCCGTCCAAACCCAAACGACCGCCATGATCGAGGCGAGCCCAAGCGCCCAGCAGCCGAACTGCACGATGATGAGCGCGGTGATCTTCTGCCACTCGACGTGGACATAGTCTTCGATCACGACCTGCATGCCGAGCTTCAGGTGATAGAAGCCAGCCGCCAGCAACAGCACCATCAAGCCGGCGACGATCGGCGAATTCATCCAATCGAGCATGGCGGAGTGGCTGGCCCCGGTCATCGCGACGATCGAGAGCGCGAACCACAGCGTGAGCGGGATCAGGGCAAGCGCGGTCAAGCGCTGGTGCCACCAATGGTGCGTGCCGTTCTTGGCCGAGCCTAAGCCGCGAACGCGGCCGAGCGGGCTTTGCATGCTCATAGCGCACCTCGCATGTAGTAGCCGGCGATCCAGGCGAGCCCGGTCAAGCCGAGCGAGAAGATCACCACCACCCATCCGGTCGCGTTGACCGCCGCCAGCTCGAACCCGGCGCCGATGTCCCAGAACAGGTGCCGGATGCCGTTGCAGAGGTGGTAGAACAGCGAATAGGTAAAGCCGAGCAGGATCAGGCGCCCGATCCAGCCGCTGATGAACCAGTTGAATTGAGCGTAGGCCTCCGGTCCGGAAGCGGCCGCGATCAGCCACCACGCGAGCAAGAGCGTCCCGACCCCGAGTACGACGCCGGTGCCGCGATGGACCACCGAGAGCATCGAGGTGATTTGCGGTCGGTAAACTTGGAGATGGGGCGAGAGGGGACGATTCACGTCTGCCATCGTGGGCCTCGCTGCGGGTAAGGGGAGGAACGACGGATAACGCGCCGGTGCGGCGGCCGTTCCCCCTGCTTCTTCGAAATCGGCGACCGTCCGTCGATTTAAGACTGCCGCCTTCGTTAAGTCAACGACGCGCGACCTCGATCAATCAACGACGCGCCGCCTTGGTGTGCGGTCGCTGACGCTTCTTTTTCTGCGGACGTCGGCGTCGGCGACCGCGCGCCAGTTCGGCTTCGGTCTCGGCTAAGAGCGCCTCGTGACTGACGAGCGGGCCTTGGGTACTTAGTCGCTCACTCATCAGAGTGCGGAAGGCGGGATCGTTGAAAAGGATTTCGTCCTCGAGGTCCTTGCCCTCGATACCGGTTAAGACGGCGACCGGATGTCCGTGCCGCGTCAAAATCACGCGCTCGGCTTGCGATCGCTGAACGAGTGCGCTCAATCGGACTTGGGCTTCGCGAACACCGATGAACTTCACAAAATCTCGCTTGTCGTCTTTCGTCCTTTGTAGCGGATATGGCGAATGACGACCGTTCGGTTGGATTGGTCAGCCGAGTAAAAGATACGAAAATCGCCCACGCGGAGTTGGTGGAAAACTCGCCCGTCGTCGAGTTCGACCCGTTTGCGGCTGTTGCCCCCGGCCAACGCATCGAACTTAAGGTGACGGTCGACGGCGACGAGCACGGATCGACGGTCAAAAACCCGGAGCGGCCGAAGTTCGTCTACAACCTCCGGGCTATACGCAATTTTGTACATGCAAATGTATATTCAATTTCAGAGCGAAGCAAGGCCGCTGCCTCGGGCCCGCCTGCGGTCGATCGGGATTGTCAGCCTCGCTTGGCGATCGACCACGGGCCGCCGCGACGGCGGGTGGTCGTGCCCGACTCGGGAACCAGTCGCACGGCGGCGGCGGTCTGGATCGCGGTCTTGGCGACGACCGGCACCGCACCGCGGCTCCCCATGATCTCGATCGGTGCGCGCGGGCGACCGATCGCGCGTACGCCGCCCAAGGCCGGGCCGATGATGCGCACCGGCTGCCGGCGCGCCGCCAGCAGCGCCGCAAGCGCGAGCCCGGCCGCGAATCCGCCCAAATGCGCCCACCACGCGATGCCGCCGCGCGCGCGCGCCGGCGCTTCGAACGGCACGAGGTCGCCGATTGCCATGACCGCCTGCAGCGCTGCCCAGACGATCACGAACGAGAGCGCCGGCCACTCGACGATCCGCGGCAGCGGCAGCGCCAACACCGAAATGCGCGCGCCGCGGTGGGCGACGATGAAGCCGCCGAGAATGCCGGCGATGGCGCCTGAGGCGCCGAGTGCGGGCACCGTCGAGGTCGGATGGACGGCGAAATGCGCGGCGCTTCCGGCGAGCCCGGCTACGACATAGAGCGCGAGTAGGCGCGCCATGCCGAGGCGCTGCTCGAGCGCGGCGCCATAAACCCAGAGCGCCCACGCGTTGACGACGAGATGCCAAGCGTCGGCGTGCATGAACGTGTTGGTCAGGAAGGGAAGATAGTTGGTGGCCGAGAGCCCGCGCATGGCCTCGAGCGACGGTGCGGCGTAGCGCGCCGGCACCAGCGCATTGTTCAAGATGAAACGCTCGGCAAGGTCGGGCGGAAGGCTCGCCTGGAACAGAAATACGACGACCAGCGCGAGGAGAATACCGACCGTCGCGCCCGGCGGTTCGACCACCGCGACCGAGGTACGAAGCGGGATCACGAGCCGGCCACGTGCGCTCGACAGCTGGTCACGCGCGCTCGACCTTGAGCACGGTGCCGTCCAGCTCGACGACTTTGACCGCCGTACCGGCAGCGAGGTCGGGGCCGGCGACGGCCCAGAGCGAGTCGCCCACCTTAAGCCGCCCGCGCCCGTTCGCGATCGGCTCGGTCAGCGTGAACGAGCGCCCGATCAGTTCGCGGCCGCGGCGGTTCAGGTCGGGGTGGTCGGTGGTCTCGCGATTGCGGCCGAGGAAACGCCACGCCAGATAGACGTTGCCGACAGCCAGCACGGCGAACAGGATCGCCTGCAGCTCCCAGCCGAGCGCCGGCGCCGCCAGCACGACCAAGCCGACGATCGTCGCGGCGACACCGAGCCAGAGCAGGAAAACGCCGGGTGCGACGATCTCGAGCACGACGAAGATCGCGCCCAGAATCCACCAGTGCCAGAAGGTGATCGAGGCAAGAAAGGCTTGCATGCGTGCCTCCGCCGTCAGGACTTGGCGGGCGGGGCGGGGCGGTCGGTGCCGGACCCGAACGCCTGCCGCGCGATCTCGGCGATGCCGCCGATCGCGCCGATCACGCTCGACGCCTCGAGCGGCAGGAACATCACTTTCTGGTTAGGCGACGCGGCGAACGCGCCCAACGCTTCGATGTATTTCTGGGCGACGAAATAGTTGATCGCGGTGACGTTGCCGCCGGCGATCGCCTCCGACACCATCGCCGTCGCTTTGGCCTCGGCCTCGGCCGCGCGCTCGCGCGCCTCGGCGTCGCGGAACGCCGCCTCGCGCCGGCCCTCGGCCTCGAGGATCGCCGACTGTTTCTCGCCCTCAGCGCGCAGGATCTGCGACTGGCGGTGGCCCTCGGCCTCGAGAATGTTGGCGCGCTTGTCGCGCTCGGCCTTCATCTGCCGCGCCATCGCATCGACCAGATCGCGCGGCGGCGTGATGTCCTTGATCTCGATGCGCGTCACCTTGATGCCCCACGGGCTGGTCGCCTCGTCGAGCACCTTGAGCAGGCGGGCGTTGATGTCGTCGCGCTTGGAGAGGAGTTCGTCCAGGTCCATCGAGCCCATCACCGTGCGGACGTTGGTGATGGTCAAGTTCATGACCGAGCGTTCGAGCTGGCTCACCTCGTAGGCGGCGCGGGCCGCGTCGAGCACCTGGTAGAAGACGACGCCATCGGCCGAGACCATGGCGTTGTCCTTGGTGATGACCTCCTGGGTCGGCACGTCGAACACCTGCTCCATCATGTTGAGCTTGGCGCCGATCGCCTCGACGATCGGGGTGATGAAGTGGAGCCCGGGTCGGAGCGTGCGGATGTAGCGGCCGAACCGCTCGACCGTGTACTCCATGCCCTGCGGCACGACTTTGACGCCGGCGAATACGAACACCACGGCGAGCACGAGCACCGCGATCGCGAATGCCGAGAACGTACTGATTTCCATGATTTTTCTCCCCTTGCTGCGCCGCGAAGGCGCACCCAGTCTAGCGGCGGACTCGGCCGCCACCAACCCGGCACAGCCTTACGCTTCAGCCGTGGGCGGCGGGAGCCGTCTCTCTTAGTCTACTAGGGAAGGTTTAGGGCGGTTTTTGCGGACGCCCCCGCTCGGGTCGGCTATGCCGCCTTCTTCAAGTGCTTGTTGATCAGCACTTCGGCGATCTGGACCGCGTTCAGCGCGGCGCCTTTGCGCAAGTTGTCCGAGACCACCCAGAGCGCGAGGCCGTGCTTCACCGTTTTGTCCTCGCGGATGCGCGAGACGTAGGTCGCATATTCACCGACGCACTCCAAGGGCGTGATGTAGCCGCCGTCCTCGCGCCTATCGATCACCATAACGCCGGGCGCCTGGCGCAGCGCTTCGCGGGCCGCGGCGACCGAGAGCGGCTTCTTGAATTCCAGGTGGACCGCCTCGGAATGGCCGACAAACACCGGCACCCGTACGCAGGTCGCGATCACCTCGATCGCCGGATCCAGTATCTTCCGGGTCTCCACCACCATCTTCCATTCTTCCTTGGTGGCGCCGTCGGGCATGAACACGTCGATGTGCGGAATTACGTTGAACGCAATCTGCTTGGTGAATTTTTTCTTCTCGATCGGGTCGTTGACGAAGATCGCGCGGGTCTGTTCGAACAATTCGTCCATCGCGTCGTGGCCGGCGCCCGACACCGCCTGATAGGTCGCGACCACCACCCGCTTGATGACCGCGGCGTCGTGGAGCGGCTTCAACGCGACCACGAGCTGCGCGGTCGAGCAGTTGGGATTGGCGATGATGTTGCGCTTGGCGTAGCCGGCGGCTGCGCCGGCGTTGACTTCGGGCACGACGAGCGGCACGTCCGGTTCCATCCGAAAGTAGGACGAATTGTCGATTACGACTGCGCCGGCCCGGGCGGCCCGGGGCGCGGTTTTCTTGGCGACCGCGGAGCCGGCCGCGAACAGCGCGATGTCGATGCCCTTGAAATCGAAGTCGTCGAGCGACTTCACGGTAAGCGTCGTGTCGCCCAGCATCGCTTCCTTGCCGATCGACTGGCGCGAGGCGAGCGCCACCACCTCCTCGCACGGGAATTTGCGCTCGGCCAGGATGTTGAGCATCTCGCGTCCGACATTGCCGGTCGCGCCGACCACCGCCACCCGGTAACCCATGTCCGTCTCCTGTCGCAACCGTCGTGCCCGGCTGCGGGCCGGGTATCGACGTCTTGGTGCCTCACGTCGCGGGTAGCCGGGTCGTACCCGGCCACGACGTTAATTTATGGCCGTTCCTCGGTTCCGCAAGCCGATCACGCCGCGAGCTTGTCGAGTTCGCGCAAGATCGCATCGCCCATCACCTTGGTGCCGACTTGGGCCTTGCCCGGCTGCATGATGTCGGCCGTGCGCAAACCGCCATCGAGCACGCGCTTGACCGCGGCCTCGACCAGGTCGGCGTCCTCGCCGGAATCGAACGAATAGCGGAGCGCCATCGCATAGGACAAGACGCAGGCGATCGGGTTGGCGAGCCCCTTGCCGGCGATGTCGGGAGCCGAGCCGTGCACCGGTTCGTAGAGCGCGCGGCGCCGGCCGCTCGCATCTGCGGGCCCGAGCGAGGCCGAGGGCAGCATGCCGAGCGACCCGGTCAGCATCGCAGCCGCATCGGACAGCAGATCGCCGAACAGGTTGTCGGTGACGATGACGTCGAACTGCTTGGGATTGCGCACCAGCTGCATGGCGCAGTTGTCGGCGTACATGTGCGCGAGCTCGATGTCGCGGTAGTGCTGGTCGTGCACTTTTTGCACTTCCTCGCGCCACAGGATGCCGCTTTCCATCACGTTCGACTTCTCGACCGAGGTGACACGCTTCTGGCGTTTGCGGGCGAGTTCAAAGGCGACGTGGGCGATGCGCTGAATTTCGCGGTCGGTATAAACCTGGGTGTTGACGCCGCGGCGGGTACCGTCGGGGAGCGTGGTGATGCCGCGCGGCTCGCCGAAGTAAACGCCGCCCGTCAATTCGCGCAGGATCATGATGTCGAGCCCAGCGACGATCTCGCGCTTCAGCGACGAGGCGTCGGCCAGCGCATCGAACACCATGGCGGGGCGCAAGTTGGCGAACAGATCCATTTCCTTCCTGAGCTTCAAGAGCCCGCGCTCGGGCCGAGCCTTGAATTCGAGCACGTCCCATTTCGGGCCGCCGACCGCGCCGAACAGGACCGCATCCGCGTTCTTGGCCTTGTCGAGCGCAGCGTCGGTGAGCGGCACGCCGTGCGCGTCGATCGCGGCGCCGCCGACCAGGTCGTCCTGGACGTCGAACGTGACGCGGCGGCGCTTGTCCGACCAGTCGATCAGGCGGCGGACTTGGTACATGACTTCGGGACCGATCCCGTCGCCGGGCAGCACCAGCAGTTTCTTGTTAGCGGGCATGGAAGACCTGTTCTAAGCGCAGGGAGGGAGCCCTCGCCCGCAAACCGGGGAGGACGGGTCGGACGTTACCGGTAAAGCCACGGCTGCTCGCGCCGTTGCTTGCTCTCGAATGCCGCGATCTTGGGTTCCTTCTCGAGCGTCAAGCCGATTTCGTCGAGCCCGTTCAGCAGGCAGTGTTTGCGGAACGGATCGACCTCGAACGTGACGCGGCCGCCGTCGGGGCCGGTAATCTCTTGTTTCTCGAGATCGACGGTGACGATGGCGTTGGCGCCGCGGGCAGCGTCGTCCAAGAGCTTCTCGATCACCGCTTTCGGTTGGACGATCGGCAGGATCCCGTTCTTGAAGCAGTTGCTGAAGAAAATATCGGCGAACGACGGCGCGATCACGCAGCGGATACCGAAATCTAACAACGCCCACGGCGCATGCTCGCGGCTCGATCCACAGCCGAAATTCTCGCCCGCGACCAGGATCTGGGCCTTGCGGTAGGGCTCGCGGTTCAACACGAACTCCGGCCGTTCCTTGCCCTGCGCGTCGAATCGCATTTCGAAGAACAACGCCCGGCCCAAGCCGGTGCGCTTGATCGTCTTCAGGAACTGCTTGGGAATGATGCGGTCGGTGTCGACGTTCACCATCGGCAGCGGCGCCGCGACCGCGCGGAGGGTAGAGAATTTTTGCATCGCTCGGTCCTCCGGTTAGCGCTGGTATTCGCGGACGTCGGCGAGGCACCCGGCGATCGCCGCCGCCGCCGCCATGGCCGGGCTCAACAGGTGGGTGCGCCCGCCCTGGCCCTGGCGGCCCTCGAAATTACGGTT
>CAMDOQ010000110.1 GCA_945903685.1 Rhizobium sp. Q54
TCACGGTGCCAAGCTGTGGAAGGACTTGACGATCCACAGCGACGATCTCCGCATCACCAAGAATCGCTATAGCGCGTTCACGTCGGGCGCCTCGACGCTCGAACGGTTGCTGCGCAGCCTCGGCATCGAAGCACTGATCCTGGCCGGGACCAAGACCAACGTCTGCGTCGAATCGACCGGGCGCGACGCGATGGCGCTCGACTACAAGGTGGTCCTGGTGTCCGACTGCTGCGCCGCTTTCACCGACAAGGAACACCTGGCGACGCTCGAAACCTTCATCATGCAGTTCGGCGACGTCATGACCAAAGATGAGGTCCTGGAAGTGGTCGGCCGCAAGGTGAACTAGGCGCCGCGAAGCGAAAGGCGTCGGCGATGGAGTACCGGACCCTCGGACGTGACGGTTTGCGCGTGTCGGCGCTCTGCCTGGGCGCGCTCACCTTCGGGAACGAGACGTCCGCCCGCGAAGCGGCGCGGATCGTCGCCCACGCCCGCGCCGCCGGCGTCAACTTCATCGATACCTCCGACGTCTATGTCGATGGCGAGTCGGAGCGCATCGTCGGGCGCCTGACCGCGCGCGACCGCGCGCGCTGGGTGCTCGCGACCAAGGTCGGGTTCGGACCGCCCGCGCCCAACGCACGCGGGCTCTCGCGCAAGCACATCATGGCCGCGATCGACGCGAGCTTGCGCCGGCTCAAGACCGACTATGTCGACCTCTATTACTTTCACCTCGACGACCAGACGACGCCGCTCGAGGAAGCGGTGCGGGCGGTCGGTGACCTGATCCGCGCCGGCAAGACCCGCTATTTCGGGTTGAGCAACATCCGCGGCTGGCGTTTGGCCGAAGTCGTCAGGCTCTGCGATCTCATGGGTATCGCGCGACCGATCGCGTGCCAGCCTTGCTACAACGCGGCAACCCGAGTCGCCGAGGACGAAGTGATCCCGGCCGCCGCCTACTACGGCTTGGGCGTGGTGCCGTTCAGCCCGCTTGCGCGCGGGGTCCTGACCGGGAAGTACGCCTGGGGCCGGCCCGCGCCCCGGCAAAGCCGGGCCGGGCGCCGCGACCGCCGCTTGATGATGACGGAGTGGCGAAAAGAATCGGTCGCGTTCGCCGCCAAGCTCGCGACTCGTGCTCGCGCCCGCGGCCTGAGCGCGGGCCAGTTTGCACTGCTCTGGGTGCTCGCCAACGCCCATGTCGCCGCGGCGATCGCCGGCCCGCGCACGCTCGGGCAATGGAATGAGTACCTAGGCGCGCTCGACCACCGGCTGACCGCGGCCGATCATGCCTTCGTCGACGGTGTGGTGCCGCCCGGGCACTCGACGACGTTCGGTTACACCGACCCCGCCTACCCGGTGATCGGGCGCGCGGTCAGGACGTGATTGCAAGGAAGGACCCTGTCATGGCCGATTTCCGCGTGCTCGCCACCAACCACACCAGCTTCACGGTCTCGAACCTCGACCAGACGCTCGGGTTCTTCCGCGACGTCTTGGGCTTCCGCGCCACCGAAAAGATGCCGCGCGACCCCAAGATGGCCGAGAACGTGACCGGGGTTCCAGGCGCCCGCATCACGGTCGCGTTCGTCGATGCGCCCGGACACCGGCTCGAATTCATCGAGTATGCGAGCCCGGCCGACCGCGCCAAGGTGACGGGGCGACCGTGCGATGCCGGCTTCGCCCACATCGCCTTCGACGTCGACAATCTGGATGCCGCGCTTGCCGCCGGGCAGGCCTACGGCTTCGAGCCGCGCGGGCCGGTGCAGATTTCCGACAAGGGCCCCAACAAGGGCCGCCGCATCGTCTACGCCACCAACGCCGACGGCATCACGATCGAATTCATCCAGCCCTAGGCGACGCTCTCGACCGCGCCGCCGGCCAGGCGCCAGGCATCGATACCGCCGACGAGGTGGCAGACGTTGAAAAGCCCGCTCTCGTGGGCGGATTTGATGGCGAGCGCCGAGCGCTCGCCGAATGCGCAATAGAACATGATGCGCTTGCGGCCCTTGATCGCCTCGTAGTGGACGAGGCCGCCGGGGTGGAGCGCGTGGACGAGGTCGCGGTAGGGCACCTGGACCGCGTTCGGAATGGCACCGGCGCGCCGCCGCTCGTTGTCGTCGCGCAAGTCGATCAAAACGAGGTCGGGCTTCTCGATCTCGGCCCGCGCGTCGGCCGCCTCGATCGACCAGGTCTCGCCGCCTTCGGCGCGCTGGCGCGCGCCGATCTTCAAGTTGGCCGGCACCGCGACGTCCATCATCTTGGGGTTGGGCAGGTTGAGGCTCGCCATCTGCGTCGCGTATTCCTCGGCCGACTTCGCCTTGAGCCGCGGATTGAACGCGCGTTCCTCGCCGATCGTCGAGACGGTGTCGCCCTTGTAGTCGTGGCCGGGGTAGACCAGCGTCGCGTCGGGCAGCGCCAGCAGCTTCTCACTGAGCGAGCGAAAGGCGGCGCGGGCATCGCCGTTCTGGAAGTCGGTGCGCCCGGTGCCGCGGATCAGGAGCGTATCGCCGGTGAAGACCCGATCGGGAAGGGTGAAGCAGTAGGAGTCATCGGTGTGCCCGGGCGTATAGAGCGCGCCCAGGCGCACGCCGTCGATCTCGATCGCATCGCCATCGTCGAACCGGAACGAGACCACGTCGACCTTGGCCATCTTGCCCATCGCCGTGATGCACTTGGTGCGGTCGCGGAGCGCCGCCAAACCGGTGATGTGGTCGGCGTGGACGTGGGTGTCGAGCGCCATCACCAAACGCAGATCGAGCTCGGCCGCGAGCGCGATGTAGCGGTCGACCCGCTCGAACACCGGATCGATGATGAGCGCTTCGCCGCCTTTGCCGCCGGCGAGCAGGTAGGTGTAGGTCGAGGAGACGTTGTCGAACAGTTGGCGGAACAGCATGGCGGGGTCCCGGGGTCGCGGTCAGCGCGCATCTTACCGCCATCGCGCCGCCGTGGCATGGCTGAGCGGCGGCTAGGGACCTACCGGTACGGGTCGCGCTCGGGGCCCTTCTCTTCTTCCGGCACCCGCTCCTTGGGGCGCGAGCCTTCTTCGGGCGGCTGTGGGACCGGATCGGGTGCGCGGCGGCCGCGAAACAGGCTGAACAGATCGACGTTGAAGATGACGCCGACGTCGGGCTCGCTCTCCGAGCCGCCGCTTCCGACCAGGGACATGTTGCTGCAACCGGCGAGCGCGGCCGCGAGCGTCGCTACAAGGGCGAGGACGCGCGACCGGGCCATCGCTTAGAACGCCTTGGCGTCGGCGAAGCGTTCGGCGCCGTCGATGGCGGCGAGCGCGGCCTTGCTGACTTCGAGATCCTGCGCGCCGGTGCCGGAGCCGGCGCCGACGCCGCCGATGGTGACGCCATTCACGATAATGGGCAGGCCGGCGTTCAGATTGGTGTACTTGCCCTGGGTCGCGAAGCTCATCTTGGTCGCGATCTTCTCGTCCAGGCCGCCGGTCTGGACCCGCATCGAGGACGCGGTCTTGGCCTTGGCGGTCGCCGAATCGATCGACAGCACCTTGGCGCCATCCATGCGCGCGAACGCCAGCATATTGCCGCCATCGTCGCAGATCGCGATGCACATCGGTGCCTTGATTTCGGTAGCTTTGGCGACCGCCGCATTCAATGCCGCGAGCGCGCCTTCGTGGGTGAGCCGCCAGTGCGGCACGACTTTGGCCATCGGGTCCTCCTTATTGATTTAAGGCGGGTGCGGCGGCCGGCCACACGCGCCAGTCGAAAACTGCGCCAACCCTACGCCGAAACCGCGCGATTCGGGTATCCCCGTGACCGTGCTCACACTTTTCCCATGGCATGGGCCTTGCACCGCTTCCCCCGTCGATGACCTCGTTTACCGTTTGGGGAGAAGTGCAGTGAAGATCGTGGAGCAGATTTGGAAAGGCGTGATGATCTCGTGCGAATGCGGCGAGACTTTTCACGTCAAGACCTACGAGCCGACCGTGCAGTGTCCGCATTGCGCGCGCGTTCGCTCGACGGTGAGCTTGCTGGCGACCTGGTTTGGGATCGACCGGCGCAGGATCGAACGCACCCTGGAAGAAATTGCCGCGTAAGTATCGCCGGCTGCCGAATCTGCCGCGCGGCTAACGCTGCGGCTTAACGGATCGTTACCGCCGCGCCTCGATTGGGCGCGGCGCTCTATTTTCAGGAATCGAGCGCGACGAAGTCGGCCTTGGTGACGCGGCAATCGGGGCAACGCCACGTCTCCGGAATCTCCGCGAACGGCGTCCCCGGCGGGATCCCGTCCTCGGGCATGCCGAGTACCGGATCGTAGACCAGCGCGCAGTCGTTGCAGATGTAGCGGCGCAGCGCCGGCGCACGCGGGCCGGCCGGGCCACGATCGCGCGGGCGTCCGTTGCGTTCGACGAGCTGTGCGACGCGATCGCGCCAGCCAGCATACGCGCTCACGTAGTTCCAGCCGCAGACGCGGGCGAGGTCGTCCTGGCCGAGCCAGGCGAGCAGGCGTCGGGCGGCCTCGGCTGCGCCGCGGGCGCCCTGGCCGTACGGGTTGAAGCGCGTACGCGCGCCGCGATCGAACACGAGATCGCACGCGAACAAGGTGTCGCCGAAGCGGTAGGCGGTGAAGCCCGGCGAATGCCCGCCGATATGCTTCGCGGCGATGCCATGCGCCTCGAAATCGGTTTCGAATCGGCGATCGAACGGGAACGGCCGCGCCAGCGGGTGCGTCGCGTCGGCGGCGTGGATCCAGACTTCGGCCCCGAATCGGGCGCGGTATTGATTCGCGGCGCCCAAGAAGTCCTTGTGCGTGAAGGCAATCACAGTCGCGGCGGGCGCGTCGGCGTTGAAAGACGACGGGCAGTCGATCCAGACGTTGGCGCCGTCGGCCTCGATCCGATAGGCGGCGTGCTCGATCCCGAGCGGCGGGACCGAATTCAGCCGCGTAATCCCGGGCGCGACCGCCGAAGCGGTGACGCGGTAGCGCGCACCGCACGCGGCATCGGTCAAGAACGCGGCCGGGCCGGCGCCACAAAACGGGCAGGCGGCGGGCTTGGGCCCAATCATGTTGTAGCCGCAGGCGGTGCAGACGTGCTGGGAGGCGGGCGCGCTCATCGCAGCCCGACTCTAATCGTTTGCCCGTCCCAGCGTCGAGCGAGCAGTAGGGCAGCGCCGAGCGCGACCGCCGACACCCCGGTCATCGCGAGGTAGGCGAAGGTGCCGATGTCGGCGTAGAGCGATCCGCCAAGGAGCGCGGCGAGCCCGGAAAGGCCGCCGACCGCGGCGCCCGAGTAAATGCCTTGCGCTGTCGCCGACGCGCCGGGTGGCGCGGCGCGGGCGATGAAATGCATGGCACCCAGGTGGGCGGCGCCGAAGGTAAGGGCGTGGAAGATCTGCAGCAGCGCGAGCGCCGGAACCCAGTCGGTGAACGGCGTCGCCGACCACCGGATCAGCCCGGCGAGCGCTGCCGCGATCAAGAAGCTCGACGGCCGGAAGCGGGCGACCAGCCGCGCCGAGAACGCGAACAGTGCGATCTCGGCGACCACGCCCAGGGCCCATAGCCCGCCGATCGTCGTTTCGCCGATCCCGGCTGCGCGCCAAGCGATCGCGCTGAAGCCGTAATAGACGGCGTGGCTCGCCTGCACGAGACCGCCCGCGATCAGGAAATAGACGAACACGCGGTTCTTGAGGAGGACGCCGACGCCGACCGGCACGGAACCGGACGTTGCTGCCGAGCGCGCCTCGGGCAACCCGAGGCAGGCTGCGACCATGGCCGCCATCGCGAGCACGATCGTCCACCAGATCACGTCCTCGCTCCGGCCGGACAGGAGCGCACCGCCGCCGAGCGCGCCGGCGACGAACGCGATCGAACCCCACAGCCGGATGCGGCCGTAGTCGAGCTTGCGGGCGTAGATGACGGTCAAGGCCAGGTTCTCGCCGACCGGATTGATCGCCGAGAAGAACACGCCGTTGAGGAGCGTGAGCAGCAGAAGTGCGGCAAATCCGGCGACGAGCGGGAACGGAAGGAACATCGCGAACGTCATGAGCGCGAGCAGGACGAGCGGCATCCGCCGCTCGCCGCGGCGATCGACGGCACGCGCGATCAGCGGATTGGTGACGATCTTGAGCCAGTGATTGGCCGATAGCAGCACGCCGAGCTCGAACGGGGTAACGCCTTGGGCGGCGAGCCAGACCGGCCAGAACGGCATGTAGACGCCGATCGCGGCGAACATCGCGGCATAGAAGAGCGCGAGGCGGATGGCGGGCCAACGCGATTCGGGGGCGTAGCTGGGATCGCTCATTCTCGAATAGTCCGCGTGGCGCGCGAGCGAACGAAGTTAATGAACATGGTTAATGCAACCTTAGCAGCCGCTTGTCGGGCGTCGGCGTTCGGTTATCATGGCGATGCGAAACGGCTACGCGCCGACAGAATACGGCGAAGTCCCCCGAGAACAGGTGGGGAAAGTAGCTTCCGCTAAGCAGGTTTGCTCGCTTGCCACCGTCGTCGACGGCGGCCGGAGCGATTCTGACGAGCGAGGCTATGGTCGACTCGGTAGGCGGTCTCGGTTCGGCGTTCGCCGGTTTGCAAGCGCTGGATCTGGCGAACACGTCGCTTCGCAAGAGCGCGAGCCTGACCCGATTCTCCGCGCCCGACGAGAGCGGCGTCGTGCAAACGCTGAAAAGCCGGGTCGGGGAGCTGCGCGCCACCCAGTTTGGCGTGAGCCGCGCCCAGTCGATCGCGGAAGTCTCGACCCGTGCCGGCCGCAACGTCCAGGATCAGCTGTTCCAATTGCGCGATGTCGCGAAGCGGGCGGCCGATCCCACCGTCGGCGAGGACGAACGGGCGCGCGCGAGCGCGGAGTTCGATCTGCTCAAGCAGGAGGTCGACGCGACCGTCGATCGAGCCTCGTTCGGCGGCGTCAATCTCCTGTCCGAGGGCGGCCGTAACGTCGAAATCACGGTCGATCGGAGCGGCAACAAGGCGACGCTCCGCGCCCAGGACCTGAGCACCAAAGGGCTCGGGATCGACGATGCCTCGGCCGCGTCCTCGGCGAGCGCGCGGGACGCGGTGGCGGCGCTCGATTCGGCGCTTTCGGCGGTAGAGGACCGCCTCGCCGCGCTCGACCAAGACACGCAAGCGATCAAGGATGGCGCCGACTTTCCGAGCAAGCTCATCACCACGATCGAGCCCGGGGTCGCGAGCCAGGTCAATCCGAACTTGACCGAAGAAGAAGCCGACGCCCTGGTCGAAGAAGTGCGCCGCGGCTTGGGTGTCCAGAGCTTGAACGTCGCCAACGTCAAGTCGCAGTCGCTGCTGGGGTTCCTGCAGGCGTAACCGCCGCGCTCGCTTGCTTATCGCGAGGCCCCGACCATAATCGGGCGCGCGACCGGGTTGCCGCCTCGGCGCGCCAACGCGCCAGGAGCCCCGATGCGATTGATCCGAAGCTATGCCGCGACGCCGGCCGCCGCCAAGGGCGCGGTCGTCGCGATCGGCAACTTCGACGGCGTCCACCTCGGCCATCAGCGCCTGATCGCCAAGGCGCGCGCGATCGCGCGCGACGCTGGCCGCGCGCTTGCCGTCCTCACCTTCGAGCCGCACCCGCGGAGCGTGTTTCAGCCACAAGCGCCGCCGTTCCGGCTGACGCCGCTCCGGCGCAAGGTGCGCCTCCTGGGCGCGCTCGGCGTCGAGCAGGTGGTGGCGATCCCGTTCAACCTGGCGTTCGCCGCCAAGCCGGCCGAGACGTTCGT